>QHSQ01000255.1 GCA_003221615.1 Candidatus Rokuibacteriota bacterium | reverse complement strand
GAGACTGCCCCTGCCGGTTGTGGATATCCGGAACGAACCAACAGCCTGTTGCGTTAGTCCATCGGCCCATGCAATACTGCCAGAACTTCACTTTTCACCTTCCCGCAGTCACAGCTGAATCAGGTCGGTCGCGCAAAGAACAGTTAAGGAGGGAGTGCATGCGCAGACTTAACAGAGTGCTCGCGAGCTTGACGTTGGTCGGCGCGATCGCCCTTGGAGGGGTCGTGCTGACGCGCCAGGTCCTGGCTGTGGCGAACGAGGCCAACTCCGAGCGGTTGAGCCGGGCGGTCCTGGCGTACATCGGCGAGAAGAACCCGAGCGCGCCCATCAAAGCCTTCCAGCACTTCCCGGAAGTCCTGTTCGTCGAGAGCGAGCGCACCCAGATCGACCACTGCATGGCGCTCGCGCAGGCAGAGGTGGAGTCGGAGTTCCGCCACGATGCGGTCGGCAATGCCGGAGAAGTAGGACTATTCCAGACCTTGCCGTCGACGGCGGCTCTGTTCGAATCGAAAGTCGGCCCCTTCAAGCGTCCGGTCCTCAAAGGACAGCGCGACCTCGGTGACCTGGCGATCCCCACGGTGAGCACGAAGTTCGCGATGGCCTACCTGCGCGACATCATGACCCGCAAGCCGAACATCAAGGAGGCCCTGACCGAATACAACGGCGGCCCCGCCGGGCGTCATCCGGCCTACTACCGCATGGTGATGGGCACCTACGTGGAGATCCTCGAGCGCACCGATCTGAAGTGCCGCTATCAGCCGGCGCCGAAGCGTCCGCCGGTGATGGCGCTCCTCGCCCGCGTCTAGGGCCCGGAGACGGGCGGCGTAGCGCGTGCGCTTCCTTTCCGAAAAAAGAAGCGCCCGCGCGCCCGCGCCAGCACCTCGGAGCTCGCCAGCTCTTCGATCACGCCCTCGACGTCGACGTAGCGGTCGTGGTCCTCCCGCGCGCTCAAGCGCCCACGCCCCAGCAGCGGCGTCTCGAGCGGGACCGGCTTCACGAAGCGCACGGTGATCTCGCCGGTGACGGAGAGACGGCCGGTCGCGCGGAACGCCGCCCCGGCCAGGATCTCATCGAGATAGGTCGTGACGATCCCGCCATGGGCCGCGCCCCGGGGCCCCTCGAAGCGCCGGGCCACGAAGACCGGCGCCAGCACGCCCTCGTCGGTCTTGAAGCACCTGACGCGCAAGCCGATCGGGTGTTCGGGGCCGCAGCCGAAGCACTCGGCGAAGAGATCGCCCGCCTTCGTCGTGAGGAATTGCTCCTCGAGCGCCGCGAAGCGGGCGCCAAAGGCATCGGGAAGCGCGACCGTCACAGCGCGTCGATCCCGCGAGCGAGCGCGAAGTCCTTCGGCGTGAGCCCGCCGTCGGAGTGAGTCCACACCGAGACCGTGACCTCGTTGTAGCGAATCGTCATGTCGGGATGGTGGTTCGCCCGTTCGGCGAGTGCCGCCACCCAATTGACGAAGACGATCGCGGCCTTGAAATCCGGAAACCGATAGGTGCGCTCGATCGCCTTGCCGGATCGCTTCCACCCCGGCGTCTGCGCCAGCTCGGCCGTGACCTGCGCCTCGCCGAGCGGGCTCACCGCGACACCCCGCGCCGCACGAGCGCCGCCCATTCGCCCAGCGTTCGCGTCGACTTGCCCACCACCTTCGCCTCGTCGTCCCAGCGCCGCAGCGCGACCGCGTCGGCCGCCCATCGATGCCGCGCGAACCGAGCGGCGTCGTCCGCGGACATGACGCCGCCCTGGAGCCGCAAGGTGTGGCGGGAGCCCGGCGAGAGGCGGTCGACGTACGCGGCTTCGGTCGCGCACAGATAGCGCTTGGCGTCGGCGTGCATGCGCACGCACCAGGCGACCCGCTCGGGCACCCAGGGCGCCAGCAGATCGGCGCCGACGTCGTGATGGCCTCGCGCGCTCGGCCCGACCCGCGTCGCCTCGAGGGTGTCGGCCACGAGCGTCTGATCGATCGCGTAGCGGCCGACGTCGTGCAGCAGGCAGGCGAGCTGGAGCTCCTCGTCGGCGGCGTTTTCTCGCGCGAGCTCGGCGCACTGGAGCGCGTGCTCGAGCTCGGACACGACCTCGCCGCCGTATCGCCGGGCTCCGGAACGCGCCAGCGCGTCGAGGAGCCGGTCGGCTATCCCGGTCATACTTTCGCGAACTTTTGCAGCGAGCGGATCTCGCGCGGCGGCTTGAGGTCGCGGCCGAGTGCGGTCCACGACACTTCGGCCACGTAGAGGTCGCCGCGCGAGTCGACGACGCACCCGTGCGGAGCGATGAACTCGCCGGGTTTCTCTCCGGCGAAGCGGCCGCCGATCCGGCCCACCAGCTCGCCCTTGAGCGTGACGATGCTGACGCGGGCGCCGATGTTGGGCACCTCGGCGCTGATCGACAGCGCCGCCGGCAGCTCGCCGACGTAGAGGAGGCCCCCGTTGCGCCGATCGGAGAAGAGCCCGCACGGGCGGTAGAGATTGCTGAGCTGGGTCAGGTACTTGCCCTTGTCGTCGAAGATCTGGACCCGGTGATTCTCACGGTCCGCGACGTACACGCGCCCCTCGGCGTCGGTGGCGATGTTGTGCGGGATGTTGAAGCATCCCGGGTCGGTACCCGGCTCGCCCCATGAAAAGAGCAGGCGGCCCTTGGGATCGTACTTGTGCACGCGCGAGTTCCCGTACCCGTCCGACACGTAGACATCGCCGTTCTTCGGACACAGCGCGACGTGGGTCGGCCGGTTGAACGGCTTGCCGCCGTGCAGCGACGAGGGCTTGTCCGGATCGCCGAGCGTCAGCAAGAGCTTGCCCTCGGGCGTGAACTGCCGCACGGTGTGGTGCAGATCGTCGGTGAGCCAGAGCGTGCCGTCGGGGCCGATCGTGATCCCGTGGGCGCGCCGGAACACCCCTTCGCCCCACGACCGCAAGAATTTCCCCTCGCGGTCGAACACGATCACCGGATGCTCGCCGCGATTGAAAACGTACACGTTGTCCCTGGCGTCGACGGCCACGCTCGTCGACTCCACGTACGACCACCCCTCGGGCAGTCGCCCCCAGCCCTCGACCGGACGGTAGTTCATGCGTGTGACCTCCCCGGGTCCGGCGCCTATACTGCCACAACGCCCGACGACAATCTCATGACGCCCATCGGCCTTTCGCTCAAACGTCGCGAAGATCGGCGCTTTCTCACCGGGCGCGGTCGCTACGTGGACGACCTGCGGCTGCCCGATCTGCTCCACGCGGCGATCGTCCGGAGCCCTCACGCCCACGCCCGCATCCTCGCGGTCGATGGGCGGCGCGCGATGGCGCAGCCCGGCGTCGTCGCGGTGCTCACGATCGTGGACCTGCCGGAGTGCGCCGGCGCGGTGCCCCCGCTCGTGCCGTCACCTCGACTCAGGGCCTATGCCCAGCCGGCCCTCGCGGGCCCGAAGGTTCGCTACGCCGGGGAGGCGCTCGCGGTGGTGGTCGCGGACGACGTCTACCGCGCCACCGACGCCGCGCACGCGGTGGACGTTGGCTACGACGTGCTGACCGCGGCGGCGACGGTCGACGACGCGCTCGCGATGGGCGCGCCACGGGTCTTCGACGAGTGGCCCGACAACGTCGCCGGCCCGTCCGACGGCGTCGTCGGTGACGTCACCCGGGGCTTCGCGGACGCTCACGTGATCGTCGAAGCGCGCCTGGGCGTGCCGCGCATCGCCGCGATGCCGATCGAGCCCCGCGGCGTGCTGGTGCAACCAGAGGCGCCGGACGGCCGCCTGACGATCTGGACTTCGACCCAGGTCCCGTTCGCCGTGCGCGCCGCGGTCGCCGCGGCCCTCGGTCTCGCCGAGGAGCAGGTGCGTGTGATCGCGCCCGACGTCGGCGGTGGCTTCGGCGCCAAGGGTCACGTCTATCCCGAGGACGTCCTGCTGGCCGCGGTGGCGCGCCGGCTGCGGCGGCCCGTGAAGTGGATCGAGACCCGTCGCGAGCACTTCCTGGCGACGGCGCCCGACCGGGACCAGCGCCATCGAGCGCGGCTCGGCGTGGCCCAGGACGGCGCGATCGCCGCACTGGAGACCGAGTTCACCCGCGACGGCGGCGCGTATCCCGTGATCGGCGACGTGATCACCCTGAATACGATCAACCACCTGCCCGGGCCGTACCGCATCGCGCATCTCAAGGGATCCGCGGTCAACGTGGTCACCCACAAGACCTTCACCGCCGCGTATCGGGGCGCCGGTCGACCCGAGGTCGCCTACGTGCTCGACCGGCTTCTCGATCGCGCCGCGCGGCGGAGCGGGATCGATCCCGCGGCGCTGCGGCGGCGCAACCTCATTCGCGCCGACGAGATGCCCTACACGACGGGCCTCCGCTACCGCGACGGTGTGCCGATCGTGTACGATCCCGCCGATTTTCCGGCCGCGTTCGACCGCTTGCTCGCCCGCTTCGGCTACGACGAGTGGCGTACCACCCAGCGATCGCGCCGGGCTTCGCCGAAACCTATCGGTATCGGGCTGTCCGCGTACCTCGAAGGCACCGGCATCGGGCCATTCGAGGGCGCCGACGTGCGGATCGATCCGAGCGGGACGATCTATCTCCAGATCGGCGTCTCCTCGCAGGGCCAGGCCCACGAGACCACGCTGGCGCAGGTGTGCGCGGCCGAGCTCGGCGTGGACGCCGAACGGGTCGTCGTCGTGGGCGGCGACACCGCCGTCGTCGGCTACGGCAACGGCACGATCGCGAGCCGCGTCGCGGCGGTGGCGGGGCCGGCAGTCGCGCGCACGTCGCGCGAGGTCGCGCGGAAGGCGCGGCTGGTCGCGGGCGAGCTCCTGGAGTGCGCGCCGGCTGACGTCGTGCTCGTCGATGGCCGCGCGCACGTCGCCGGCATGGCCGGGCGCGCTGTCGACATCGGGCAGCTGGCGCGCGCGTCGCTGAGGAGCCCGACCCTGCTGCGCGAGGGCGCGCCCGGCCTTCACGCGTGCGCGTTCTTCCGGCCGGAGACGGTCACCTGGGCGTTCGGCGCCCACGCCTGCGCCCTCGAGGTCGACGTCGAGACCGGCGAGCTGCGCCTCTTGCGCTACGTGGCCGTACACGATTGCGGCCGTCCCCTCAATCCGATGGTCGTCGAGGGCCAGCTTCACGGCGGGATCGTCCAGGGGATCGGCGCCGCGCTGGCCGAGGAGCTCATCCACGACGGCGCGGGCCAGCTCGTGACGGGCTCGCTGATGGAGTACGGCCTGCCGAGGGCCAACCAGGTGCCGCCGCTCGACGTGATCGCGCTCGACTTTCCCTCGACGCGCAACGAGCTGGGCGTCAAGGGCGTCGGCGAGAGCGGCATCATCTCGCCGGTGCCGGCGATCGCCAATGCGGTCGAGGACGCGCTGGCCGATCGCGGCGTCGAGATCACTCGAGTGCCGCTGACGGCCGCCAGCCTCTGGGACGCGATCCGGAGCGCTCGGCCGCCGGCGGGATCCCGCTAGTCCCGTTCCACCCTTCCGCACGTCCGGCGCGTATAACTGACCGAGATGGACGAACGCGCGTTCGCCCGCACCGTCGAGGACTACGCGACCCGGCTCTACGCGGTGGCCTACCGCCTGCTCGGCAACCGGTCAGACGCGGAGGACGCCGTCCAGAGAGCGTTGCTGAAGGCCTACGAGGCGCGCGGCTCGTATTCGAGCCGGTGGGCGGTGTCGACGTGGCTCTATCGCGTGCTCACGAACGTCTGCATCGACG
>QHSQ01000038.1 GCA_003221615.1 Candidatus Rokuibacteriota bacterium | reverse complement strand
AGACACGGCGAATAAAACGGCGACAGATAGGGCGCCGCGAAGTAGTGCGCGTTCTGGAACGCCGCCCACGTCGAGTAGATCAGGAACGACCCGAGCACGATCACGACCGTGATCGGCAGCGCCCACCACGGATCCGTTCTCAGATGCGGCGCCGCGATGGGGGGCCGCGATTGCCCGATCACCCGGCTGCTCATGGGTCCTCCCGTGCATAGGCCTTCATGCCGTCCTGATAGAGGTCTCCGCCGTGGCAGTCGTTGACCACGATGGCTGGAAACCCCTCGACCTCGAGCCGGCGGATCGCTTCCGTGCCGAGGTCCTCGTAGGCCACGATCTCGACGCGCTTCACGAACCGTGACAGCACCGCGCCGGCGCCGCCGATCGCGCCGAAGTAGACGCCCTTGTACTGCTTGAAGGCGTCCTTGACCGGCTGCGAGCGCACGCCCTTCCCCATGGTGGCCTTGAGCCCGAGCTTGATCAGCGCGGGCGTGAACTTGTCCATGCGACTACCGGTGGTGGGGCCGATCGATCCGACGACCTCGCCCGGCGGCGCGGGCGACGGTCCGGTGTAGTAGATGATCTGGCCGCGCACGTCGATCGGCAGCGGCCGGCCCTCCTGGATCAGCGGCCACAGCCGCCCGTGCGCCGCGTCGCGCGCCGTGTAGACCACGCCGGTGATCCGCACGCGATCACCGGTCTTCAGTGATTCGACGTCGGCGTCGCTGAGCGGCGTCGTCACCTCTTTGATCCCGTCGGCCGCGGCCGTGACGCTCATCGTCAGGAGACGGCGTCCACGATGGCATTGAGCGTCGCGCTCGGACGCATCGCCTTCGACGCCAGCTCGGGATTGGGCCGGAAGTAACCGCCGAGCTCGACCGGTCTTCCCTGCGCGGCCTTCAGCTCGGCGAGGATCTTGGCCTCGTTCTCCTTGAGCTGCTTCGCCACTTTGGCGAAGCGCGCCTGAAGCTCCTTGTCCTGGGTCTGGGCGGCCAGCGCCTCCGCCCAGTACATGGCGAGGTAGAAGTGGCTCCCGCGCGTGTCCAGCTCGCCCACCTTGCGGGACGGCGACTTGTCGCTGTCCAGGAACTTGGTGTTGGCCTTGTGGAGTGCCTCGGCGAATACCTGGGCCTTGGTGTTGCCGGCCGCGCGGCCCATGTGATCGAACGACTCCGCGAGGGCGAGGAACTCACCGAGGGAATCCCACCGGAGATGCCCCTCTTCCAGGAACTGCTCGACGTGCTTGGGGGCCGAGCCGCCGGCGCCGGTCTCGAAGAGAGCGCCGCCGTCCATGAGCGGCACGATCGAGAGCATCTTCGCGCTGGTGCCGAGCTCGAGGATCGGGAACAGGTCCGTGTTGTAGTCGCGCAAGACGTTGCCGGTCACCGAGATCGTGTCCTGGCCGGCCCGCATCCGCTCCAGCGAGAAGCGCGCGGCCTCGGCGACGGACAGGATGCGGATGTCGAGCCCGCTGGTGTCGTGGTCTCGAAGGTACCGGGTGACCTTTTCGATGAGCTGCGCGTCGTGGGCCCGCTTCTTGTCGAGCCAGAACACCGCCGGCGCGCCGGTGATCCTCGCCCGGGTGACGGCGAGCTTCACCCAGTCACGGATCGGGGCATCCTTCACCTGGCAGGCCCGCCAGATGTCGCCGGCTTCGACGGTGTGCTCGATCAGCGTCTTGCCCTGTGCGTCGACGATGCGAACCGTGCCGGCCGCCGCGATCTGGAAGGTCTTGTCGTGGGACCCGTATTCCTCGGCCTGCTGCGCCATCAACCCGACGTTCGGCACGGTGCCCATGGTCCTCGGGTCGAACGCGCCGTGCTGCTTACAGTGCTCCATGGCCTCGTGATAGAGCGGCGCGTAGCTGTGGTCGGGGACGACCGCCTTCGCTTCACGCAGCTTGCCGTCCGGCCCCCACATCTGCCCGGAGTCCCGGATCATCGGGGGGATCGAGGCGTCGATGATCACGTCGCTCGGCACGTGCAGATTGGTGATTCCCTTGTCGGAGTTGACCATCGCCAGCGGAGGCCGCTTGGCGTAGCACGCCTGGATGTCGGCGTCGATCTCGGCCTGCTTGGCCGGCGGCAGGCGCTTGATCGCGGCGTACAGGTCGCCCAGGCCGTTGTTCGGATCGACGCCGATCTCTTTGAAGGCCGCCGCGTGCTTGTCGAAGACGTCCCGGAAGAACGTCCTCACGGCATAGCCGAAGATGATCGGATCCGAGACCTTCATCATCGTGGCCTTGAGGTGGATGGAGAACAGCACGCCCTGCTTCTTGGCCTCCTCGATCTGCGCCTCGAGGAAGCTCACGAGCGCCGCGCTGCTCATGAAGGTGCCGTCGATCACCTCGCCGGCCTTGAGCGCGATCTTGTCCTTCAAGACCGTGACGTTTCCGTTCTGGTCGGTGAACTCGATCCGGACGGTGGTCGCCTCGGGGACGGTCACCGATTTCTCGTTGGTCGCGAAATCGCCGCCGCTCATGGTGGCCACGTGCGCCTTGGAATTCGGCGTCCATGGGCCCAGCTTGTGCGGGTGCTTCTTCGCGTATTCCTTCACCGCGCCGGCGGCTCGACGGTCGGAGTTCCCCTCCCGAAGGACGGGGTTCACGGCGCTTCCCAGGACTTTCGCGTAGCGCGTCTTGATCGCCTGCTCCGCCGGGCCCGTCGGATTTTCGGGGTAGTCCGGAACCTTGTAGCCCTGCCCCTGCAGCTCGCGAATCGCGGCCTTGAGCTGCGGGACCGACGCGCTGATGTTCGGCAGCTTGACGATGTTGGCTTCGGGCCGCTTCGCCAGCTCGCCCAGCTGCGTCAGCCAGTCCGGCACCCGCTGGGCCGCGGTCAGATTCTCTGGGAAATTGGCGAGAATTCTCCCGGACAGGGAGATATCAGCCGTCTCGATGGTGATGCCGCTCCCGCCGGTGTATTTCCTGATGATCGGCAGCAGCGAATAGGTGGCCAGCGCGGGCGCTTCGTCGATTTCCGTCCAGATGATCTTCTGTGGAGCCCCTGTCACAGCGTGGCCTCCTTGTGCCGGTGCGCGTGGCACTCGATCGTGACGGCGACGGGCAGCGACGTGATGTGGCAAGGATACGTGAGCACGTGGATGCCGAGCGCGGTCGTGTCACCCCCATAGCCCTGCGGGCCGATGCCGAGCCGGTTGGCCCGCGCGAGCAGCTCCTTCTCCAAGGCGTCGAGCGTGGGATCCGGATTCGCGGAGCCGACCTCGCGGAACAACGCCTTCTTCGAGAGGATCGCCGCCTTCTCGAAGGTGCCCCCGACGCCCACGCCCAGGATGAGCGGCGGGCAGGCGTCCGGGCCCGCCATCTTCACGCAATCGATGATGAAGTCCTTCACGCCCTCGATGCCCGCGGCCGGAGTCAGCATCGTGTACTTCGAGCGGTTTTCGCAGCCGCCGCCCTTGGCCATGATCGCGAGCTTGAGCTCGGCGCCCGGCGCCACCTCGACGTGGATCACCGCCGGCGTATTGTCGCCGGTGTTGACGCGGTCCAGCGGCGACCGGACGATCGAGGCGCGCAGATAGCCCTCGCGGTACCCCTGGCGCACGCCCTCGTTGATCGCGTCGTAGAGCCCGCCGCCCGTGACGTGCACGTCCTGGCCGAGCTCGACGAAGCACACCACGAACCCGGTGTCCTGGCAGTACGGAATGCGCCGGGTCTGGGCCATCTGCGCGTTGTCCTTCAGAATCTGCAGCACCTGCTTGCCGGCCGGGGAGCGCTCGGTGGTCAGCGCCCGGTCGAAGGCGCGCAGCATGTCCGGCTCGAGCTCCAGGTTGGCGCCGATGCAGAGCTTCTTGACCGCGTCGACGATCGCGCTGACGTGAACGTCTCTCACGACGCGACTCCCGGCATGTTCGCCATCGCGGCCTGAGCGCGCCGCGCCATCTCCCGGGTCTGGGCCATCTGCGCGTTGTCCTTCAGAATCTGCAGCACCTGCTTGCCGGCCGGGGAGCGCTCGGTGGTCAGCGCCCGGTCGAAGGCGCGCAGCATGTCGGGCTCGAGCTCCAGGTTGGCGCCGATGCACAGCTTCTTGACCGCGTCGACGATCGCGCTGACGTGAACGTCTCTCACGACGACTTCCCCGACATCTGGGCCTTCGCCGCGCTGGTGACCCGCGCGGGTGGCCTCCGGGCGGCGGACTTCTTCTTCGGCCTCGCCTTCGCTCGCTTCGCCATCCGCGTGACTCCCTGGACTAGAGCTTCAGCTTGTCGACGAGCTCCCGTACCGCATCGGCCGATTTCTTGAACGCGGCCTGCTCGTCGGGCGTCAGCTTGATCTCGATGACCTGCTCGACGCCCGAGCGGCCGAGCTTCACGGGCACGCCGACATAGAGGCCGTTGACCCCGTACTGCCCCTCGAGGTAGGCCGCGCACGGCAGGATCTTCTTCTTGTCCTTCAGGATCGCCTCGACCATCTCGACGGCGGAGGCCGCCGGCGCGTAGTACGCGCTGCCGGTCTTCAGGAGCGCGACGATCTCCGCGCCGCCGTTGGCCGTGCGCTGCACGAGCGCGTCGATCTTTTCTTTCGACAAGAGCTCGGTGATCGGGATGCCCGCCACTGTCGAGTAGCGCGGCAGGGGGACCATCGTGTCGCCGTGGCCGCCCAGCACGAACGCGGTGACGTTCTCGACCGACACGCTCAGCTCGCGGGCGATGAACTGGCGGAACCGCGCCGAGTCGAGGATGCCCGCCATACCGACCACTCGCTTGCTCGGAAAGCCCGACTTCTTCCAGGCGAGCTGCACCATCGCGTCGAGCGGATTGGTGACGAGGATCAGGATCGCGTTGCGCGAGAGGGCGACGATCTTCTCGACGACCCCACCGACGATCTCGGCGTTTTTGAAGAGCAGATCGTCGCGGGTCATCCCCGGCTTGCGGGCGAGGCCCGCGGTGATCACGACGATGTCGGAGTCGGCCGTCTCGTCGTAGCCGTTGGAGCCAACGAGCGTGGAATCGTACCGATGGATCGGTCCGGCCTGCGCCAGGTCCAGCGACTTGCCCTGCGGGACGCCCTCGATGACATCCACCAGGACGACGTCACCCAGCTCCTTCTCGACCACGTACTGGGCGACGGAGGCGCCGACGTTGCCGGCGCCGACTACCGTGATCTTCGGCCTGCCGGAAGCCACTAGCGCTTCGCCTCGAGCGTGATCTTCTCGTCCTGCGCGATCTTCACCGTGCTGGCCATCAGTTCTTGTCTCCAAGTGCGGCGAGTGCTGCCGCCGAGCAGGCCCTGAACCACCCGATGTGCTCGATCATGAGGTGAAAGCGAGCATTTGCCGCCGATCTGGTCGATTTCAATGACGCATTACTCTAACGCGCCGCGCCGACAGGGTCAAGAACGCGGCGATTTCCCGAGCGTTTCGAGGAGCCGTCGAGCGATCAGCCGGCCACGCAGCGTCATCACGGCGCGGCCCGTCCGCGCACGCGCCGCCCGGGGCCAGCCGAAGTAGCCCGCGCCGCCGGGGCCGAGCTCGCGAAAGTTCCGCGCCCCACGGGCAAGCGCGCCGCGAAAATCGCACCAGGCCGGCGCCAGCCCACGGGCGATTCGCTCCCGTACGAGCTTTCGATCGACCGACAGCATGAGAGCCGTCTCGAGCTCGCCGGAGTGCCACTCCGCACCTGGATTCGGGCTCCGCATGAGCGCCTGGACCCGGCTGTTCACCATCGGCGTCGGCGGTCGTTTCCCCGGCTCGAAACCCGCGACGAGCACGCGCAATCGTCGGCGCCGGCCGAGCTCTCGCCGGGCGGCGGCGATCGCCTTCAAGTGATCCGGGTCGGCTTGATAGTTCGTCAGGACGAATCGACGAAAGCCGTGGCCGGCGAGCCCGGTGACCACTTCGACGATGAGCCGGCGCAACGTCGGCATCGAGAGCGAGACCGTGCCGGGCCAGCCTATCGCCAGGGTGCTGACGCCATACGGAATCGCGGGCGCGAGAATCGGACGCCATCCGGCGCGGCGAAGATGCGGCGCGATCCTGCGCGCTAGCTCCTCGGCGCCTCGCCAGTCGACCAGCAACGGCAGATGCGGACCGTGCTGCTCGATCGCGCCGAGCGGCAGGAGGACGACCACGCGCGGATCGCGCGCGAGCTTCTCGGCCTCGGGCGAGGTCAGGCCGGCCAGGTGGATCAACGGGACAGACCGAACATCCTGAGAACCGCGAGCCGACGCAGCCGCCGGATCGAGTCGGCGGGCGAGAGACCCATCGGGCAGACCTCGGTGCAGTTGCCCTGGCCGTGGCAGCGCGCCAGCGCATCGCCATCGAGAAGCATGCTACGCCGCTCGTCGCGTCCGGCGTCGCGGTGATCGAGCTCGAGCGTGAGCGCCCGGTTGAGCGCCGCCGGCCCGGGGAATCGCTCGTTGTGCCCGACCATCGAGCACGCCGACAGGCACATCCCGCAGCCGATGCACTCGATCGCCAGGTCGATCTCGCGGCGTTCCGCGGAAGCACTGGACACGAGGGCGTACGTCGCGGCTCCCTCGCTCGGCGTGAGGGCCGCGTGCACGTCGCGCAGCTTCGCCGCGAACGGCGCCATGTCGACGACGAGGTCCCGCAACAGCGGGAAGTGATAGAGCGGACGGACGCTGACCGGACCCGGGCCGAGCGACTCGAGGCGCGTGCGGCAGGCCCAGCGCTCCCGACCGTTCACCACCATCGCGCACGAGCCGCACATCCCGACCCGGCACGCGTAGCGGAAGGCGAGCGTCGGGTCCTGGCCGCGCTGAATGTCGACGAGCGCGTCGAGCACCGTGGTGTCGGCCGCGGCGGCGACCCGGTATTCCTGGACGCGCGCGGGCTCGTCGGGGGTCCAGCGAAACACGCGGAGCGAGGCTGACGAAGCCATCGGCGGCGCTATACTACCGCCACTTTCATGTCGTCTCGCCACGACCGGCTCGAGATCCTCGATCGCTACCTGCGCATCCCGACGATCAGTCGCCAGGTGACCCCGGAGATGATCGAGGCCGTCCGCGGCCTCTGGCGCGGCCTCGGCCTCGAGCTGACGCCGCTGGCCGCCGCCGATGGGCGCGGCACACCCGCGCTCTACGGCGAGCTACCAGGGCCAGAGGGCGCTCCGACGCTTCTTCTCTACGGCCACTACGACGTCCAGCCCACCGGTGACGTGGCGCGGTGGAAGTGGCAAGGCATCCAGTGCGAGCCGTTCGTGCCGGCCTACTTCCTCGACGGGCGCGCGGTCGAGCCGCGATTGATCGGCGACGAGGCGCTGGAAGACCTGGTGCTGGTGGCGCGCGGCGGGGCCGACAACAAGGGCCAGCACCTCTCGAACATCCTCGGCGCCATGGACGCCGTCCGGGCCCGCACCGCCTGCTGGAAGGTCAAGATCATCCTCGACGGCGAGGAGGAGCACGGCAGCCCGAACCTCGAAGCGATCGCGCGCGCTCATCGGGCGAAGCTCGCGGCGGACGTGCTGATCGGCTCGGACGGGCCCAAGCAGAAGAACGCCCCGACGCTCGTGATGGGCGTGCGCGGGCTCCTCACCGTGAACATCGTCGCCGACAACGGCCAGCAGGCTTCGGTCCACTCCGGCAACTACGGCAACATCGTGCCGAACCCGGTCCTCCCCCTCGCCCGGCTCATCGCCGACATCGAGGAGCGTGTGCGGGCATGGTCGGCCGAGCACGAAGCCTTCCGGCGCGAGGCGAGCGAGGTCTTCGCGAAGTGGGAGGACAAGGCGGTCTGGACGCCTTTCTTGAAACCGACCGTGAACATCAACAGCTTCATGTCCGACGGCGCCTCGCTGACCCTTCGCCGGACCATCATCCCGCGCACCGCCCACGCGCGACTGGACATCAGGCTGACGCCCGACACGCCGCTGGCCGCGATGCGCGACATCGTCCAGCGCGCGGTCGCCGATCACCAGAGTCGCGCGCCGGGTATCACGTTCTCGGTCGAGACCGACGGCCAGCCCGCCAGCTACACCTCGCCCGCGCGCCCGGAGTTCGGCTGGCTTCTACGCTTGCTGGAGGAGCACGGCGGGGAAGAAGCGGTGGCGCTGCCGATCCTCGGCGGGACCTTGCCGCTGCACGTCTTCACGGACGTGCTGGGGATCCCGTGCCTGTGGATCCCGGCCGCCAACAGCAACAACCAGCAGCACGACATCAACGAGCACTACGTGCTCAGGCACTTCTACCGCCAGACCGCGCTCTACGCTGCGATCGTGTCGTCGCGGCCGATGTAACCCGTCGAGCTCAATACCATCGCCACACCCAGACGGCGGCGAACACCACGATCGCGAGGATCAGCGCGAGCCCGAACAGCGCGCGGTGCCAGCGGTGAGCGAGGCCGAAGTCCAGGAGGATCGTGCGGACCCCGAGCAGCGCGTGGACCAGGACAAGCGCGAGGAGAGCCGCCTGCACGCCGCGGCGGAACGGATTCGCCAGATGCAGCGCGATCACGAGCAAGAGCGCCACGGCCGCGGCGCGCTGGATGAGCCACGCCCACATGCCGGCCTTCGTGTCGCGCCAGCCCTCGGCGGTGCTCCACTCGCGCTTGAGGACGCGGCTCACTGCCCCGCCAAGCTAGAGCTGTCCCTTCCGGTACGAGCGCTTGGCCGCGATCTTTCCGTTGTGCAGGGTGAGCAAGTCGCAGCCCTGAACCTCGAAGCGCGTCCCTCCGCGCGGCGTCCCGGTCGTCAGCCACTCGACGGTGGCGAGCTCGGGACAGGCGAAGTGCCGGATCTCGTCCCAGCGGATGTCGGGCACCCGCTGAAACATCTCGGCGAGGAATTCGCGGACCGCCGGCTTTCCGACGGCGCGCGAGCCCCACGGGTCCTTGCCGAACGACGCCTCGAAGATCACGTCGTCGGTCATCATGGCCAGAATTCCCTCGATGTCGTGTCCGTTCCACACCGTGTTGAATCGATCCACGAACGCCTCACCGTCGAATGCCATGGCCGTCCTCCTCAGTCACCGATTTCTACCATCGACGAGACACGTGCCGCACCGGCGGGCGTTGCCCGCGTCAGCGCAACCGGCTCCATCGAGACCGAAGCCTCACCCGCGCGCGACTGTACGCGCACGGTATAGAGCGGCGCGGTCGACGGCGCGGGGAAATCGCTGCGGTAGTGGGCGCCGCGGCTCTCGGTGCGCGCCAGCGCGCTGGTGGCGATCAAGCGGGCGACGGTCGCCTGGCTCGTCAGGTTCAGCCAGTCCTGCCACGCGAGATTGAATCCCGGCCCACCGGGAACGCCGACGCGCCCGAGCTCCCCACCGATCCTCTCGGTCGCCGCCACGGCGGCCTTGAGGCCTTCGCCGTCGCGAACGAGCCCTGCCCGCTCCCACATGACCTCGCGCAGCTCGCGTTGCAGTCCGTAGAGATCGCCGCCGCGACGCTCGAGCGGCGCGGTGAGTCGCTCGATGACGGCTCCCACGGCCACATCGCCATGGCGCGACGTCGCGCGCCCGGCGACGAAGTCCGCCATCACGTCGCCGGCGATGCCGCCGAATACGGTCGACTCGGCGACGCCGTTACCGCCGAGGCGGTTGGCGCCGTGGACCCCGCCCGTGTCCTCCCCGGCCGCGAAGAGCCCCTCGATCGCGGTTCGGCAGGCGGTGTCGACGACCACGCCGCCCATCATGAAATGGGTCGTCGGGCCCACCTCGACCGGCCCGCGCGCGAGATCGCGGCCGAAGTCGCGGCATCGCCGCACCATCCCGCGGAAGTTTCGCTCGACGACCTCGGCGCCGAGATGGGAGACGTCGATCCACACCCCGCCGTTCGGCGTCCCCCGCCCCTCCGTTACCTCCAGGAACGAGGCGCGCGCCACGAGGTCGCGTGTGGAGCGCTCCATCCGTGCCGGGTCGTAGCGCTCCATGTACCGCTCGCCGCGCCCGTTGCGAAGGTGTCCACCGGCGCCCCGTAGCCCTTCCTCGAGGAGCGCGCCGGTCATCAGGGAATCGGGGATCACGAGTCCCGTGGGATGGAACTGGACCATCTCCATGTCGCGGAGCGGGAGCCCGGCGCGATACGCGAGCGCGATCCCGTCGGCGGCCTTGTCCGCCGAGCACGCGACCACCCTGTACATGGTCGGTCCGCCGCCCATCGCCAGCAAGGTCGCGCGCGCGGTCACGACGACAAAGCGGCCGGTCCGGACGTCGAGCACCAGCGCGCCCGCGCAGCGTCCCGCCCCGTCCAGCAGGAGCTCGACCGCGCGGCACTCCTCGAGGGCCCGGACGTTGTCGCGTCTCAGCACCTGCTCGGACAGGCGATTCATGATCTCGATGCCGGTGAGGTCGCCCTTGTGGATCGTCCGATCGTGCGTCTGCCCGGCGAACGGCTTCTGATGGATCCGTCCCTCGGAGGTTCGGTCGAAGAGGCAGCCGTAGCGCGACTCGAGCTCGAGCACCCGCCCGGGCGCCTCCACGACCAGGGTCCACACGAGCTCCTGGTCGTTGATCCAGCCGCCGCCGGCGAGCGTGTCGAGAAAGTGCGCGTCGAGCGAGTCGGGCTCGGTGAGCACGGCGTTGTAGCCGCCCTGCACCATGCGCGTGCAGCCGGCGCGCCCAAGCAATCCCTTCACGACGACGGTGACCGAAAGGCTCGGTGATCGATCGGCGGCGTGGAGCGCAGCGCAGAGTCCGGCGCCGCCCGCGCCGAGGATCAGGATGTCGGTCTCGACGCGGTCGATCACAGTGGCCCTATTCTAGCTCGTCCTGCTTCGTCTTGGCCGCCTCGCCTTTGCCGAGGCGCTCGGTTGCGGGAAGTTCTACGAGTGGAATCTGCCCGTCGTAGACTGTAAACACTCGACGCGGCTAGTCGGTCTCACCACGAGGTTCTCCGGGAAACCCGAACCCGGCGGTTGACAAGGAGTCGCCATGCGGACTCGACGCGTCATCGTCGCGCTTCTCACCTTGTCGGTTGCGGCGAGCAGTCCGGGCTTGATCCCCGCTGCCGAGCCGCCGGCCCCGGAGCAATCCGGCGAGATCACCCCGACGCGGGTGAGTTATCTCTACGGCCAGGTGTCCTTCTGGCGCCTCGGCGCGCAAGAGTGGGCGGAGGCGAAGCCCAACACACCGCTGGCGCCCGGCGACATTCTGTACACCGGTCAGGACGGTAACGTCGAGCTCCAGATCGGGCCTCGCGCCTTCGTGCGAGCCGGCAACGGCACGCAGATCGGCCTGGACAACGAGGAACCGGACTACGTGCAGTTCCGCGTGACCGCTGGCCACGCCGCGTTCGACGTCCGCGAGATTCCGTCAGGCCACACGGTCGAGATCGACACTCCGAACGCGGCGTTCACGATCGAGAACAGAGGCTACTACCACGTCGCTCTCGCCGAGGACACGACGACCTTCTCGACCTATCGTGGAGGCAGCGCCACCGTCACCCCGGCCGCGGGAGCCGCCACGCCGGTCGCCGCCAACAAGCAAATCGTGATCGCGGGCGCCGAGACGCCGAACGTGGAAACCGGAGCGGCCCCGCCGCTCAGCGCGTGGGATCGCTGGAATCACCAGCGGACGGCCTATCTGCTGCAACCGATGAACTCGCAGAACGTCTCACCCGCGATGTACGGAACGGAAGAGCTCGTCCAGCACGGAAGCTGGCGCACCGAAGAGACGTATGGACCCGTGTGGGTGCCGACGAGCGTCCCCCCGGGATGGGTCCCGTACAGCACGGGCCGGTGGATCTGGGATCCGCGCTTCGGCTGGACGTGGCTCGACGCCGCGCCCTGGGGCTGGGCGCCGTACCACTACGGCCGCTGGGTGTTCGTCAGAGGCTACTGGGGCTGGGCGCCGGGTCCCGTCGTCGTCCGGCCCGTGTACGCGCCGGCTCTCGTCGTGTTCCTCGGTGGTCCCGTCGGAGTGGCGGTCGCCGCGCGGCCCCTCCACTGGGCGCCCCTGGGATGGGGCGAGCCGGTCATCCCGTGGTGGGGTCGTCCGGGCTTCGTCGGCGTCGCCTGGTGGGGCGGCTGGGGCGGCCCTCGCGTCGTGAACAACGTCGTCGTGAACCGCACCACTACCGTGAACGTGACCAACATCAACGTGTACAACAACGTGCACGTGCACAACGCGGTCGTGGGAGTTTCGGAGGATCGCTTCGGGCGCGGGTCTGTCCAGACCACGCGTGTCGACGCCGCGCGTGTGCGCGAGCTCACGCCGGTGCGGGGTGCGCTCGACGTCAAACCCGTCGCGGCCAGCGTGATGAGCGCCGACCGCGCGGCCTTGAGGCCTCCGGAGGCCGTCCGCGACCGCAACGTCGTGGCGACACGCGCACCACGGGATTTCTCGCCGGCCTTGCGCGCTCAGGGCCTCAGCGCGGAGCGCGAGGCGACGCCGTCGGCCGCAGCGCGAATCGTGCCGGCGCCGAAACGCACGATCTCTGTCACGCCACCGGCGGAGGGCCCAGGCTCGAGTCAGAGGCCGCGCCCGAGTGAGACGCCGAACGCCCGCCGACCGGATCCGAGCCCCGCTCCGAGCCCCGGCGCCGGCGCGCCGCGCCCCGGCCGTCGAGAGGGCCCTTCAGGACAGCCGGATTCGGGACAGGGCAAGCGGCCTCAGGCCGATGAGAACGAGCGCGGCCGGAGGTCAGGTCCGCCGCCGCCACCGCCGGCACACAGCTCCGCAGAGTCGCGCCAGGTGCATCCTCAAGGCCCCGACCAGCGGCGCCGACCCGAAGCCAAGCCCGCGCAGCCGCCGCAGCGCTCCAACGAGCGCCCACCTGAACGGACGGAGCCGCGCCAGCAGGAGAAATAGCCGAAGCCGCGGACGGTTCGCTCGCGGTCGCACGCACCGAGCAGCCGAGTTTCGAGCGCCGGCTTTGCCGGCGCGGGTGGTCGGTGGGGGGATTCGGGGGGAGCGGCGTCGCTCCCCCCGATGTCCAGCCTAATGCATCCGGTGGTCGTCGAAGCCGGCCGAGGACTTGATCCGGTCCTCGGTGCCCGGGATGTACTTCTTCTCGAGCTCCTGGAAGTAGGAGACCCGCGCCATCACGTGATGGCTCTCGGTCGGGTGGCCCACCTTGGCCTTCTCGAGCATCCACTGCGCCTGCTCCTCGTCACGCACCAGCTCCTCCATCGCGTTCCAGGTGGCGTACGTGGCCGCGTGGGAGGCGAAGAGCGTGATGAAGATGAACTTGTAGCCGAGCTCGCCCAGCTCCTTGAACGTGAAGGGGTTCGGATCCTGGTGCCACCGGAAGGACGACGAGTAGTTGAACGACAGCGGCAGGTCCGGATGCGTCTCGCGCATCGCCTTGGCGAAGGCCACCGCGGGCTCGCGCGAGGCATTCGAGAGCTCGCACCACACGCTGTCGACGCCGGCGTCGGCATAGGCGCGGCCCCGGCGGATCGCTTCCTCGAGGCTCCCGCCGACGGCACCGTAGGCGTCCGTCCGCGCGATGATCACGAAGTCGGGATCGAGGCGATCACGCGTGTCGAGAGCGGCCCGGTACTTGCCGAGCGCTTCCTCGAGGCTCACGACGGTCTTGCCGGCGATATGGCCGCAGCGCTTCGGGAACCGCTGGTCTTCCAGGTGGATCCCGGCGACCCCCGTCTTCATGAACTCCTGCACGGTCCGGATCGTGGAGAGCGCGTTGCCGTAGCCGTCGTCGGCGTCGGCAATGATCGGAAGGCTGGTCGCGCTGGCCACCATCGACGCGATCCGCGCCACCTCGGTCTGCGTGAGGAAGCCCATGTCAGGCCACGCATTGTGCAGGGCCATCGAGTACCCGCTCAGATAGATCGACTTCATGCCCACACGCTCGGCGATCTGCGCGCCGAGCGGCTCGTAGACGCCGCCTGTAAATAGGTAAGGCTCTTCCTTCAACAGGCGTCGAAACTGTCGTCCTTTGCTCTCCGGCATCGATCCCTCCTCAGGCGACACGATGGCGCGCGAGCACTGTCGCGCACCATCGGCAATAGGTGACGGTCTCCACGTCGATGACGCAGCTCGGGCAGGCCGCCACGTCGCACTCCTGGCAGCGCGCGGTCCGGCCCGGCTGCTCGAGCGTCACTCCGCACTCGCACGTCGTCGGCATCGCCGTCTCCTCCCGTGCTCGCGTCCCGTGTTCCGTTCCGATGAGTTCAAGAGTGCGGTCGTCGGGGCAACAAATCAACAAAGTGATTGTTTTTATCTCCCAGATAAATTATATTTATCACTACGGGAAATTCCGGAAGCCGAACGCATGGATATCCCTCAGGTCGAAGCGTTCCTCGCCGTCGGCACGTTCGGCGGATTTCGCCGGGCGGCCGCGGCGCTCCGGCTGACCCAGCCCGCGGTGAGCGCGCGCATCCGCGCGCTGGAAGATTCGCTGAGCGTGCGGCTCTTCGAGCGCGGCCGGCAGGGCCACGGGCTCGCGCTCTCGGCGGCCGGGCGCGCGCTCAGGCCGCACGCCGAGCAGCTCTTGCAATCGGTCGCCCTCGCGCGCCAGGCGGTGCACGACATCCGTCCCACCAGCGGCGGCGCAATCCAGATCGCGGCGGTGCTGTCGATCTGCACCTATCTCCTGCCCGACGTCCTCAAGCGATTCCAGACGGCGCACCCGACGGTGATGATCACGGTCCGCTCCGGGCACTCGAAAGAGGTGCTGGAGATGGTGCTGCGCGGAGACGCCGAGATCGGTCTGGCGCGGTCGCTCCACCATCCCGAGGTCGAGACGGTAAGCCTCCGCGACGATCCGCTCGTCCTGGTCGGCCGCTCAACCGCGTGGCCCACGCGCGAGCGCCGCGCGCGCCTGGAGGAGATCGCCGACCGGCCGCTGATCTTCTTCGACCGGGGCTCGAGCGACTGGACCTTGACCCAGGGCCTCTTCCGGCGGGCGGGGCTCGTGCCGAACGTGGCGCTCGAGGTCGAGACGATCGAGACGGCCAAGCGGATGGTCGAGCGCGGGATGGGGCTCGCGTTCCTCCCGCACCTGGCCGTCGTTCGCGAGCTACGCCGGCGGAGCCTGGTGGCGATCGAGATCGTGGACGCCGAGCCGATCAGCCGGAGCCTCGATGTGATCCATCCGCGTCCTCGCCCGCTCTCGCCGGCCGCGCGGGCACTGCTGCAGGCGCTGCGTTCGGCCTTGAGCGAGGCCGGCGGCCCGCCGCGTCGCCGCCGCTAGCTCTTGCGCGCGAGCAGCGAGCGGAGCAGCGCCCGCCCCTGCTCGCCCGTCCACTGGCGCTCGCCGATCGCCTTGCCGACCAGCCTGCCGCCGCGATCGACGAGAAAGACCGTGGGCGTGTACGCGATATCGTACTGCTTCGACACTTCGCCTTTCGCGTCGAGCAACACCGTGGACGTCACGGCCCTGCTCTTCACCCACCCCGCGACCAGGTCGCGCTTCTCACCGAGGTTGATCGCCAGCACGACCAGTCCCTGGTCCTTGAGCTCCCGATTCACCTGCTCGATCGTCGAGGGCAGCTCCCGCGCGCAGTAGGGACAGGTGCTGTCCCAGAAATAGAGCAGCGCGGCGCGCCCGCGTAGGTCGGCGAGCGACACGGGCTTGCCGTCGAGCGCGTCGAGCATGAACGGCGCGGGTCGCTGGTCGCCGAGCGGCATCACTTGCAACGCGGAGAGCAGATCGTCGAGCCGGTCGTCGGCGGCGGCCGGCAGCAGCGAGAGCCCGATCAGCGCGAGCGCGAGCGCCAGCTTAGCGCTTGATGTACGCGTCGCCCGCCTCCTGGAGCTCAATTCGCCCTTCTCCCTTGCCTCACACGACCCGAACGCGCGGGCGTGGGGCGAGCCTCACCCGCCCGAGACTCCGAAGGTGACCCGCCACGACGTCCCAGGCCGGGGGCCCGTCGACCTCGGCGAGGCTCGCCCAGCCCGTCGCCTTGTAGCGCCGGGTGGGCTCGAGGGAGCGACCGGCCACGCGGACGTCGCGAATGCGTCGGCCGACCCGCTTCGACGGGTCGATCGTATAGGTCAAGCCACCAAGCCGGACCATGTCGCCGCCCTGACGGTAGTACGGGTCGGGATGGAACAGGTTGTCGGCGACGTCCTCCATGAGCGCGTGGATCTCGCGCCCGGTCATCTCGCGCACCCAGGTGTTCGGATAGGTCACGGCCGTGTGAGCGTACACGTCCTCCAGGGTGATCTCCTGCCCCGGCACGATCGTGATCCCCCAGCGGAAGCCCGGCGAGAACGCGATCTGGGCGTCGGCGCCGCGCAGGAGCGCGTCGAGGATCACCTCGTCGAAGGTGCCGTTGAAATTACCGCGCCGGTAGAGCAACGATTCCGAGACCGCGAGCCGCTCGCTCAGCTTCGCCTCGTAGGGGCGGCGGATCTCGTCGATCAGCTGCGCCATGCCCGGATCCGCCGGGAGGTCCTGGGCCAGAACCGGAATCAGGCGATAGCGATAGCCGCCGACACGCCCGTGCTGAACGTCGAGATCCAGCCGGCTCAGGAACTTGCCGTGGGAGCCCGAGTTCACGACGAGCGTGCGGCCCACGAGAATCGGCTGCGGCAACGCGTCGTGGGTGTGGCCGCCGAGAATGACGTCGAGGCCATGAACCCGGCTCGCGAGCTTCAGGTCGACGGCGACGCCGTTGTGCGAGAGCAAGACGACCAGGTCGACCTTCTTGTCGTCCCGAAGCTCGTTGACCAGCCCCTGGACGCCGTCTTCCCGGATGCCGAACGTCAGGTCGGGCACGAAGCGGCGGGGGTGGGAGACGGGAGTGTACGGAAACGCCTGGCCGATGACGCCGACCCGCGCGCCGCCGACCTCGCGGATCGTGTAGGGATGAAATGGGCGTTCGCCCCACCCGACCTCCCTCACGTTGTGCGCGACGAAGTCGCCGGCGAAGAGGCCCGTGCGCTCGCGATCGCCGAAGAGCTCCTTGACGCGGTCGAGGCCGTACACGAACTCCCAGTGCGGCGTGAAGACGTCGACGCCGAGCTGGTTGGAGACCCGCACCATGTCCTCGCCCCGGCTCCAGAGGGCGGTCGCCGAGCCCTGGATCGTGTCGCCACCGTCGAGCAGGAGCGTGCGGCCCGCGCGCTCCTCCCGGACCCGTCTCACGAGTGTGGCGAGATGGGCGTAGCCGCCCATCCGTCCGTAGCGCGCCGCCAGCGCCGGAAAGTCGAGGTACGTGCACGCGTATGCCTCCACGCTCCCGGGCGCGAGGTGATAGGCGCGGAGCAGCTCGGCACCCGTGAGAAACGGGGGCCGCCCGCGCTCGGCGCCGACACCGATGACCGAATCGGGCTCGCGGTAGAACACGGGTCGAAGCGTCGCGTGCGCGTCGGTGATGTGGAGCAAGGTGACGTTGCCGAGCGGCTCGAAAGCCAGGAGCCGCGCCGGACCGTCGGCGCCCTCGAGACTGCGCGGTGCGAGCCCAGCGCCCGCCGCGACCGCGAGCAGCTTGAGAAGGTCGCGCCGGGAGACGTCCATGCTCTAGTGGCGGATGCCGGGCACGCTGAGCGGCTTGCCGTTGTCGAACGAGGTCAGATAGAGCTCCAGCTCCGCGTACTCGATCGAATCCGCCGCGAGCATGTTCATCCCGAGCGGTGTCATGCACCACTGGAAGCGCTTGCGCATGTCCCACACTTCGGCTCGGTCGGTCCGCCAGGTCGGGAAATGCCGCGTCAGACCGGCTCGCACGTCGACCAGCACCCGGCCGCCCAGGAACTTTCCGGCCGCCGCCTCCGGGGTGTGGCAATTGGCGCACGAGTGGTTCCGCTCGCCCACGCGGCGGTTGAAGGTCGCCCTGCCTCGCGCGAGCGCCGCGCGAGCCTCGGGGCTCAGGACGTCGACATTCACGGGCAGGCCGTTCGACGCCCGCTTGACGAGCATCGTCATGCTCAGGCTGTCGGCCGACTCGGCCGCCAGCGGGAGGCCCGTCGTCTCCGGCCCATGCACCTCGAGGAAGTCCTCGACGCTCATCACGCGCCCGTACGCCTTCACGAGCTTCGGATAGCGCGTCGCGGCGCCGCGCAGCGCACGGCCGGCGCCGCCCTCGTGGCAATCGGCGCACGCCTTGCCCGACGGTCCGCGCGCCGCCCACAACGCCTCGGCATCCTCGGCCAGGACCACCGCGGGGTTGTTAGTGGGATCGAGGTTGTCGCCGAAGCCCACGGGCTTGGGGCGCGTGAAGGGATTGCGGTCGCGGTCCTTCTCGGGCGCGATCGGCCCCTTGAGCGTCTGGAGATAGGCGACGATGTGAACGATCTCCTCGGGGCTGAACATGCCGGCGGTCCCCCACGGCGGCATCACGGTGTTCGGGAAGAACACGCGCGCGTCCCAGACGACCTGATAGAGATACTGATCCGGCAGCCGGCGGTCGCCGATCGTGGATTGATCGGGGCCCGCGCTTCCGGCCGGCCAGACGTCGTCGCCCGGAACCAGATGGCAGGCCACGCACGGCCCCTTGCTTCGGTTCAGGAAGAGCGCGCGCCCCTTCTGGGCGTCGCCGGCGATTCCCGATGGCATCGCCACGCGCTGAACCGGAGGCTCGGGGCGCTGGTCGTCGTAGGCATAGGTCGTGTAGCGATCGAAGTCGCGCGTCGGCCAGCCCGGATAGCGAACGGCCGCACGCTTGCCGTCGGGTAAGGTTCGGAGATCGCCACGCGCTTCCGGGATCGCGCGCGACGACCACCGGGGAACGGCGCGATAGTCGACATCGGGCGCGGTCCCGGCACAGCCGGCGCTCAGCGCCGCGAGCGCCGCCCAGGCGAGCGCCCGGCGCGCCGTCGCGCCCCTCATCGAGAAGCGTTCACGAGAACTTGATGTCGGCTGTGCCTTCGTACCGGCCGCCCGTGGTGTCGAGGAACTGGACCTTGAGCTGGCCCGGGTCGGTCGCCTTGAAGGTGAAGGAGAAGAACGGGTTTTCGGCCACACTCTGGGTCGTATCGAAGGTCGCGATGGTCTTACCGAGGTAGGTCACGATGACCTTGTTGATGTAGTTGTAGTTCTTCTGGACGATCTTGCCCTGCGGGTCGCGCTCGACCCGCTCCATGGGATGGATCACGAGCGAACGCACCTCCACGACGTCGCCGGGCTTGATGCTCGAGGGAACGCGCAGCCGGACCTTCCCGATGTCTGCCATGGCTATCCCCCGCAGCCGCCGACGGTGACCTTCACCTCGCGTTTGACCTGGAGCAGCGTGCCGTCGCTCTGCTCCACGATCGCGCGAACGTCACCGGACTCGCCGAGACGGATGTTCGCCCCCATGTACGCGCGGCCCGCATCGGGCGCGAGTGTCACGCGCGTGACGACGGGGATGCGGTTCTTGTCGGCGACGACGTAGATATGCTTCACCCAGTTCGTGGGCGTCATCGGCGACTCGACGGTGACGAAGACCGGGACGACCGCGCCGTTCTCGGCAATGAGGGGGATGTCGAGCTTGATGGCCGCGGAACCGTCCTTCATGGTCTTGCCGCCGAAGAGGCGCTTCATCGCTTCCTCGACACTCTCGTTCTGGCCGAACACCTGGCCGTGCGCCGTCCCCGGCGCTACGGCAAGCCCGCCGGCGGCGGCGACACCCAGGGTACCCAGCGCGATCAGCACCGTCCGGCGGGTCACTCCCTGGCCGTCAGTCATGCTCGTTCCCCCGCGTCACGCGGCGTCGACCGTCGTGCTCTTGCATCGTTCCGATCCTCAGGCGCGATAACCGTCTTGACAAGGGGCCTCCACCGTCCCAGAATTTCTAAACGTCTCCAGAGCTCCGAGACACTATGCGCCCAAGGCAGGCCTTTGGACAACTCCCCGTGAGCCGCTCCCGATGGCGTCGCCTGCCGCTCGTGCCCAGCGCCCTCACCCTCGGCGCCCTCATGGTGCTCGGCTGCGTGCCAGGAGCCGAGCGGCACCGGGCTTCGGCCCCTCCACGCTGGACGTCACGGGCAATTCCCGAAGCCAAGGGAGAGGTCAGAGAGGTCGACGGCAAGCGAGTCCAGGTCCGCTACAAGGACGACGCGTTTAGCGCCATCACGGCGAACTTCGAGCAGTGGCCTACCTACGCCTACGACGACACCAGGAAATTCCCACCGCCGAACCGGATTTCCATGCCCGTCGTCAAGGGCGAC
>QHSQ01000194.1 GCA_003221615.1 Candidatus Rokuibacteriota bacterium | reverse complement strand
CCCACGAGGCGGCCTGATAGTGGAAGCTCCGGTAGCGCACCAGCGGAGCGTGACTGGGCCGGCCCCGTGGCCGGGTGAGGAGATCCTCGATGGCCCGCTCCAGCACTTGATTGGCCGGGAGTCGAATGGCGTACGCCACGCCACGCAGCTCCAACGCCTCGTAGACCGCGGGAAGCGCAAAGGCTGCGTCGGCGCGAATGACGACGCTCTGTTCCCGATCCTGGTGACGATCAATGACGGGCAGGAGGACCTCCTCCCACCCGCTCGCACTGGGGACGTTGCCCGGTCGGAGCTTGGCGGCCAGGCAGTCGCCCTTCTGATTGAAGACGAAGAGCGGATGGTAGCAGACGGACTCGAAGTGGCCGTTGTACGCCGACTGCTCTTGCGCGCCGTGGACCGGGCTCTCGGAGCTATCGATGTCGAGGATCACGCGTCGCGTGGGCCGCCGCATCGCTTCGCGCTGCACCACGTCCGTGTTGAGGCGAGCGAGTCCCTGATAGTTGTCCTCCTCAGTGAGCACCTCCGTTTCGAACCAGTGCAGCGTGGAGGTGAGCGCGACGCTGGTCTCTCGTCGCTCACGCGAGGCCAGCATCCGAAACGTCGGATCCACGGCCAGCCGCTCCGCGTCGTTGGTGTCCTCGTAGCCCGCCAGGCGGCTATAGATCGACTGGCGGAAGAGATCCACCAGCGGGAATTGCCGGTTGCGCCCGCAGCGAGGATCGGTGAGGTGTCGCTCGATGAGCGCGCCGAGGCCGAGGTGCTCGTCCAACTCCCGCGGCAGCAGCAGGCCAGCATCTGAGGTGACTGTCGCGCCCCGGAACTCGACGCGAAGCTGGGAGTTGAACGAGAGCTGAATCGGGTCCGATGTGGCGTCACCCATTGGGTGGTGCCCTCCGCGCCAGCGAGGAGCCGCCGAGAGCCGCGTTTCTTGCGGGTGTTACGCGATTATGGGCTGGTGCGTTCAGCCTTCAAATCGAAAATGTGGGATAAATCGACCGGCCCGGCAAGCGGGACGGTGAGTTAGGCGAAGCGGGACTCACCGTCACAAGACTAATGGTTCGTGACGACCGTCCCCGTGCTCCAGTGGCGAACGGAGGGCGGACTGCCTACGCGCGCGTCCGGCGGGTCGACCAACCCACCCATATCCGGTCCGGATCTCATCGACCGTGACTCCGCACCTCAATCATGGGCGCCAGGTAGGTTGCGAGCCGCGAGGAGAAGGAGGAGTGGGCGCGCGTAACGTGTCGGCATGGCAACTGATGTCATCGTTTGACCGAGAGACAGCAACGCACAGCGTGGGCGGGCTGACAGGAACAATAGGGATTCTCCGGATAGAGCACAGCGAAACTCTCACGTCATGCAATTCTTTCGTCGCCCAATTCCCGCACGGTGTCTCCGTTTCGGATCTTTCGCCGCCCTCTGCGACGGGCCGAGCCGTACCCTTGGGCCGGGGGCCGGCCGAGATCGCGACGAGGACTTCGCGCAGGCCAGAGGGACGGGGACGCGCGACGGGGAGAACATTCCCTATCTCCGACTGTTGCGCCCTATTGTGCCGAGGGGTATCCTTTCGATTGAGCATCGGGACGAGCCTAAGTCCTGATCGTCGCGCGCCCTGTGCGACGGTCCCGCAGCGCCGAAGGGGCTCATCACGAGTGATAAGGGCTGAGGAAGCTCCAAAGCCGCCGGCTTCGATCGGCTCGAAAGTTTTCTTTTCGGCCGATGAGGCCCCGCGCCCATGGCATCATGCGCGTCGTCGCGCGCCTGCCCGTCATGTGGTCCGCTGATGGGACGAAATACTCCCCGCAGAAGATCGGTGTTGAGGCGCCCGTCCAAGCGTTTGCCCGATACCGCCACGCCGAAATCTCCGCCCACCGATGGCCCCTCGGAGCGACCAGAGAGGACAACAGTCCCGGTCGTCGCCATTGGCGCCTCCGCCGGAGGGCTCGAGGCATTCAGCCAACTCCTGAGAGAACTTCCCACCGACACCGGCATGGCGTTCGTGCTCATCCAGCACCTGGACCCCAAGCACGAGAGCCAGTTGTCCGAGGTTCTGTCCAGGACTACGGCGATGCCCGTCATCACCGTCACCGACCGCCTGCGGGTGGAGCCTAACCACATCTACGTGATTCCTCCGAACGCCGAGATGACGATCGGGGACGGTGCCTTGGCGCTGACCTCTCGCGCCACGGTCGATCGCCATATGCCGATCGACCACTTCTTCCGCTCGCTCGCGCAGGAGCTCGAAGGCCGCGCCATCGGCGTGGTGCTGTCGGGGACGGGTTCGGACGGCACGGTCGGCCTCCGGGCAATCAAGGCAGAGGGCGGTATCACGTTCGTCCAGGACGAGCAATCCGCGAAGCACGGCGGCATGCCCCAGAGTGCGCGCGCAATCGCCGACTTCGTGCTGCCGCCCGCGGCAATCGCCCGCGAGCTGGGGAGGATCGGCGGCCACCCCTACGTGAACCCTGTCCGGCCATCGGCGGCCGGCCCGGGCCAGCCGGAAGACGAGGCCAACGTCGGCGCCGTCCTCCGTGTCCTGCGCACCGCCACCGGCGTCGATTTCTCGCAGTACAAGCCGGCCAGCGTCCGGCGCCGGATCGCCCGCCGCATGCTCTTGAAGAAGATCGACGACCTCGCGACATATGTCCGGAACCTCCGGCAGACGCCGGACGAAGCGCGAGCCCTGCGCGACGAGATCCTCATCCAGGTGACAGGATTTTTCCGGGACCCGGAAGGATTCACGGCCCTCAGGCGGAGCGTCTTCCCAAGCCTCGTGAAGGGGCGTGCTGAAGACGAGCCCATCCGGATCTGGGTACCCGGCTGCGCCACGGGCGAAGAGGCCTACTCGATCGTGATCTGCCTGATGGAGTACCTCGGAGAGCAGGGGCGCACGCTGCCGATCCAGATGTTCGCCACCGACCTCAGCGCCGCGGCGGTCACCCAGGCCAGGGGCGGAAGGTTCCCCACGAGCATCGAGAACGAGGTGTCGGCCGACCGCCTGCGACAGTTCTTCATCAAGACGGACGGGCGGTATCAGATCAGCAAGGCGATCCGAGACGCTTGCGTTTTCGCGCAGCAGGACCTGACGCGGGACCCGCCGTTCTCGAAGCTCGATCTGATCAGCTGCTCCAACGTGCTGATCTATCTCAGCGCTGCGCTGCAGGAGCGCGTCATTCCGGTCCTGCACTACGCATTGAAGCCCACCGGCTTCCTGAAGCTCGGCTCCTCGGAAAGCGTGGGCCGGTCCACCAATCTCTTCTCGGTCCTCGACAAGAAGCACAAAGTCTACGCGCGGAAACCCGGGCCGTCGGCGCGCCTCGGCTTTGGCGTCTCCGGCGGCGATCGAGTTGCCGCACCGGCGCGCGCGGAGGAGCGGGAGGCGGGCTGGAGTGCGGCCGCGATCGAGACAGCGGCCGACCGTCTCGTCCTGGGACGCTATGCGCCGGCTGGCGTCGTGGTGAACGCCGACATGGAGATCGTGCAGTTCCGCGGGAAGACCGGCCCCTACCTCGAGGCGACGCCGGGCGCAGCGAGCCTGAATCTCTTCAAGATGGCGCGGGAAAGCCTGCCGTCCGCGCTTCGCCAGGCGGTCCAGCGCGCGGCCAAGACCGGTAACTCGGTGAAGGCGGAGGGCCTGCGTGTCAAGGCGAACGGTGGGTTGCGGGAAGTCAGCTTCGAGGTGGTCCCGATCGGGCCCTCGGAAGGCGCAAAGGGCCGCCACCATCTCATCCTGTTCTTCGAGGAACGCGCCCGGGGCACCGCGACCGCCGCTGCACGACAGCACACGCCTGGAGCGACGAAGGCGGGCGAGCGTCGGGTGGCTCAGCTCACGCGGGAGCTTGCCGAGGTCCACCAGCATCTGCAGGCCATCAGCGAAGAGCACGAGGCGGGGATCGAGGAGCTCCGCGCCGCGACCGAGGAGGTGCAGTCGAGCAACGAAGAGCTGCAGAGCACGAACGAAGAGCTGGAGACCGCCAAGGAAGAGCTACAGGCCACCAACGAAGAGCTGACCACGGTGAACGACGAGCTGAACAGCCGGAACGTCGAGCTGTCCCAGATCAGCGACGACCTCGCCAATCTCCTCACGAGCACCCATGTCCCCATCATCATGGTCTCGCTCGATCTTCGTGTCCGTCGGCTGACGCCGGTGACCGAGCGGGTCCTCACCGTAGCCCCGGGCGATGTTGGTCGACCGATTAGTGACCTCAGACTGAGCGTCGAGGTCCCAGGTCTGGAGGCGCTCCTCAGAGAAGTGATCGAGACCCTGACCGTCCAGGAACGCGAGATGCAGGGGCGAGACAGCCGCTGGTACTCGGTGAGAGTCCGGCCGTACCGGACCGCGGACAACAAGACGATCTTCGACATCAGCCATCGCCGGTGGGACATCCCGCGGTTACGGACACTGCTGGAGGAAGTCCTGCCGCAGGACAACGCCTTCAAGAACTTCGAGGTCGAGCATGACTTCGAGTCGATCGGACGGCGGTCGATGCTCCTGAACGGGCGCCGCGTGCTCTCAGAAAACGGCCAGCCGGGCCTGATTCTCCTGGCCATCGAAGACGTCACCGAGACGAAGCGAGCGGAGTCGACGCGTGCGGCGCTCAACCGTGAGCAGGCCGCGCGCGCAGAGGCGGAGGCAGCCACGCGCGCAAAGGACGCATTTCTCGCGATCCTTTCGCATGAGCTGCGCACGCCGCTCAACGCGATGCTGGGGTGGACCCGGATGTTGCGCACCCAGAAGCTGGACCCGGCGACCGCCGCGCGGGGGCTGGAAGTGATCGAGCGCAATACCCAGCTGCAGGCTCGATTCATCGAGGATCTCCTCGACGTGTCACGCATCATCGCCGGGACCTTGCGCCTCGATGCTCGGCCCGTGATGGTGGCCCCGGCGGTCGAGGCGGCGCTGACCGCCACGCGGGGTACGGCGGAGGCCAAGGGGATCCGGCTGGAGAGCACGCTCGACGAGACGGCCGGGCCGGTCCGAGGCGACCCGGTCAGGCTGCAGCAGGTCTTCTGGAACCTCGTGTCCAACGCGATCAAGTTCACGCCGAGCGGTGGGCAGGTCGTGGTCAGCCTCGCGCGTCGAGGATCCGCCGTCGAGGTGAGCGTGCGCGACTCGGGCGAAGGGATCGAAGCCGACCAGCTCGCGCAGATCTTCACACCGGCCGCGCTTAGGCACCGCAGCAGGCAGCCTAAAGTTGGACTGGGGATCGGGCTCAGCATCGTGCGACATCTCGTGGAGCTCCACGGCGGGGCCGTCCACGCCGAGAGCGCCGGGCTCGGCCAGGGGGCGACCTTCACGGTGACTCTCCCGGTCACGGACGAACGTCCTGCTGGCGAGGCGGAGGCCGCCGGGATAGCGGCCAGAGCATGGGAGTCCGGTCGACTTCCGGCGCTCAACGGCGTCCGCGTCCTCGTTGTGGACGACGAGGGGGACGCGCGAGAGCTGATGAGAGCAATCCTCGCGCAATGCGGGGCCGAGGTGACCGCCGCGGCGACGGCCCAGTCAGCGCTGGCGGCGCTCGAACAGACGCCGTTCGATGTCCTGGTCAGCGACATCGCCATGCCAGAAGACGACGGTTACGATCTCATCCGCAACGTCAGGGCGCTGGAGGCCGAGCGTGGCGGACAGATCCCCGCTCTTGCCCTCACCGCGTATGCCAGAGTCGAAGATCGAGCGGCGGCGATCTCAGCGGGCTATCAGCAGCACGCCGCCAAGCCGATCGAACCGGCCCAGCTGGCGACGGCGGTCGCCATCCTCGCTGGCCGGACGGCGGCCCGATGAAATTGAGGCTCCCAGCATGTTCCAGATACATGAAGGCCGGCAGGCGGGGGTGGGCGGCTCGAACGTGAGCGTTCTGCGAATCGACCGATCCCACAGTGGCCTCCAAGCGGTGGGCCGAGCACGCGCGTCATGCTGTAGATTCTGAGCGATAGGCGAGGGCGGTTCGCGCCTCTGTGGGACGCCCAAACCGGTGCTTCTGCCCCGGCACAAATCCTGATCGGCGACCTCCATGGAAAGCCGCGTCAATTGGGCGGTCCAGCGCGAAAGTTTCGGTGGCCCAAAGGGTACCTTTGCGCCGCCCGCTGGATAAGCTGTCGACGGGATCCGCCCGCAGGTAGTGCGCCGGTACCACGAACTCGAACGAGCGGCTGTTCGTCGACAGTTTCGCGAGCCGCCTAGCATTCTGCGTATCCCGCCGAAGCGGACGAGCGGATCAGTAGCGTCCAGAAACCAAGCCTTTTTTGAACGGTCCCCGGCGAGCCGAATTGCTGTGGCGTCTTCTTGGGTGGTACCTCGTCCGCCAGGGGCCCCGGATTTGTCAACGCTCTCCGGAGGAGGCTAATCGAGCGAAGCCTTGGTACACGATGTACCAGGGGCCGAGACGTCGCTTGACCAGCCGTGACCAAAAACCTCTTCCGCGCGTATGCCGCGAAATCCCCGGCGCGTCAGAGATCTCTGTGCCAGAGGAGGCAGCTCAGAAAGAAATGATTGTGGATAGCAGTTAACTGCCTCCGTTCAGCGGCGCGCCGCTTGCGGCGCGTCCGTTGCAACGGTGGGTTGGGCGTCGCCTCCGCAGCAAGAGGAGGCAACGTTGCCCTGCGAGTTGGCTCGACCCTCTTGAACGCTTCTGGCTCTCGATGGAGCCAAGCCATCGACAAAAGCGAAACTCGTTTACTTCGCCGGAAGCCGCAGGGTCGCAAGATCAGTTCCGACAATCGTCGTTCCGGTGAACCCGCCCGCCTCGACCGCTTTGCGGTAATCCGCTTCCGTTAACGGACCGCCGGGAACCTTCCAGCGGTTGTGTATCACTGCTCCGAGCGACGGGGCAAGATGTGTGAGCATGAGGTACTTCGCTCCCACCCGCTTTGCCATAGCGCCAAGATCGATAGTAAGGCTCTGGCGATAAAAGCTTGGCGGCGGAAATCCGCTGGCCCGGTCCGGCCCTAGGACGGGATGTATCGTTGAGTGCACGATGATGTCAACCCCCTGCGCCAATCTCTCCACCTGATCGGACGTCGAGGAAGCGCGTGGCGGCGCGAGCTTATCGTTGGCAGCGTCGCCGCCGATCACCACATTTCCAGCTGGCGTGTCTACGCGATAGGACGCATGACCCACAGTGTGGGTAGACCGGACCGCACTCACTTTCACGTCACCGGACGACCAGACAATCTGGGGCTCGTCCTTCGGATCGAACGTGATCACATTTGCCAAATCGGCTGGGCCGCCCGCGAGACGCGCCTTGTCCTCGGAGCGGCGCTCGGCGATCTCGCCGGACTGGAGGAATGCATCGGCAAAATGCGTGACATATTTTCGGCAGCTGTTGGTGAACCCCAGAACGGATGCTGCATCCGAACTGCAGACTATGTCGATCTTTGGCCCCTTCAAGTACCAACGCAGCATCATGATGTCGGCAAAACCCTCCGTGTGATCTCCATGCATGTGCGTAAAGAAGATTGCATTCAGTGATACCGGAGACACATCGATCTGTGACAGCCGCATGTTTGTGCCACGTCCGGTGTCGAACTGCAGTTTCACGGCCCCGCAATCGTTGCTGTCGTCGCCGTAACGCACTAGCGTTCCAGCGCCAGCCTGACCCTTGAAAACAGACGGACCGCCCTGGGTGCCTGTCAGCGTGACCATGAGACACGGAGCGGCTTCCGCGATCGGTACGGGGGCTATGAACCACATACCGCCGACGAGCGCTATCGCGATAGAGAAACGCCTCATATTCACCCCTGTCATCGACACCCTCTTGCGTACGTTGCCCTGCCGAGACGCCCAACGCTCGCGGTGAGCGGCCGCGGCGAACGAATGCGAGCCAACGGTCCGCTCTACTGCGGGGTTATGCGGTTGCTGAAGACGACTCACCATCTGCTCGACATCGGCCGGAACCTCGCACCTGCGCACGACAACAGGCCAGAGCTCAAGGAGCGGTGCCGCGACGAGCGAATCAGGGAGTCGAATCGTCGCGAGGTCGTCATGCAGGTACGGGCGACGGCCGCAGTGCAGCGCGTCGCATGAGGCACGAACCCCGGGCCGGCATACTTTCCAGGAGCACGTCCGACCAAGGTAGTGGCGGCGCTCGTCTGCCAAGAACACGTCTGCGCCCCGGTTCTGGCTCTGGAGCCGACCCTGGAGACGGCGCGCCGTCGACGCCAGGGGTGCGAGATCGGCATCGTCGGCGACGTACACCACCAGGTCGATGTCTTTCGGGCTTGGGCGGTCGCTTACGATCGAACCGATGAGCGCGATACATCGAATCCGTGATAGCCGAGCAGCCGATTGCACGAACCACAGGGCAGCCTCGAGCAGGCTATCCCGAACCTTCGGCTGATCCTCGATCATCGAAGCCACGGGCTGGCGCTCACAGGATTATCCGCATAACGAGCCTGTAGAAAAACCGGTTTCGGGGAGCTTCCCATCGCTCGGATCGCCGCCGGCGGTGCCTAACGAGGGAAGCGATTCACTGTCAGATCTGATGGCCTCAGCATCGCGTGCCTCCGGTACCTCCGTTGCTGATCGCTCCCTTCACGGCGCTCGGCCTTCGCGCCGACCATGGCGTTGTAGCTTCCCGATATTGTGCACCAAGCAGTACAACAGCCATTGGGTGTTGACCTTGCGGTGGCCCCGCAGGCTGAAGCGCCTCAAGCGTCGGGTGCTACAGATGTTCGCAAACACCGGCTCGACGGTCGCCAGCCGGCGACTGTAGTGGTAGCGGCCCCGCTCGGTGTCGATCTTCGCCTTCATGCGCGCACTGAAGGTCGCCGGCGCCGTGGGCGATCGTCCCAGGAAGAGTACGACTTGCCGGATCCGCGTGCGCTCGGGATGTTTGAGATTGGTGCGAGTTGCCTGCTCTGCGTCGGCTGGCGCCCTACCCTTCAAACGCCGAAGACGACGCGCGTTCCTGTGGACGGCATCACCAGCGTCTTCGGCATCGCCATGTGCACGGCCATGATCATGTTCACGCCCGAGCAGTGCATGGGGATGATGTAGTCGGGATTGATGTCCTTGAAGACGGCCACGGTCTTGGCCACGATGTCGTCGGGCGCGGGCGCCAGATGGAAGCCGCCGACGATCGCGTGAACCTTCTGGATTCCGGACACCTTCTGTCATCGCGTCGTTGTCACCCCTGCGGGATCCATAGACTACGGCACGCTCGATCGTCCCGCCCTGGAGGCGCGCGGCCTCAAGGTCGTGTTCGCGAAGCAACCGGCCGCGGTCGCCGGCCACGCCTTCGTCACCGGCCAGATCGCTCGGATCACCGATTTCGAGAAGCCGCCGGCCGCCGCGCGGCTCATGACCGGGCCAATGGATTCCGCATGCACCGCGAGCCACTTCGGTGCGACGAGCGTTGAGACGAAGCCGGGCGAGCTCGTCGCTGATACCTTCCAGGGCGAGCATGCCACCGTCTATCACGTGAAGGACCGC
>QHSQ01000193.1 GCA_003221615.1 Candidatus Rokuibacteriota bacterium | reverse complement strand
ATCACATCGGCGCCCTCATCAAGGAGCTCACGACGTATCTGCACGGCGCCGTCTCGCGACTCTGCCGCAGCGAGAAGCCCGTCATCATGGCCATCAACGGCGTCGCGGCGGGCGGCGGCATGAGCCTCGCGCTGGCGGGCGACCTCGTGCTCGCGGCGGAGAGCGCGCGCTTCACGATGGCGTATGCGAAGATCGCCGCCACGCCGGACGGCTCGTCCACGTACTACCTGCCGCGCCTCATCGGCGTGCGCCGCGCCCTGGAGCTCTACCTCACCAACCGCGCGCTGTCCGCCCGCGAGGCGCAGGAGTGGGGGCTCATCACGCGCGTGGTGCCGGACGGGGAGCTCGCGTCCGCCGCGGACGCCCTCGCGCGGGAGCTGGCGCAAGGACCGACCCGCGCGTTCGGCGGCGCGAAGCGCTTGTTCCATCAGTCGACGTGGGAGAGTCTCGAGACGCAGATGGAGCTCGAGGCCCAGGCGATCGCCGCGAGCGGCCACACCGAGGACTTCAGGAGCGGGGTGACCGCCTTCGCCCGAAAACAGACGCCGACGTTTCGCGGGCGCTGACGCGCGTTGCGCCGCGGCGTCCTCGGGTACAATCGTTGACGGATCGCTTCAGGAGAGTCCTATGACCGACAAGAGCGCCGCGCGGGTTGCCGGAACGAAAGTCAGGTACTTCTACCGGCCGGGCTGATCGTCCTGCGCCAAGACGAAGGAGCTCCTCTCGTCTTGGGGGGTCGAGTTCGACCCGGTCGACGTGCAAGCCCACCCGGAAGGCTACGAGGAGTTGGCGCGCCTGGGCATCATGCGTGTCCCGGCGTTGACCGTCGGCGATCGCGCCGCGCAAGGATGGAACCCGCCGGCCTACGCGGAGCTCCTGAGCATCCCGTACTCGGCGACGCTGAAGCTGGCCCCGGCCGTGCTCGCCCAGCGGCTCGACATCGTGCTCGACACGACTCAGCAGCTGATCCGCAACGTTCCGGATCGTCATCTCGACTGGCGTCCCCCCGAGCGCAACCGGACGTTCCGAAACCTGGGCTATCACGTGTTCCGGCTCTCGCTCGCGTTCGTCGACGGCATGGATCTCGGCGAGTTCCCGGAGTCGTGGCTGCTCGACCAGGCGCCCGCCGACCTGCACGACGGCGCCGCGATCGCGCGCTACGGCGCGCTCGTGCGCGGCCGCATCAGTGGATGGTTCGAAGGGGCATCGCCAGCTGAGTTCGAGCGGATCATCAAGGTGTACTACGGCCCCCAGTCCGGCCACGATCTGCTCGAGCGCACGACGTGGCACGCCGCGCAGCACCTGCGGCAGCTCTACGTCCTGTGCGAGCGCCTGGGGATCATGCCCCCGGTGCCGATGCCCACCGATGCGTTCGAAGGACTCCCGCTTCCCGACGCGCTGTGGTAACGCGTGTCGACTACGATCGGCGTCTTCATAGCGCGTATCGGGCCGGCCGCACGCTCTCCGGCGACACCGGCCGCCTCTGGATGGACGCGCTCGCCGGCCACCTCGGCCGCGTGCGCACGGGCCTGACGATCCTCGATCTCGGCGCCGGTACCGGACGCTTCTCCACGATGCTGGCCGACGCATTCGACGCGCGCGTCGTCGGCGTCGAGCCGTCCGAGAAGATGCGCGCCGAGGCCGAGCGCGGCAGCGCGCACCCCCGTGTCGTCTACCGCGAGGGCACCGCGGACGCGCTCCCCGCCGCCGAGGGCGAGTTCGACTTCGCGCTCCTGTCGATGGTGATTCATCACGTCACGGACGTCGTCGCCTGCGTGCGCGAGCTTCATCGGGTCGTCAAGCCCGACGGGCTCGTGTTCATTCGCAACGTGTTCAGCGGTCGCCTCGACGGCGTGCGCCACTACGAGTTCTTCCCCTCGGCCCGGGCGATCGACGAGGCGCGGCTGCCGACAGTGGAGCGCGTTCGCGACGCGTTCGTGGCCGCGGGCTTCGAGCTGGTCGCGCTCGACACGCTCGAGCAGGAGATCGACGTCAGCCTGAGCGCCCACTACGAGCGCCTGAAGCTGCGCGCCCTCTCGACGTTCGAGCTGATCAGCGATGCCGAGTTCGAAGCTGGCCTCGCCCGCCTGCGCGCTGCCGCCGACCGCGAAACGGCGCCCACCCCGGTTCTGGAAAGCATCGACCTCCTCACGCTCCGCCGCCCAGGCTAGCCCGCACCAGAGCGTGCATCATCTGGTGATGTCAAAACCGAGATTTGACATCACACGCGGGCGCGGCGTATCGTTCAAGTCATGCCGACACCTCGACCGAGCAGACCACCTTCGCGTAGGGTGGGCCGCAAGCCGCCGGCAGCGGGCATGGCTGCTCCGAAAGCAGTCCCCAAGGCGACGACGATTCGTCTCAAGGCGGAGCTGATCACCGGGCTCACGCTTCTGCAGCACATCCTGAAGAAGCCGATGAACCGAATGATCAACGAAGCCGTGCGGCTCTACGTCGAGCGCCAGTCCGTTCAGGTCGAGACGGACTTGAAGGACGTGCTCGAGCGCATCAAAGCCTATCGACGCTCGGACCCGAGCTACAAAAAGCTGTGGGACGAGTTCGTGGACGCCGAAGCGCGGTATGGAAAGGACGACCCGGTGGAGGGCCGCATCAAGAACGCCGGCCCGGTCCAAGCCAGGGTTCGCGAAATCCTCGGCCGCTGAGCGCGACGATGGCGGACTGGGATGCAGACAGTCCCCAGCTTCGGCGCAATCTCGCCTCGGTCGCCCAAGCCATCCGTGACAGCGCGGATCGCCGCGATAAGCCATCCCGCGATCTCGTGCGGGAGTGGCATCGTCAGACCATGAAGGGTCTCGCGGTGCCCGACACCGCGTACGTCGGCCGCTTCCGCGGCGAGCCCGGGGCTCAGGTCGAGGTCGTCATCGGCGCCGCGGAGGGTGTGGCGTACGAGAACGTCGAGGCGCAGCTCGACGAGTTCGAGCGGCGCATGCAGGCGGTTGTCGCCGCCCTCGATGCCGAGTATCCGGCCGGCGCGGAACTGGACACCGATGCCGTCGCGGCCGTCGCGGAATTGGCCGGGTGGGCACACGCCGAATGGGTCCGAATCCACCCGTTCGTCAACGGGAACGGGCGTACGGCGAGGATGTGGGCCAACTTCCTGCTGCAGCGATTCGGGCTGCCTCCGGTGATGCGCCTGCGCCCCCGACCGCACGGTGACTACGCCGCGGCCGGCGCGCGCGCGATGGCGGGAGACTGGGGGCCCACTGTGGCGCTGATTCTGCGGATGCTGAGCGCGTTGAGGCCGGCGCCTCCCGGCTAATCCTCCTCCGCCCAGGCCTCCGTGAGCCGCCGAGCCAGCTCGCGGTGTCCCTGGAAAAAGTACGCGAGCATGACGACGGTCGCGAGGAGATTGCCGACGAAGACGGTCCAGCCGGCGATCTCGTCGAGCACCCACTTCGCCGCGATCAGGACGCCGCCGATGAAGAAGACCTCGAAGGCCGTGAAGAAGATCACCAGGGCGAAGACGAAGAGCGGCTGCCGCTCGGCGCCCGCGATCAGCAGCGCGCCGATGATGCCGAAGAATGCGAAGGCGACGCCGTGCACGATCGAGTACGACACGATCGCCGCCACCGGGTCGGCCTCGCGAAGGAGGCCGATGCCCAGGAGCTTCGGCGTGCGGAGTGGCTCGCCCTGGATCCAATCGATCGCGAGGAACCAGAGGGCGACGACGGCCGCGCCGAGCAAGCCGGCCACGACACCTTCGCGAAAGACCTGGCCCCAGGAACCGATCAAGGTGCGCGGGAGCGCCCGGTGGGCCCGGAAGAAATACCAGAGCATCGCGACCGACGCGAGGAGGTTGCCGATGAGGATCGCCCACCAGACCAGGGCGCCTAGCATCGATTTCCCGAGCGCGCCGACCAGACCGAAGACGAAGACCTCGAAGCTCGCGAACAGGATGACGAAGGCGAGAAACAGCGCAGGCTCGCGCTCGCTGACGGCCATGAGGCTCGCCGCCACGACGCCGAAGGCGACGAACGCCAGACCGTGGACGATGGTGTAGCCGAGGACGTTGCCGAACGTGGGCTCGACCCCGGCCGGATTGGTGACGCCCCGGAATACCGCGGCGCCCAGCAGCCCCGGGGTGAGGAACGGCCGGCCGCGCGCGATGTCGAAGACGAGGAACCAGAGGGCGACGACGGCCGCGCCGATCAAGCCGGCCACGACCCCTTCTCTCAGGATCGACCGCTCCGCGGGCGCCATCTGCGTGCTGGGGTATTGTATGCCTTCCGCCGTCACTCGGCGTCGCGCGCGAAGCGTACGCCGTAGTCGGAATAGCGCAGGTGCGGCGGCAGCGACGAGCGGTGAGCGACCGGGCTCCACGGATCGGCGTGACGCCAGGCTCCGCCGCGGCTGACGCGCCGCGTCCCGGTTTCCGGCCCGCGAGGATTCCGCGCCGGTGAGCGGACATAGTACTCGTCGTCGAACCAGTCGGCGCACCACTCGTGGCAGACTCCGGAGGCGTCGGCGAGCCCGAGCGCGTTGACGGGTGTTTCGCCGACGCGGGGTGGACGGTCGAACTTGACGTTCGGTCGATCGTCGCCCCACGGGAAACGGCGGTCTTCGAGGCCGCCGCGCGCGGCTTTCTCCCACTCGGCCTCCGTCGGCAGCCGGGCTCCGGCCCACGCCGCGAACGCCGCGGCCTCGGTCCACGACACACCGACGACCGGCTGGCGCGGATCGGCGAAGACGACCTCGCTCCAGAAGGGTGGGGGCGGGGTGCCGGTCGCCGCCATGAACTCGGCGAAATCGGCGTTGGTCGCGGGCGTGAGCGCGATCAGGAAGCTGTCGACCCAGACGACGTGCGCCGGGCGCTCGCACGGATGGCCCTGGCCCCAGCCCATCCGGAACGATCCCGCCGGAACGCGCGCGAAGTGCACGCCTTATAATAGGGACCTTCGTAGAGGCAGCACATAAGAGGAGAACTCCATGAACGTCGCCCCACGGATGTCCCGGCTCGGTACCGAGTCGGCGTTCGAGGTGCTGGCGCGCGCGCGGCAGCTCGAGCGCGCGGGCCGCGAGATCGTTCACCTCGAGATCGGCGAGCCCGACTTCGACACGCCGGCGCACATCAAGGAGGCCGCCAAGCAGGCGCTCGACGCGGGGGCGACCCACTACGGTCCGGCCGCGGGGCTGCCCGAGCTGCGCGAGGCGATCGCCAAGCACGTGGCCGAGACGCGCGGCATCGCCGTGGCACCGGAAGAGGTGGTCGTCACGCCCGGCGCCAAGCCGATCATGTTCTTCACGATCATGGCCATGATCGGCGAGGGCGACGAGGTCATCCACCCCAATCCCGGGTTTCCGATCTACGAGTCCGTCATCAACTTCGTCGGCGGTGTCCCGGTCCCGATCCCGCTGCGCGAAGAAAGCGGCTTCGGGTTCGACCTCGATCTGTTCGAGCGCCGCGTGTCGTCGAAGACGAAGCTGATCGTGATCAACTCGCCCGAGAATCCGACCGGCGGCGTGCTCGACCGCGCGCAGCTCGAGCGCATCGCGGCGATCGCGGTCGCCCGGAAGATCCCGGTGCTGACCGACGAGATCTACCGGCAGTTCCTCTACGAGGGCGAGTTCGCCTCGATCATGAACCGGCCGGGCATGCGCGATCTGACGATCCTGCTCGACGGCTTCTCGAAGTCGTACGCGATGACCGGCTGGCGTCTGGGCTACGGCGTGATGCCGCCGCCGCTCGCCGAGCATGTGGCGCGGCTCATGGTGAACTCGAACTCGTGCACGGCGTCGTTCGTG
>QHSQ01000192.1 GCA_003221615.1 Candidatus Rokuibacteriota bacterium | reverse complement strand
GGCGCTCGGCACGACCCTCGCCGAGAATCTCGCGATGATCGGCGACACGATCGCGTTCCTGCGGCCTCGGATGGACGAGGTGCTCTTCGACGCCGAGCACTTCTTCGACGGCTTCCGCGCCAACCGCGACTATGCGCTGGCGACGTTGCGCGCGGCCGAGGTGGCCGGCGCCCACTGGCTCGTCCTGTGCGACACCAACGGCGGGACGCTGCCGGGCGAGCTGGTCGCGATGATCGCCGAGGTCAAGAAGCACCTGCGGACGCCGCTCGGGATCCACGTGCACAACGACGCCGAGTGCGCCGTCGCGAACTCGCTCGCCGCCGTCGCCGAGGGGGTCGCCCAGGTTCAGGGAACGCTCAACGGCTTCGGCGAGCGCTGCGGGAACGCGAACCTCGTGTCCATCATCCCGAGCCTGATCTTGAAGATGGGTCTCGACTGCATCCCCGAGCCGAATCTGCGCGAGCTCCGCGACGTGTCCCGCTTCGCGTCCGAGCTGGCCAACCACAAGCCCTGGTCCTCGCAGCCGTACGTGGGCGACTCGGCCTTCGCGCACAAGGGCGGCATGCACGTCTCGGCCGTTCAGAAGCATCCGGAGACTTACGAGCACGTCAATCCGGAGGCGGTGGGCAATCGCCGGCGAGTCCTGGTCTCGGAGCTCGCGGGCAAGTCGAACATCCTGTGGAAGGCGCGCGAGTTCGGCATCAACCTCGATCAGGACACGCCGGATTCCCGCCGGATCCTCGACCAGCTCAAGGAGCTCGAGGACCAGGGATTCCAGTTCGAGGGCGCCGAGGCTTCGTTCGAGCTACTCATGGAGCGGGCGCTCGGCCGTCACCGGCCCTACTTCGCGCTCGAGGCCTACCGGGTGATCGTCGAGGAACAGAACACCGACCGGGAGCCCGTAGCGGAGGCCACGGTGCGCGTACGGGTGAAGGGAATCCTGGAGCACACCGCCGCGTCGGGGAACGGTCCGGTCGACGCCCTCGACCACGCGCTTCGTAAGGCTCTCGAGGAGTTCTATCCGAACCTCAGGACCATGAAGCTCCTCGACTACAAAGTGCGCATCCTGGACGAGTCCAAGGGCACGGCCGCCAAGACCCGCGTGCTCATCACCTCGGGCGATGGCGACGAGACCTGGGGCACCGTCGGTGTCGCCGACAACATCATCGAGGCCTCGTGGCAGGCGCTCGTCGACTCGGTCGAGTACAAGCTGCGCCGCGACGATTCTGCTCGGGCCTGACAGCCAGCCAGGATCTGTTCGTTTTCCCGGCGGCGACCGATCATGAAGCATCTGGATCGAGAGTGATCTACGTGGTCAATTACCTACCAGGAGCCGACGCGTCACTACGTCATAAATACGCTTGAATACTCACAAAACGACATGCCGAGCCAATCGGTATCGGATTTGCTTTTTCCGGTACGACAGGAGGGCTCAGACATGTCGGTCAATGGAACGGCGGTCAGTGAGTCAGTCAACGGTGGTGGTTCTCGCACCTGGCATCAGCCGCGCGGCGTGGGCCGCCCATCGACGGTGGCTCCGTTCGCTCCGCAGATCGAGGTATGGCTGCGTGAGACGCCAACGCTTTCGGGCGCCGAGGTGCTCCGTCGCGCGCGTGAGGTCGGCTATCGTGGCGGCAAGAGCGCGCTCTACGAGCTCGTACGGCGACTCCGGATCCCGGTCTCCGCGAGCCTGACGATCGTTCAGTCCAACAGCAGCCGTTAGGTCTCCGACGGCTCCGGGCCCGCACCGAGCAGTGGAACACACTCGGTGGCGGGTCGCTTTTCGGCGGGCCGCTCCGGGCCGGCCCGCGGTCTGAAGTTTCAGAAGGCTCGCGTCGGTGTATCGGGATTCCGGGCAGGGAATCCCCTCGACAGGTCCTTGGTTCTCAGCCTCGAGTTTCCGCCGCGATCTAGTACGTCCCGGGCCTGATCTGCTTGTACAGCGCCTTCAGGCTGTCGGCCGAGAACGTCGGCGACTGGCACACCGAGATGATCTTGCGCTCGTCGGCTTCCACCTTCGCGACGGCCTCGGGGATCCGGGCGGCAATGTCGGCCGGAATCGTGACGGCGCCGTGCTGGTCAGCGTGAACCAGGTCGCCGGGCTTCACCCAGAGCCCGCCCGCCTTGATCGGCAACCCGAAGTCCACCATGTGCACGTAGGCGTGCGAGACGGAGATGTGCGCGGCGGCGAACTGGAAGCCGAGCGCCCGTACCTCGTCGAGGTCGCGCACCGAGCCGTCCGTGATGACGCCGGCGCAGCCGAGCGCCCGGTGGATGTTGGCCTGCACCTCGCCCCACTGAGCCCCCTGACCCCGGGGCTCATCCAGGTCGTGCACGACGATGACACGCGGCGCCGGGATCGAGAGCACGTAATCCCACCAGCCGAACGTGGAGGCGCGATGGCCCTCGAGCGGCTGGGGCTCGGCGCGGATCACCGCCGTGACGGCGTAGCCGACCAGCGGGCCGAGCTCGGTGAACAGGGTGCGGATCTCGGACGACATGTTGCCCTGGTTGCGCGGGCGGACGTTGAACGTCTCGATCGCGTTGGCCACGCTCGGGCTGGAGATCTTCTTGAGGGCGTCGATCATCAGATGATGTCCTTTCGGCGCTGAATCAGCAGGGTTTTGAGGATCTCGATCGTCTGTCGGGTCGATTCGAGGTTCGGGTTCACGGAGAGCGCGCGCTCGAAGTACTCGAGCGCGGTCGCCGGCTGGTCGAGCTGCAGGTAGATCATCCCGTAGCCGCTGAGGGCGCCGAAGTGATAGGGGTTGCGTTTCATCACCTCGTCGCAGTCGGCGAGCGATTTCTGGTACTCGCCCAGGAGGTAGTAGACCGTCGCTCGCTTGTTCCACCCTTCCGCGAATTCCGGCCGCCGCCGGATGATCTCGCTGAAGGTGTCGACGGCCCGCTCGCCCTGGCGCGCGTTCATCTGCTCGACACCGGTCGCGAAGAGCCGATCGATGGTCGCATCACCCGAGCGACTCCAGACCTGCCAGATCGCGCTCTCCGCGAACGTGCGGACGAGCGGGTCGATGTCGCGCAGCGCCGCGGCCAGCCGCGGGACGTCCGTCATGATTCCGGTCTCGCCGAGCGCCTGAGCGCCTTGGCGGCGGCTCTCCGCGTCCCCCGTAGCGCCGAGCGCCTTGAGCGCTTCCTCGCGCGTGGGCCCCGCGGCGACCACCGCCGGCGAGAGCGTGAGCGCGACGAGGGCGAGCGTTCCGAGCCAGCGCCCCCTCACGGCACGTAGGCCTCGTTCACGCTGGTCGCGGCGTATCCCGGCTGGGTGCCTCCTCCGGGCACGTAGATCCGGTTGCCGACAGCCGCCGCACCGATGCCATGGCGCGGCGTGCGCATCGGGTCCTTGCCGATCCACCTGTTGCGGGCCACCTCGTACATCTCGTTGGCGCTGAAGATCCGCAGCGGCGCCTCGCCCCCGAAGACGTAGACGCGGTCGCCGAGCACCGCGGCCGCGAGTCCGCCGCGGCCGACCGGAAGCGGCGTCCCGGTGGACCAGGCGTTGGCGGCGGGATCGTAGATCTCGACGTTGGTGAACTGGGTGCCCACGAACGACGTGCGCCCGCCGATGGCCCAGAGCTTTCCCTGAAAGGCGACCGCCGCCAGGTGATCGCGCGCGGTCGGCATCGGTGGCGCGTCGGTCCACCGGTCGGGCGTGGGCTCGTACACCTCGTGCGCGGCGCTCGCGCTGTCGCCGCTGCCGCCGACCGCGTGCAGGCGGCCCCCGAGTGTCGCCACCGCGAGGCCGCCGCGCGCCTGGCGCAGTGGCGCGCGGGTCGACCAGGAATTCCTTACCTCGTCGTACTCGTAGACGGTGCGTAGCGGCGTCCAGCTCACGCGCCCGCCGCTGTAGCCGCCGACGAGGAAGAGGCGCCCGTCGACGACGGCCGCGGCGGCGTGGTGGGTCGGGGCGGGGAGCGGGGCGCGCGTCTCCCAGCGATCGGTCGCCGGATCGTAGACCTCGACCGTGGGGACGGCCTCGCTGCCCGCGCCGAAGCCCCCGATCACGAAGACTCGGCCGTTGAGCTCGCCGACGGCGACTTCCTGACGTGCCGTCGGCATCGGCGCCAGCGACACCCACTTGCCCGGGCTCAGGATGTCGACCGGCGCGGTCGAGTCGGTCGTCGTACCGAGACAGCCGGTCAGGATCACCGCGGCGAGGGCCAGCACCACTCGCGGCCTGTCGCGCTTCACGAGAGAGCGCGTCATGAGCGAACCAGGTCGAGCAGTCCGGCTTCGTCGAGCACCGTCACCCCCAAGCGGCGGGCGTCGTCCGCCTTGCTGCCGGGCGCCTCGCCGACGATGACGTAGTGGGTCTTCTTCGAGACCGAGGACGCCACACGACCACCGTGCCGCTCGATCAGCTCGCGCGCGGCCTCTCGCGAGAGCGTCGGCAGCGAGCCGGTCAGGACGATGGTCTTGCCGGCGAGTGGCTTGGGACCCTCCGGCGCCACCGACGCGCTCGTCACGACACCGGCGCGTCCAAGCCCCTCGATCAGCTCCCGATTGGTCGGATCCTGAAAGAAGACCGCGATCGAGCGCGCGATCTCGTCGCCGATGCCGTGCACCTCGGCCAGCTCGGCCTCCGAGACCGCGGCGATGCGCGCGAGGCTGCCGAAGCGGGTCGCCAGCAGCTGGGCGACGCGCTCGCCGACGAGCCGGATCCCGATCGCGTTGAGCAGGCGCGCCGGGCCCCGCTCGCGCGACGCCGCGATGGCCGCCACGAGGTTCTCGGCCGACTTCTCGGCGAACCGGTCGAGCTCGCCGACTTCCTCGGCGGTCAGCGTGTAGAGATCGGCGAAGTCCTTCAC
>QHSQ01000191.1 GCA_003221615.1 Candidatus Rokuibacteriota bacterium | reverse complement strand
GTCCGAGAACTGCTTGGATGGACTCAGACGGCATTCGCACAGCGCCTGAATGTTGAACAGGCCACCATCGCCCGGATCGAAAAGGGTGATCGGCAACCGTCGGCCTCCCTGTTAGAGGCAATTGCATTGCAGACGGGTTTTCCGCTGGCGTTCTTTCAGCAGCCGAGTGGCCCGGACTTCCCAATGGGGTCACTGCTGTTCCGGGCGCATGCCACGACCACGACGCGAGATCGCACAGAAGCCTATCGGTATGCGCAGATCATCTACGAGATGGCGGATCGCCTGGCGGCTCGAGTCACGCCGATTCCCCTACGCCTGCCGCAACTGTCCGAGACCCCCCATGTGGCGGCTCGCATCACGCGTTCGATGCTCGGGCTTTCGCCCGACACGCCGATCCCGACGCTGCTCAGCGTCGTCGAAAGGGCTGGAGTGCTGGTGCTCGCCATCCCTGTTGATCTCGAGGAAAGAGACGCGTTCTCTCTGTGGGCCGGAGTCGATCCGGCGCGACGACCGGTCATTTTCATTTCGGCTGGGCGGCCGGGCGATCGAGTCCGATACAGCATTGCGCACGAAGTCGGACACCTTGTCCTGCACCCAACAATCAAGGGACAGATCAGCGATGCTGAGAAGGAGGCGGATCAATTCGCCGCCGAGCTTCTGATGCCTGAGATCGCGATGCGGCGGGAGCTCGTGCCGCCCGTAACGCTGACCAGCGTCAGCAGGTTGAAGGCCCGGTGGCGAGTGGCCATTCAGGCGCTCGTTCGACGGGCATTCGAGCTGGAGATCATCACTAAGCGGCAATACACCTACCTATTCGAGCAGATCGGCGCTCGTGGATGGCGGACGAGTGAACCGGTCGAGGTTCCGATTGAGAAGCCACGCGCATTCAAGAAAATGGCGGAGGTGATCTATGGACTGCCGATCAACTACGAGAGGCTTGCGAGCGATCTCAGGGCCTCGACGAGGTTCGTCAAGGCGATCGTCGATGCGCACGCCGACAGGTCCGAGTTTGGAGGCAATAGCGGTCCTATCACCTCAAGCCGAGGGCCCCGGTTCCCAAGTCGAGTGCTGCCACTCAGACGACTCTGACTACGAGATGCAGCGGGGCTGCTTTGCGGTGCTGACTCTTACACGGGCCGCTAACCGGCGTCGTACCTCCATGACCCGGCGCTGAGCGCATGACCGTCAGCGAGACATTCGAGCAGTTCCTCTCTGGACTCGAGCTCGACAAGTCCTATCAGGAGATCGTTGAGGATCGCCATGCCGCAGTTCGCGACTACCTGGAGTCGCGGCTGCCTGGGGTCAGGACGCAACTCATAGGGTCTCTTCAGCGCCGCACGCGGATAGATCCGCTGACAGGTCTACAGGACTTCGACATCGACATCCTCGTCGAACTGTTCTCATTCGAACGATGGGCGCTTCCGGGACAAGGATTCACAGGCGAGGATGCTCTCGCGCGCGTCGAGGGAGCGGTAAAAGACGGTGTTCGCTACCGAAAGATGGGAGCGCATGAAGACCGACCGGCGATCGTGATCCCCTATGGCGATGGTAGCTCGATCGAGCTCGTGCCGGCTCTCCGAGACCGAGTGCCAGGGAGTCCTGGATATGGGCGCACATACTGGGTGCCCAGGGGGGGCGCCTGGCGGCCGGCGGACTACGACTACGATGCCAACTGGATCTCTCAAGCGAACACGGCGGCGGATGGCCGATTAGTGCCGACTATCAAGATGCTAAAGGCATGGCGACGGGCGCACTGCGCGGAGATGCGCTCCTATCATCTCGAAGTTCTCGCTGCACACCCGGTTCTACCGCTCGTCCTCGCCGCTCGCCAGCGTGGGCAACTGCTGCCATGGCCCGTCCTCATCGCCGGAACGCTGGCGACGATGATCGCGAGCTCAGGAGAACCGGCTCTCATCGTCGGAAGCACGAGCGAGCCTGCAGACAACTACGTGACGCCGGTGCTTCGTGGGGTAATCACCGCGGCGATCCGGGCAGCGACACAGCTCGCATTCCTCGCGAACAACCTGGTATCGCAGTCTGAGTCGCAATCCCTTCAGGTCTGGCGCGGAATCTTCGGACCGCCGTTCCCCGCATGACGGAAACGCCACGCGAGCGACTGGTCAAGGAGGCTAAACGGATCGAGGAGTTCTCGCTCTGGAACGCGGCGGCGCACTTCACCACGTCCGGGTGGGCGTCGGCCATCCAAACACTCGGAGGTGCTGTTCCAATCATTCTTGGTGCGATCGGCGGCTGGAAGTTCTTCGCCGATCCATCGCTCGCGACGACGGCACAACTCAGGATGGCCAGCCTCCTTTCGTTGGCTGGCGGGACAGTCGGCAGTCTTTTGGCGTACTGGAATATCGGCCGCGCCCGCCTCGAGCATTTTCAGGCAGGCACGAAATACAAGAGTCTCGAGAATGAAGCACGGCGCGCGCGCGAGATCTACGCCGTGTCGGACGAGGACGCTCGCTTCCGCGAGCGCGTCGAAGAGCTGATGAAGCGTTACGACACCCTCGGGGAATCGAGCCCGCAGTCACTGACCGTGGCGTTTCGAGTAGCGGGCTGGAAAGTCCGGCGAGGTCGCTATGCCCCAGACCGCCCAACTGACTCCCATAGATCATGACTGATGGCCAATACTCAGAATGAATATCAGCGCCTCAGTGCCATGCCGATCGACATGCCGCCAGCGCGGTTCGTGACAGCGGAACTGGGGATGTCGCAAAAGCCGAGGCGCTCGTAGAGGCGACGGGCGGGATTGTCGGACCGCACGCTGAGACAAAGACCAAGCCCGCGGCGAGCGGCCTCGCCGATCAACGCGCGCATGAGCTTCTCGCCAACGCCTTGGCCGCGCGCATTCGGTTTCACGCCGATCGACACCTTCGGAGCCTCTTCGTCCCCGTAGGGGAACTTGAGCTCTTCGGCGGATAAGCGCCGTGCCCAGGCCGCACCGATGTTTTCGCCGTTCTGGTCGGCGATGAACCCGAAATCCCCCGGTCGCTGCCAGCCGACGAGATATTTGGCTACGCGCGGAACCGCCTTCGCCGCCTCTGCATCGGGTTCATAGGCCGCCATCGCGAGAAAATCCCACAGTACCTCAAGGTCATCCTGGACAGCGGGACGGATCACAAGATCGGGCATCGGACCTGTTTGCTATTCATTGAATACGGGGAAGTCGAAGTAGCTTCGGCTGCGGTTCTAGCGAGCTGAGAACAAGAATCCAAGCAACACAGGGTTCCCATCGTGATCGACGCGAGCCACGCCGGCCAGTGCTCCGCCATTTTGAGATCGAGCGTCCTCGACGCCCATATGCGCGGCCGGAACTGCAGCTCAGCTGGGGTACTGTTGCAGCCAGCAGCGTGTCAAGCCGAAGCGCGCGAACTTCGCGTTCGGCGGCGATCCTCATGGCCATCCTACGCGTCGACCAGGGCAGGGCGCCGCACCGATGGCAGCGCGTCGACTGACCCGCGACGTCGTGGGTATTGCCGGTGTAGGCGTAGCGGACGCCGTTACCCAGGGCGATGTCGCGCGCGGCGGTGAGAGTCGCCGCCGGCGTAGGCGGCCGATCCTGGAGCTTCCAGTCCGGATGGAACGCAGTGAAGTGTACCGGGACGTCGGGCCCAAGGTGATCGACGATCCAGCGTGTCATCGCGTCGGTCTCCTGCGGCGCGTCATTCAGCCCGGGGATCATGAGATTCGTGATCTCGAACCACACCCCGGTCTCGTGCTTGAGGTACTCGAGCGTCTCCAGCACGGGCTTCAGCCGGCCGGCGCAGATGCGCTGGTAGAAGTCGTCGGTAAAGGCCTTCAGATCGACGTTGGCGGCGTCCATGTGGCGGTAGAACTCGACGCGCGGCCCGGCGTTCATGTAGCCCGCGGTGACGGCGACCGCCTTCAGCCCGCGCTCACGGCAGGCATCCGCGACGTCCATCGCGTACTCCATGAAGATCACGGGGTCGTTATAGGTGAAGGCCAGGCTCCGGCAGCCGAGCCGCACGGCTGCCTCGGCGATCTGCTTGGGTGAGGCCGTGTCGGCCAGGGTGTCGATCTCCCGGGACTTCGAGATGTCCCAGTTCTGACAGAACCGGCAGGCAAGATTGCAGCCGGCCGTGCCGAAGGAGAGCACTGACGTCCCGGGCAAGAAGTGGTTCAGCGGCTTCTTCTCGATGGGATCCACGCAGAATCCGGACGACCGACCGTACGTCGTCAGGACGATCCGGTCGCCGGCGCGCATGCGCACGAAGCACAGGCCGGCCTGCCCGTCGTGTAGCGCGCAGGCGCGCGGGCACACGTCGCAGCGGATTCGCCCGTCGTCCAGGCTCGTCCACCAGGTCGTGGCATAGCGTGTCTCGGTCATCAGTCCCCGCTCCGCTCTTCATGCTACGGGCTTGCCTGATCCGCGCGCGCACCACATCGTCACACGACTGCCACTCCCAGAGCCGTCAGCTCCCGCTGAATGCCGGACAGCGCATAGCCTCGGTGGGGGCCGGCCACCATGCCGTGAGGGGATTGGATGTTCCGGTAATGTTGCATCAGCGAGAAGACCGCCGGTCGGTCCGCCTCATCCGCGACCGGACCGCCGCTCTCCCCGTGGTGCCAGCCCACGTTGAGCTCGTACATGAGCACGCCATCGGTGACGTACTGCGCCGACACGATGCCTTCGTTCGCGTGACTCTTCAGAAAGAACTGCCCGCCATGGAAGTTCCCATGGTGGTCGACTTCGAGACCCATGATTTCTGGCGCGGGGTAGCCCACCGTGACGACGCGCGTGCCGTCCGGGCGGGGCGTGAACGAGACCGGGACCGCGGGAACCTGGACGCCCGCGCTGGAGCACGGCCCAATCTCGAGCACCGCAACGTCGAGATCGTGGCGTTCGACCGGGAAGGCGACGACCGGAAAGTGAAGCATTGGATCGCCATTCCCCGGAACTACAAACGCGTAGAACTTGTCGCTGGGGTTACGGGGCTTTCCTTCGTTCAGGATGTGAAATGCCGTGACCAGATAACGATCCGCGACGACGCAGAAGGCGCTGCCCCCCAGCGCGGC
>QHSQ01000190.1 GCA_003221615.1 Candidatus Rokuibacteriota bacterium | reverse complement strand
AGCTCTTCCATTGTCAAATGGAGCGCTGGGAACCGATCGACCAGGGCGGAGAAAGCCTCCTGACCCTCGACGCGGGCCAGCGTCGCCCCGAGACAATGATGGATCCCGGACCCGAAAGCTACGTGAGGGTTCGGGTCCCGCGTGATGTCGAACCGGTCCGGCTCCGGGAACTTCGCGGGGTCGCGATTGGCAGACGGAATGAACCACCGAGCTCGATCGAGTTTGCGAAGGACGTTGCCACGCAGTTCGACATCGTCCGCGGCGATGCGCTGTAGCGACTTGACGGGAGGATCGTACCGCAGGCACTCCTCGGTGGCACTCCCGGCCAGCGCGGGGCTCGCCTGGAGCAACGCCCACTGCTCCGGATGGCGGATCAGGGCCAGCGTCCCGTTGCAGATGAGGTTGATCGTCGTCTCGTGCCCGGCGAGCAAGAGGAGCACTGCGTTCGCGACCACCTCGTCGCGGGAGAAGGCGCCGCGTGCCTCGCCGGACGCCAGGACCGAGAGGAGGTCGTCGCCGGGGTGCGCGAGGCGCTCTTTGATCAGGGGCGAGAGATAGTCCACCAGCCCCTTGATGCCGTCGGTCAGCGGTCGCATGCGATTGAGATCACCGCGCCCGATGAACAGGAGCTTCTGGGCGAGCTCCCGGATGAACCGGCGATCCTGCTCGGGCAACCCCAGCATCCGGGCGATCACCAGGACCGGGAGCGGCGTGGCGAAGTCCTGCATGACGTCCATCTGTCCTTTCGCCTCGGCGTCGTCGAGCAGGTCCTTGATCGCGGCCCGGACCATCGGTCGCCAGGCCTCCATGGCCCTGGGCGTGAAATAGCTGTGGGTCACCATCCGCATCTCGGTGTGTGACGGCCGATCGTGCTGGATGAAGAAGTCGGCGAAGAATTCCCGGACGAAGCCATACATCTCGACATCTGCCTCCGGGATCGGTGGGTACGCGGGTCTCGGGTCGCGCTTGAATACCTCGGACGAGAACAGCTCAGGGTGCCGGATCAGCCAGACGATGTCGTCGTAGCGGGTGAGCACCCACACCTCGTACTTGGCGTTCCAGTGGACTGGGTCCTCCGCTCGGAGGCGACCGAAGTAGCCATAGGGATCGGCAATGACGTCCGGAGCGAACAGGTCGTCGTGGATCGTGGTTGCCATACCTGTCTCTCCTCTCTGTCTCCTTGCCGAGTGACCGCCTGTCTGGTCGAGTATCACGGCGTCCGTTCAATGTCCAACTGGTTCACAGCGATCCGTCCTTTGGTACGAGGGGCCGTGGTGCGGCGAGGGTAGCGCCACCGATCAACGGGGTCAGAGGGCCGAGCGCAAGTCGCCTTGACAAGGCTCCTGCGCGGACACAGTATCAACGCACCTATCCGGGTCCTTCCGTCGCGGGAGAGGTGTCAATATGAGAACCGCTCGCGGCCTCGTCGTTACCCTGCTCGTTTTGTTAATGCCAGCCGTTGCCGTCTCGACGGGCGCCGCGGCGCCGGAAGGTCAGATGACGTGGGGTGTCCACATTTCTCTCGCGCCCACCTGGTTCGACCCCGCGGAGACCTCCGGCATCATCACGCCGTTCATGGCGCTCTACGGGCTCCATGACGCGCTGGTGAAGCCGATGCCCGGTAATCTCATGACACCCAGCCTGGCCGAGTCGTGGACGATGTCCTCCGACGGGCTCGTTTACGAGTTCGTACTTCGTAAGGGCGTCCGGTTCCACAACGGCGACCCAGTGACTGCGGAGGACGTCAAGTTCTCGTTCGACCGCTACCGAGGCGCGAGCAGTAAGCTCCTCAAGAACAGCGTCGAGGCGATCGAGACGCCGGACCCCGGGCGCGTCCGCATCCGCCTCAGGCGCCCATGGCCCGACTTCATGACCTTCTACGCGGGCTCCACCGGCGCCGCCTGGATCGTGCCGCGCAAATATGTCGAGAAGGTCGGAGACGAAGGCTTCAAGAGGGCCCCGATCGGCGCGGGCCCCTACAAATTCGCTTCGTTCACGCCGGGTGTCGAGCTCGTCCTGGAAGCCTTTGAGCAGTTCTGGCGGAAGGTGCCAAACGTGAAGCGGCTGGTCTTGCGGGTGATCCCGGACGAGGCCACGCGCCTCGCTGCGCTCAGGCGAGGCGAGGTCGACATCGCCTATGCGATCCGCGGAGCCCTCGCCGAGGAGCTTCGGCGCTCCCCAGGGCTCACGCTGAAACCCAACGTCGGGCAGGCCACGCAATGGATTTACTTCTCCGACCAATGGGATCCGAAGTCGCCGTGGCACGACCGGCGCGTGCGCCTCGCCGCCAACTACGCGATCGATCGGCCGGCGATCAACCGGGCCGAGCTGCTGGGATTCGCTAGGATCATCTGGAGCATTATCCCGAGCAGCTTCGAATTCTACTGGCAGCCCCCCGGCTACGCTCACGATGGGGCCAAGGCCAAGCAGCTGCTTGCCGAAGCTGGGTACCCCAACGGCTTCGAAGCGGGCGATTACTCCTGCGACAACGTGAGCGCCACCATCGGGGAGGCCGTGGTGGGCTACCTCAGTACCGTCGGCATCCGGGCGAAGCTAAGGCCACTCGAGCGGGCGGCGTTCAACCGGGGGTACGCCGAGAAGAAGCACAAGGGCCTCATCCAGGGGGGTAGCGGCGCCTTCGGCAATGCGGCCACGCGGATCGAGGCATTTGTAGCCGCTGGCGGGACTTACGTCTACGGGAGCTACCCCGACATCGACGGGCTCTTCCAAGAACAGGCGGTCGAGCTGGATCAGAAGAGGCGGGAGACGATCCTCCACCGTATCCAGCAGCTCATCCACGAAAGGGTGGTGTTCGCGCCGATCTGGGTGGTTGCCGGGCTGAGCGGTGTGGGACCCAGAGTGGAGGAACCGGGCATCGGCGTCATCCCCGGGTACGCCTTCTCTGCGCCCTACGAGGATGTGAAGCTCAAAGTGAGGTAGTCCTGCCCGGGGGCTGAGGACACGGCCTTCAAGGCCGGCTGCCGTCTCCGACGATGTCCGCGAGCGACGGGGTGGGCATCCCCGCCGTCCAGGTCGGATCGCGGACCTCGAGCAGGTTGCCAGACGGATCGAGAAAGTACAGCTCCCGGCCCGTGAAGAAGCCGTGGGCGCGGTACGTGAGCTCTTCGATCTTCACCCCTCGCTCGTGGAAGAGTCGGACCGCCTTCTCCCATTCCTGCGGCGAGAGGGTGAAGGAGTGATGCAGGCGGTTGTCCTGCTGCGGGGTGCGATGGAGCTTCTCCTTGCGCTCGCAAAGCAGGATGTCGTGGCCGCCTACGTGGAAGCACGTCATGTGGGAGTTGCCCAGCCGGCCACGACATTCCAGACCGAGCAGGTCGCGGTAGAAGCGCTCGCTCTCCTCCAGTTCGTTGACCGGGATGGACCAGTGGGTGACGCCGTCGATCTTGAGCATGTTCTGACCTCCGTATTGCCGTCTAAAACGTCGCCTCGGAGGCGAGGTAGTGCTCGATGATCTCGCTCCCGGTCGCGCGCCACACGCCCTCGTGGCGCAGGATGTAGGCGAGCGCCGCGTCGAGCGCGCCGATCCGGTGCGGCACGCCGATGATGAACGGATGCAGGCAGATCGCCATAACGCGTCCTGACTGCGCCCCCTCGCGGTAGAGCGTGTCGAACTGGCGGCGGATCATCAACTCAAACTCGTCCGACGACCGGCCGGCGCGGAGGCTCTGCGGCAGATCGTTGATCTCTCCGGAGTACGGGATCGAGCACAGGCGCTGACCCTCGATGTTCATCAGATAGGGCTGGTCGTCGTTGATCCAGTCGGCGACGTAGGTGGCGCCGGCCTCAACGAGGTAATCGAGCGTGTGCCAACTCTCTTGCAGGCCGGACGAGAGCCACCCTTTCGGGCGGTGGCCCGTAGCCTTTTCGATGCGGGAAAACGTCGCGAGCACGACCCGCCGCTCCTCGTCAGGCGCCATGAGATGGAGCAGGCGCGCGTTGCTCTGGTTGTGCCCCATGAACTCCCAGCCGAGCGCGCGAGCGTCCTCGATGATCTGGGGATAGTCGTCGCACACCTCGGCGTTGAGCGCGACGGTCCCACGCACGCCGTGACGGGCCATCACTTCCATCATGCGGAAGATCCCGACGCGGTTACCGTAGTCGCGCGGGGCCCAGTTGATGACGTCGGGCGCCAGGCCGGTGCCGCCGGGCACCGGCTCGTTCAGCGGAAAGGTCTCGACGTTCGGGATGATCCAGAGCGCCAGGCGCGCGCCGTTCGGCCAGGTGATCCTGGGTCGTCGATTGATCGGAACATAGGGAAACGGCCCGGAGCGCTGCGGCTCCATGTCACCTACGCTGTCGAGACCGCGGCAGCGAGGCGCCGTTTGGCCTCGGCATACAGCGCCGGTGGGAGCGGGCCCTGCCGCAGGGCGACGATGTTGTCTTGGAGATGGGCCGGGTTGATTGTGCCCACGATGTTCGTGGCCATGTCCGGGTGGGTGAAGGTGAACCGGAGAATGAACTCCATCGGGGTCATGCCCGCGAGCAAGTCATCGAGCCGCGCCTTCTGCCAGCGCTCCCATTGCGTCCCTGCCCCTTCAGCCCCGGACGGAGCACCCTTTGCTGCACCGCCTCTGATGACGATGCCCGCTCCAGACTCGGCGGCGCTGG
>QHSQ01000189.1 GCA_003221615.1 Candidatus Rokuibacteriota bacterium | reverse complement strand
CCAGGCCGTAGCAGCGGAACGTCCAGCGGGCGGGATCGAACCGCGGGGTGCGGCCGTAGGTGAGGACCGGCCACTTGGCCGTCAGGATCTGGCCCGGCGGGACGCGCGCGGCGAGCGCCGGATCGAGTTCCTGCTTCATGCCGGGCCCGGTCCGGCGGCGCGCATCGATCGCGTCGTCATCCCGCTCACTATACAACGCGTCCAGAAGCTTCCTGGCGTATGGAGTCGCGCCGTATAATCGACTCCAGTCGGCGCCCGGCGGGGCGGAGCGCCGGATGAAAGGATCGTAGGGATGAACGGGGAACGAAAGCTGGCGCTGTTCATCGACTTCGAGAACATCGCCCGCGGGGTCAAGGAAGCCCAGTACAAGGCCTTCGAGATCAAGCTGGTCCTCGAGCGGTTGCTGGAGAAGGGCAAGATCATCGTCCGGCGAGCCTATGCCGACTGGAACCGGTTCACCGAGTACAAGCGGCCGTTCCACGAGTGGGCCATCGAGCTGATCGACGTCCCGCAGTCGCGCTACAGCGGCAAGAACTCGGCGGACATCCGGATGGTCGTGGATGCCCTCGACCTCGCCTACGGCAAGACGCACATCGACACCTTTGCGCTGGTCTCCGGTGACTCGGACTTCTCGCCGCTCGTCTCGAAGCTGCGGGAGAACGACCGCTACGTGATCGGCCTCGGCGTCAAGTCGTCCTCGTCCGATCTGCTGGTGGCCAACTGCGACGAGTTCATCTTCTACGAGGATCTCATCCGCGACACGAAGAAGACCACCCTGCTGCGCGGGATGCCGGAGAAGAAGGCCGAGGCCATGGCCCAGCTGATCGACGCCATCCAGGCGCTCCAGCGCGAGAACAAGGAGACGCTCTGGGGCTCGATGGTCAAGCAGACGATGATCCGGAAGAATCCGGCCTTCAACGAGACGTACTACGGGTTCCCGACCTTCTCCAAGCTCCTCGAGGACGCCGCCAAGCAGAAGATCGTCACGCTCGAGCGCGACGAGAAGAGCGGCACGTACGTCATCACCGCTCTCAGCGAAGAAGGCGGCCGCGCGGCGTAGGCGGTTTGAGCCGCCTATCCCTGCCGGTTTAGAGCGGAGCAGACTCTCAGAGACGGCCGAGCCGGCCGCTGTCGCTGACGAAGACCGTCAACGCCCAGCTCACGATGGAGATCAGGAGCGCGCCGAGGAATGCTGCGCGGAAGCCGTGGATGTCGAAGCCGGGGACGACGGCCGATGTCAGCCACAAGCAGAACGCGTTCAGCACGAACAGGAAGAGACCGAGCGTGAGGAGGGTCAGCGGCAAGGTGATCAGCTTCAGGATCGGCCTCACGATCGCGTTGATGAGGGCCAGCACCAGCCCGGCCAGCAACGCGGGCCAGAGCGGCTTACCCCGCAAGATGATGCCGGGCACCACCTGGGCCGCCAGATAGATCATGGCGGCGTTCACGATGCCGCGCGCGACGAAGCCGATCAGGGGCTACCCGCCGAACGGTGCGATGAGCCGATCGATCGACAAAACGCCCGCGCCCCCGATGAAGATCGACAGCGCCATCGCGATCAGGACCAGGTTGAACTCGTAGCCGTGTCCCTTGCCTGGGGTCAGAGAGAAGTTCAGGAAGAAGCCGTGCCTCCCGTGCACCTTCGCGATCGCCACCAGCATCACGCCGATCAACCCGAGCGCGGCCGGGCGCGCCAGAAAGCCGACGATCAGCGCGAGACCGCCGAAACACTCGATGAACGTCGCGAGCGCCGTCGCCGCGGGCGGGATATTCATCTGGCGGAAGCCACCGATCGTGGCCGAGAGCCCCGGACCACCGAACCAGCCGAACGTCTTCTGGGCGCCATGGGCGAAAAAGACGATGCCCAGCACGATGCGGACGACCAGGTGGGACCACGACGGATAGGTGCCGAACACGAGATCGATCAAGTCTTGCATGAGTCCTCCCTGCCCGTTGCGATGGGCACGGCCGCATCGTATTCTCGATCCGTGAAGTCCCAGTCGGGCTGCGCCGATCGGTCGCCGCGAGTGTACTACAGCTGGATCTGGGTGGTTCTCACGCTGCTCGCGCTGACCTGCTGGGCGGGGACGTCGCGCGCGCTCGCGCAGGTCGAGCTCAGCTGGTCGCCGAGCATGGTCAAGGGCCCGTCCGGCGCGCCGGTCACGATCATCGAGTTCTCCGACTATCAGTGACCGTACTGTCAGCTCGTCCAGCGGTCGCTGGCGAAGGTGCTCGAGGAGTACGACGGCCGCGTGCGCCTCGTTTTCAAGGACCGGCCGCTGGCCATGCACACGCTGGCGCGCGCGGCGCACGAGGCGGCGCGCTGCGCCGGCGCCGCGGGAAAGTACTGGCCGTATCACGATCGACTCTTCGCGGCCCAGCCCGCGTTCCGCCGCGCCGACCTGCTCGCCTACGCGGGCGAGCTCGGCCTGGATCGGGACGCGTTCGCGAAATGCCTGGACGAGCGCCGATTCGCGTCGGACATCGACCGCGACATCGAGGAGGCGCAGGCACTCGGGATCAACAGCACCCCCACGTTTCTCATCAACGGCCAGCTCGTGATCGGCGCCACCAGCCTCGAGGAGTTTCGGTCGATCATCGACAAGGCGCTGCGGGAGCGACGCTGATGCCCTACACCAAGGTCGCGGAGGTCGACGAGATCGGCGTCGGCCAGGGTACGCTGATCGAGCGCGGTGGAACGACGATCGCCGTCTTCAACGCCGGCGGCGGCCGCTTCTACGCGACCAGTCCGACCTGCCCTCATGAGGACGGACCGCTCGCGGAAGGCTGGCTCGAGGGCGACGCGGTCGTCTGTCCCTGGCACGGCTACGATTTCGAGCTCGCCACCGGCGCCTGCCGGGTCGCTCCAGGCCTGAAAGTATCGGTCTATTCCGTGCGCGTGAACGGCACCGCGGTCGAGATCGACCTTCCCTGAACGCTCGCTCACGATCGCACTTCTGATTCTTGCACTTTTTACACACGGCGAGCGCGCTGAGGGTGTCCCGAACGGTTGCGAAACCACGAAAAGGTGGTTAACGTAGCAGTACGTAGCGCACGAGGAGGACCACGGTCCCGTGACAGAGCGCGCCGTCAAACACGTCAGGAAATTTCTCGGTCAGCGTCTGCGCGCCCTGCGCAAACAGCGCGCGCTCAGCCAAGAACGTCTCGGCAAGGGGTCCGGGCTCAGCGGGAAATTCATCGGCGAGGTCGAGCGCGGCGAGAAGTCGATTTCCATCGATAGTCTCTACCGCGTGTCGGTCGCGCTCGAGGTTCCGCTGCGCGAGCTCACCGACGTCGGCGATAAGCACAGCACCGTGCCGACCGAAGAGGCCGAGAAGATCTTCGCGCTGGTCTCGGGACGGCGGCGTCCGGAAGACGTTCGCAAGGCTTACAACGTCCTGCGCGCGATGTTCAGCCGCGCCTCGTAACTCCTGTCGCTCACCGGTCCTGCCCCGCACGCCCGGCGCGATCGTCCGACGGTCCAGCGCCACGATGAAGGTGTGACATGACCACGGATCAGCTTTGGCTCGGTGTCGGCTTTCTCGGCCAAGCATTCTTCTCCGCGCGCTTCCTGATCCAGTGGATCGCGTCCGAGCGTCTCGGCAAGAGCGTGGTGCCCCGCGCCTTCTGGTATTTCTCGATCGGCGGTGGGTTGACGTTGCTGATGTACGCGCTGTGGCGGCGTGATCCGGTCTTCATCCTCGGTCAGGGCGCGGGTCTCTTCGTCTACGCGCGTAACCTGTACTTCGTCCTCCGCGACCCCGAGCGGATCGCCTCCTGACAGCGTGATAAGATGCCCGCGGGTTCGAGCTGGGCGAGAGCGGGCTCCCGTAGAGAGATGCAAGTCCGTCGAGAAGCCACGGGGCCCGGAACCGATCAGCCGAGCCCAGAACCACATAGCCGAGCCAAGAACCGAATAGCGGAGCTGGATCACGAACGACTGATAGATTGGACGTGCGGAGCCGGCTCGCGAACAACTGATAGATCGGGCGTGCGGAGCCGGCTCGCATCTGTTTCAGGCCACCCTCGGTGGAAGCCGATCTCACGGTCCCCGCTACAAAGGAGCGGCACGTTGACCATCAATTGGGCCCAGTGTCATACGCGTCCCGTCCTCATGATCCCCGGTCCGACGGAGCTCCCGTTCCCGGTGATCCAGGCCATGAATCAGCCGCCGACGATCCAGTACGATCGGAGCTTCGACGAAGAAGTGCTCGAGCCGACGACGCTCGCGCTCCGCGAGGTGTTCCAGACCCAGAACGAGGTCGTGCTGCTTCCCGGATCCGGTCGCACGGCGCTCGAGGCCGGCGCCCTGTCCGTGATCGAGCCCGGCGACCGTGTGCTCGTGATCGGCGCTGGCCAGTTCGGCGTCCTGATGCGCGAGATCATGAATCGGGTCGGCGCCGACTGGACCGAGTTCCCGGTCGAGCTGGGCGCGCGCCTCGACCTGGACCGCCTGGCGCGTGAGGCCGAGCGGCTGCGGCCCAAGGCGCTCACCCTCGTGCACAACGAGACCTCGACCGGGACGACGTATCCCGCGGCCGACGTGGGCCGGATCGCGCGCTCCGTCGACGCGCTGTTCCTCCTCGACACCGTCTCGTCGATCGCCGGCATCGACGTCCGCACCGACGAGTGGGGAGTCGATCTCAACATGACCGGCTCGCAGAAGTGCCTGGCCGCGCCGCTCGGCCTGGCCCTCGTGGGCGTGAGTCCGCGGGCGTTCGCCGCGATGGAGCGCCGCACGCGCGCGGCGTCGAGCCTGGTCTACGACCTGCTGCGCTGGAAGGAGCTGTGGATCCCCGTCTCGCGCGGCGGCAAAGTGCCCGACGGATCGCCGCGGCGGCAGCCGGTGTCGATCCCGACGCACCTGACGAGCGCGATGCGCGCGGCCGTGCGCCTCATCCTCGAAGAAGGGTTGGCGCACCGCTTCCGCCGTCACGCCATCGCCGGCGCGGCCGTCAGGCGGGGCGTCGCCGCCATGGGGCTCGAGATGTTCCCGGACGCCTCGATCCTGTCGAACACCGTGTCGTGCGTGAAGACGCCGAAGAACGTCGAGCCGGGCGCAGTTGTCGCCCGCATGCGCGACCAGTACGGCATCCTCATCGGCACCGGTCTCGACAAGATGCGGACGACCACGTTGCGCATCGGCACCATGGCGATGACGGCGAGCCCGCACTACGTGCTGCCGACCCTGTCGGCGCTCGAGCTCGCCTTGCGCGACCTCGGCCACAAGTGCGAGCCCGGCGCCGGCGTGGCCGCCGCGCAGGCGGCGTTCGCCGACGCGGTGTGATGAGCACCGACGCCAAGTCAACCGTGACCATCTCGGTCCCCGACGACTTTCCGTCGGTCTTCGAGAACACGCCCGCGCACGAGCGCTGCCGCAAGGTCGGCGACACGAAGGTCTACACCGCCCGGGGTGCCGACGACGAGGCCGAGCTGATCAAGCGTATCGACACCGCCCGCGTCGCCATCAACATCCGGGCTCACGCCCGGTTCACCGATCGGGTGATGGAGTCGTGCCGAAAGCTCGAGATGATCTCGATCTGGGGCACCGGCACCGACAACATCGACCTCGACGCGGCGGGCCGTCACGGGATCACGGTCTGTAACACGCCCGGGATCAACGCCTTCGCCGTCGCCGAGCACGCGCTGGCGCTCATGCTGGCCACGGCCCGGCGCATTCCGCGGATCGACCGGGAAGTGCGCGGCGGAGGCTGGCCGCGCGATTTCCTGACCCAGCTCCTCGGCAAGACGCTCGGGGTATTCGGCACCGGGAAGATCGGTGCGCGGGTAGTCGTGCTCGGCAAGGCCCTGGGAATGGATGTCCTGGCCTACAGCGCTCGCGGCGACGCCGCAGCCGTTGCGGCCCTCGGCGCTCGCGCCGCGTCCAGAGAAGACATCTGCCGCCGGGCTGACGTCATCTCGCTCCACTTGCGCCTGGCGCCCGAGACCCGTGGCTTTCTGGGTCGCCGCGAGTTCGCGCAGATGAAACCGACGGCGATCCTGATCAACACCGGCCGCGGCGCGCTGGTCGAGCGCGAGGCGCTCCTGGATGCGCTCACGCAGAACAAGCTCGCGGGGGCCGGGCTCGACGTCTTCCACGACGAGCCGCTCAAGCCGGGCGATCCACTCCTGGCCCTTCAGAACGTGGTGCTTTCGCCGCACAACGCCGGGCAGACGCCCGAAGTCATCCGCGACGGACTGCTGCGGGCGATCGAGAACGTCGAGAACTATCTCGCCGGGAAGCCGACCGACGTCGTGGTCGCCCCGGTCAGAGCACGGCGCTGAGGCGCCGGACGGAGGGCACGTTCTCATGGCCGTGAGGTCGTTCGAGATCACCCGCCGCTCGGCCGTCCTGGACGGCCGGCCGTTCGGTGCGACGGGCGCGTACGAGAAGATCGTCGGGGTGCTTCGCTTCGGCATCGATCCAACACACCCGGCGAACCAGGCCATCGCGGACATCGGGCTGGCGCCGCGGAGCGCCGAGGGGCTGGTGGAGGCCGCCGCAGATTTCTATCTATTGCGGCCCGTCGATCCCGCGCGCGGCAAGCGGCGACTCCTGCTCGACATTCCCAACCGCGGTCGGAAGGTCGCGCTCGGGATGTTCAACAGCACGATCCGCGTACCCGACCCGACGACCGCGGAGGACTTCGGTAATGGGTTCCTGATGCGGCACGGGTACACGGTGGCCTGGTGCGGCTGGCAGCACGACGTGCCGCGCCAGGACGGTCTGCTGGCGCTCACGGTGCCGGTGGCGCGGGGCGAGAACGGACTGATCGGCGGTCCGGTGCTCTGCGAATGGCGACCGAACTCCCGTGTCGACACCCTGCCGATGGCCGACCGCTATCACATCGCCCAGCCGACGGCCGACCTCAGCGATCCGGCGGCGCGGCTCACCGTCCGCGAGCACGCCGGCGCGCCGGCGGTGGCGATCGCGCGGACGGCGTGGCGGTTCGCCGACGCGACGCACGTCTCGCTCGCCGGCGGATTCGAGCCCGGGAAGATCTACGAGCTGGTCTACCGGGCCGAGAATCCGCCGCTCGTCGGCCTCGGGCTCCTCGCGGTACGCGATACCGCCGCGTGGCTTCGCTCGGGCTCGGCGGCCGCCGGCAACCCGTGTGCCGGCGAGCTCGACCACGCCTACGTCATCGGGGTGTCGCAGACCGGCCGGTTCCTGCGTCACCTGCTCTATCTCGGCCTGAACGAGGACGAGGCCGCGGGGAAGGTCTTCGACGGGGTGATCGCGCACATCGCGGGCGCCCGGCGCGGCGAGTTCAACCAGCGCTTCGGCCAGCCGTCGCTGAACGCGACCTCCTCCGTCGGGAGCCTGTTCCCGTTCACCGACGCCTCGGCGGTCGATCGGGTGACCGGTAAGCGCGGCGCGCAGCTGGCCCGCCTCGAGGCGCGCGGCACCGTGCCGAAGATCGTCGCGGTCAACACGTCGGCCGAGTACTGGCGGGGCGACGCCTCGCTCGTTCACTCGGACGTGGAGGGCACCAGAGACGTCGCGCCGCATCCCCAGACGCGGCTCTATCTCTTCGCGGGCTGCCAGCACACTCCCGGCACCCTGCCCCCGCCGGACGCCGACCCCAATACCGGCTCGCGCGGGCGGCACACGTTCAACGTCGTGGACTACGCACCGCTCCTGCGCGCGGTGCTGATGAACCTCGACCGCTGGGTCACCGACGGCGCGGAGCCGCCGGTGAGCGCCGTGCCGCGTCTCGACGACGGCACCGGCGTTGTCGCCGAGACGACGCGGGCCACCTTCACGCGGATTCCGGGTGCGCGCTTCCCCGATCGGGTCGAGCGGCCGCGACGACTCGATTTCGGCCCGGACATCGACCGCGGGATCGTCCACGAGCTCCCGCCGAAGATCGGTGCGCCGTTCGTGAGCTTCGTGCCGTCGGTCGACGCAGACGGTAACGACATCCCCGGGATCCGGCCGGTCGAGCTCCTGGTACCGCTCGCGACCTTCACCGGATGGAACCCGCGCCACCCGGACCAGGGAGTCCCGGGCGATCTCATGAGCATGCTCGGCTCGACGCTTCCGTTCGCGAGCACGCGAGCGGCACGGGAAGCCAGCGGCGATCCCCGCGTGTCGATCGACGAGCGCTATGGCTCGCGCGCGGCCTACCTCGAGCGAGCGCGCGAGGCGGCGAACACGCTCGTGGCCCAGCGGCACATGCTGGCGGAGGACGTCGACGCGGTGGTCGAGCGCGCGGGGCGGCTCTGGGACTTCATCGTCCGCGCTTGAACCACTCGTAGATTTCTTCGCCGGTCGTCATCCACACGCCCTTCTTGCGCCGGATGTAGTCGTAGATCGCCTCGAAGTACTTGATCCGGTGCGGCACCCCGTGGATGTAAGGGTGCACCGCGATCGCCATCACTCGCGGCTGCTGGGCGCCCTCGAGGTAGAGCCGGTCGAACTGATCGCGCACGCGCTCGAGCCACGCACTCGACTCGTGGTGCTGGATCAGCATCATCGGGATGTCGTTGAGCTCGAGCGTGTACGGCACCGAGACCAGCGGGCCTGCCGTGGTCTTGATCTCGTAGGGCTGGTCGTCGTTGACCCAGTCGGAGATGTACTCGATGCCCTCTTCCGCCAGGATGTCGAGCGTCTCCCACGTCTCGGTCAGCCCCGGGCCGAGCCAGCCCTTCGGCTTCTTCCCGGTGAAGTCCGCTATGAGGCGAACGGCCGTCCGGATCGCGTCGCGCTGGTCGGGAATCAGGTGCAGCGCGCCCTGCTTCACGCCGTGGCCCATGAACTCCCAGCCGGCGTCCTTCATCGCGCGCGCGACGGGCTCGTAGGAGCGGCAGACGTTCGCGTTGATCGCGGTCGTCGCGCGGATCTTCCGCTTCACCAGCGCGTCGAGCATCCGCCAGAAGCCGACGCGCATGCCGTAATCGTGCCACGCCCAGTTGGGCACGTCGGGTACGGTCGTCACGCCCTGCGGGGCCGAGAGCACGCCGCGCGGCATCGGCTTCTCGATGTCCCACTCTTCGACGTTGACGATGGTCCACACGG
>QHSQ01000188.1 GCA_003221615.1 Candidatus Rokuibacteriota bacterium | reverse complement strand
CGACGGCCTGCAGCGCGCACTGCGCGAGGCGTATGCCGAGTGCGCCTATAGTACAATCCCGAGCCGTGACGCGCGCTCCGGGGTTCGAAGTTCACGCTCACGTCTCTCCCCAATCGCCTCCTCGGCTGATCGACCTCCGGCTCGTCTGACCGTTGGAATTCTGGATCGGCCAGCTCTTCAACGGCGTGTCCTATGGCGCCCTGCTCTTCCTGCTGGCCGGCGGCCTCTCGCTCATCTTCGGCATGATGCGCATCGTGAACATGACCCATGGCTCGTACTACCTGCTCGGCGGCTACGTCGCCCTCACGGTGATCT
>QHSQ01000187.1 GCA_003221615.1 Candidatus Rokuibacteriota bacterium | reverse complement strand
GAAGCAGGAAGGGTTCGAGCGCAAGCGCCGTGACGCCGCGCGGATGATGGACGACTTCCAGAAGGAGCTCGAAAAGAAGGAGCAGATGTTGCTCCAGCGCGTGCTCCAGGAGCTGTCGGGTGTCATCGAACGGGTCGGCAAGGAGAAGGGCTACTACATGATCGTGGAAAAGCGGGGCGCCTCGGTCCTGTACGCCTCGACTGACGCGGACCTGACCGACGAGATCATCCGCGCGTACGACCAGGCGGCTCCGGCAAAGAAGACCCCTTGATGGGCACGCCCGCCGGGTTCACGCTCGGTGAGCTCGCCGCGACCCTCGGCGCGAAGCTCGAGGGCGATCCCGGCCGGCGGGTCATGGGTGTGGCGTCGCTCGACGTCGCCGGTCCGGAGCAGATCTCGTTCCTGATCGACGCCCGATATCGCCCGGCCGCCGAGACGTCGCGCGCCGGCGCGCTGCTCGTGTCGGAGAGCGTGTCGGGCCTGCCGGGCCCACTCCTGCGCGTGAGCGCCCCACAGCAGGCCCTGATCGCGCTGCTCACGCTGTTTCATCCGGCGGCGGCGCCGCCGCCCGGCATCGATGCGTCGGCGATCGTGGCGCGCGAGGCGCGAGTCGACCCCACCGCCTCGATCGGAGCCATGGCCGTGATCGGCGCGGGTGCGGTCATCGGGCCGCGGGTCCGCGTTCACCCGCTGGTCTACGTCGGACCCGGCGTCGAGGTGGGGGAGGCATCGGTGCTCCATCCACGCGTCGTGCTGTGCGAGGGGGTGCGCCTGGGCTGCCGCGTGGTCGTGCAGGCCGGCGCCGTCATCGGCGGCGATGGATTCGGCTACGTCTTCGACACCGGCGGCCACCGGAAGATTCCTCAGGTCGGCATCGTGGTGATCGAGGACGACGTGGACATCGGCGCCAACACCACGATCGACCGCGCCATGCTGGGCCGCACGATCATCCGCCGTGGAACCAAGATCGACAACCTCGTCCAGGTCGGCCACAACGTCGAGATCGGCGAGCACTCGATCATCGTGGCCCAGGTGGGCATCTCGGGCTCGTGCCGACTCGGCCGCGGCGTCATCGCCGCCGGCCAGGTCGGCGTCGCTGACCATCTGACGATCGGTGACGGAGCCGTGCTGGGCGCTCAGGCCGGCGTCGCGGAAGACGTTCCGGCGGGCGAGCGGCGGCTGGGCTCGCCGGCGGTGCCGATGCTCCAGGCCAAGCGTCTCTTCGCGTCACAGAAGCACTTGCCGGACATGTCTCGTCGCCTTCGCGCCGCGGAGCGCCGTCTCGAGCAGCTGGAAAGCCGTCTCGGGATCGCGCCGCCGCAGACCGGCGCGTCGGGAGCCGTCGATGACCGAGCCTGACGGCATCCACCCGACGGCCGTGATCGACCCGAAGGCGACCCTCGCCGCTCGTGTCCGGATCGGTGCGTTCTCCGTGATCGGCCCCGAGGTGACGATCGGCGCCGACGCCGAGGTGGGCCATCACTGCATACTGGAGGGCCGCGTCGAGATCGGTGAGCGCGCGAAGATCGGTCACGGAGCGATCCTGGGTGGGCGGCCGCAGGACCTCAAGTTCAAGGACGGCACACCGTCGGGGGTCAGGATCGGCGCCGAGACGGAGATCCGGGAGTATGTGACGGTCCACCGCTCGACTCGTGCCGGAGAATTCACCGAGATCGGCGCCGGATGCCTCATCATGGCGATGAGCCACGTGGCGCACGATTGTCGGCTCGGCGACGGGGTCATCGTCATCAACTACGCGGGGATCACGGGCCACTGCGAGATCGGCGACCGCGCCACCATCGGCGGCTACGTCGGCCTCGTGCCGTTCACTCGAGTCGGCTCATACGCGTACATCGGCGGCTGCTCGAAGGTCACGGCCGACGTGCCGCCCTATGTCCTCGTGGACGGAAACCCGGCCGGCGCCCATGCGATCAACGTCGTCGGGCTCAGACGTGCCGGGATGAAACCGGCGGACCGCCGCCTCCTGCAGGACGCGTATCGATTGCTCTACCGGAGCGGGCTCCTGCCCCAGCGGGCGGCGGAGCGGATCCGTCTCGAGCTGCCGATCGAGGGCCCGGTGGCTCACCTGCTCGAGTTCATCGCCGGCTCCCGGCGGGGCATCTGCGGCCCCGCTCAGCCCGGAGCCTCGGCGCCCGACGCGCTCCCGCGCGAAAGCGAGACGGTGTGATGGCCGTGCGAGCCGGCGAGGAGCGCAGGCTGCGCGCCGGTGTCGTCGGGGCCGGCCACATGGGGCAGTACCACATGCTGGCGTACGCCGAGCTGTGGGACATCGATCTGGTCGGAGTCGTCGACATCGATCGCGATCGCGCCAAGCAGGTCGCAGCCTACTACGACACCCAGGTTCTGTCAGACCATCGCGAGCTGATCGGCAAGGTCGATCTCGCGAGCGTGGCGGTGCCGACCGAGCAGCATTTCCAGGTCGCCGCCGATCTCCTGGAGGCGGGCGTTGGCGTCCTCGTCGAGAAGCCGATCACTCCGACGCTCGAGGAGGCGCGCGAGCTCTTCGCGATCGCCAGGAAGAGCGGCTCCGTCCTGCACGTCGGTCACGTCGAGCGGTTCAACGGCGCGGTGCAGGAGCTCAAGAAGATCGTCGAGCGCCCGATCCTGATCGAGTCGCGTCGCCTCGGGCCCTTCGCCCCGCGCGTGCAGAAGGACAGCGTGGTGATGGACCTGATGATCCACGACCTCGACATCGTGCTGGGGCTCGTCGATTCGCCGCCGCGGCGTCTCACCGCGATGGGGTCCTCGGTCCACTCCGCGGCGGCCGACATCGCCAACGTGCAGATCGGCTTCGAGTCCGGCACGATCGCGCTGATCACCGCGAGCCGGGCGACCGAGGAGAAGATCCGGGTGCTCGCGGTCACGCAGCCGGACGCCTACGTCGTCCTCGACTATTCCGAGCAGGACATCCGGATCCACCGGCGCGCCGCGCAGGAATACACGCTCAACCGGGAGTCGATCCGCTACCGGCGCGCGTCGTTCGTCGAGCACGTACAGGTGCACAAGGACAACCCGCTCAAGCTCGAGGTGCTCCATCTGGTCCGCGCCGTCCGGCGGTCGCGCGCCGGTGAGACGATCGTGCTGGCGGAGACCGAGGATGTGCGATCGCTCGCCATGGCTCTCGAGATCGAGCGAATGATCCGAGACGGCCGCTGCGAGGCGGCGTACTCGACCGACCCCCCGTGGAGCGCTCACTCGGTTTGATCTGCGGTGCCGGCGTGCTGCCGGCGCGCATGGCCGGCGAGGCGCGACGCCACGGGTGGCGCGTGGTCGCGTTCACCTTTGGCGAGGCGCCGGGTGTCACCGACCATGCCGACCGTACGATCCCGGCCCGCCTCAACGAAGCGGGTGCCGTGCTGGCCGCTCTCCAGCACGAGCGCATCGGCGCCGTGGTGTTCTCGGGGAAGTTCTGGATGAAGGATCTCCTGCAGGAGCGCCGTCCCGATGCCGCGCTCGCCGAGATGAAGGCGGCCGCCGGCGCGCTGGTCGACGCGAATATCGTCCAGGTCGTGGCGACGACGCTCAGGCGGATGGGCATCGAGCTGCTCGATCAGCGAAAGTTCCTGGGCGACTGGCTCGGCCGGAGCGGCTGCTGGTCGAGCTGCGCGCCGACCGACGCGGAATGGACCGACGTGCGCCGCGGCCTGACCGTCGCGCGACTTGCGGCCGATGCCGGCGTCGGACAAACCGTCGTGGTGAAGCTCGGTGCCGTCACCGCCGTCGAGGCGACCGAGGGGACCACCGAGACCATCCGTCGCGGTCTGGCGCAGGCGGGCCCGGGCGCCGTCGTGGTCAAGGCGGCGGCGCGAGAGCACGATTATCGATTCGACACGCCCGGCGTCGGCCCGGAGACGATCGAGGCGGCGGCCGCCGGCGGCGCCAGGGTCGTCGCCGTCGAGGCGGAGCGCGTGCTGGTGCTCGATCGCGAAGCGTGTCTGCGCATCGCGAACGCGGCGGGCATGGCCCTGGTGGGGGTCGAGTGACGACCTCCAGGTCGCCGGCCGTCATGCTCGTCGCGGGGGAAGCCTCGGGCGATCTCCACGGCGCGGCGCTCTGCCACGCGTTGCGCGAGCTCGACCCGAGCTGCCGGCTCTTCGGGATGGGCGGCGCGCGAATGGCGGCCGAAGGGATGAAGATCCTGGTAGACGTGACCGCGAGAGCCGTCACCGGCGGCAGCGAGGCGTTCGGGCAGGTGCCGCGCCTGTACAGGGCCTACCGTGAGCTTCGGAGCGTCCTCGAGGGTCCTGAGCGGCCGGCGGTGCTCGTGCTGATCGATTTTCCGGAGTTCAATCTGCGCCTGGCTCGGGCGGCGCGTCGCGCGCGTGTTCCGGTCGTGTATTTCATTCCGCCGCAGGTGTGGGCGTGGCGCGGCGGTCGAGTGAGGACGATCCGGCGGGTCGTCTCGCTCGTCCTCGCCGTGTTTCCGTT
>QHSQ01000186.1 GCA_003221615.1 Candidatus Rokuibacteriota bacterium | reverse complement strand
ATGGAGTCGCCAACTGGAATTCTCATGGTGCACCCCGGCTTCGCTGAATCCTGGCGTCGCGCGGAGTTTGAAGCGCTGCGCCAGGCCACTTTTTTGACGGGTGTCGTCCAGCGATTTAGAAAATAGGCACCCGATTTGCGGGATTCCGAAGATGTGTTCGCACCATGGCGCCACTGAGCATCCCTGAAAGCGCGTGAGGCTTCAGGCGAGCGCGAGTCTGCAGCCACTCAGCGATACCACTAGTGCTGAATGAAGATGACAAGCGATTGATTGTCGGTCCCGTTCATACGAAAAGTTCTCTCGTCCGCGGTGAGTCGGCACGCGGAGCCGCTCGGTGGCGCCGGGCTGCCTCAGTTGGTCGCCCCGGGCGGCGACGTCAGTCGATAGAGCTGGAACCCATCGATGGAATCGATCAGGCGATACCGCGACGCGAGCTCGCCGTCGAGCCACGTAAGGGCCGCGGGCTCGGTTTTAAGGTAACGGATTTCGGTGGGGCGCGCGACAAAGCGCGGAGCCTGCGCGAAGATCTGCTGCAGCTCTTCGATGGGCGTCGCGTTAGGTCCGCGCATCACTCGAAGTATGTCGCGCTTTGCAATGTTCGATGGATGCGTCGACATCGGCGTGAGCGGTCGGTTCCCGGTCAGCCAGTAGACCACGTGTTCCTCCAGGAGGTACATGGGGACAGGAGCTCGACTTTGGGCAGCCAGAATTCGCGCGAGCTCGTATGCGCGGCCCACCCGGAGGTGTCCGTCGCGCAGGAGCCTCGTCGACAGGTCTCGATATTCGGATGCGATTGGCAGCAGCGCGATCAGCAAACCGGCGGCCAGAACGAGGAAGTAGGCATGTCGCAGGCGCCGGTTCAGCGAGTCCCTGCTCATCACCGCAAACGCGACGAGCACATACATGGGCGCGAGTAGGATCAGGTAATGTCCGTAGCCCGCGCCGATTGCGATGACCGAGTAGCTCGAGCTCAGCAGCACGAGGACAATCCAGAACCTCCACTGCTTCGGCTCGGCCCCCTCCGTGCGACGCACAAAGAGCAGGATCGATCCCAAGAGGCCGGCGGCCCATACGGTCAGGGCGAGTAACGGATTGTGGACGAGGAAACCGGCCAACTTGACTACGGCCGAGAAGCTCTCCCACGGGCCGCGCTCACCCACAAGCAGAGCGAGTGCCGCGGACCGGATCAGCACATCGTGATTGCCCGTATAAACATAGGGGGCCAGGACGGTCGACAGGGTAACGACTGCTCCCACCACGAGCATCCCGACGTCCGCAATGCGACGGCGGGCTGGGTCCGCGCCGGGCCGCAGACCCGCCCCGCCGATCACCGCGGCGACCGTGTAGGCCAGATGCAATCGGATGAGCGCGCCGGTCATCAGTAACGCGCCCGCGATCACCAGGATCGGCCGCGACTCTCCGCTCGCGAGCAGAGCGACCAGCCCCCAGGTGAGAAAGGCCGCCGCAAAGTGTTCCGTCATGGTGGCCTGTCCCGACCGCTGCGCCACCATGACGACGATCGTGACGACACCCGCAAGAACTGCTATCACGGGTGGCATGGCTCGTCTCGCCACGACGTAGACGGCCAGGCCAGTCAGTGCCACGCAGATCGTTCCGGCTACGCGGACAGCTTCGATCGAGTGTCCCAGGGTCGCGATGGCCAGGGCGTATGCGGCGAAAGCCAGCGGCGGCTTGAAATCCCAGAGCCGTGTATACGGCAGATATCCATCGAGAATCTCCTGCCCCATGATGACGAACGTGCCCTCGTCCCAGTCGATGCCCAACACGAAAGAAAATGGCAGGCGAAGGAGCAAGCTCAGCGCGAGATAGGCGAGCAGAACGACCGGAATCGGGCACTGGCCAGCGTAGCGACGCAATCGGTTGACCATTCAACCCTTCCCCAGAACGCAACTCCTGCGCCCGGATATTCTTGACTGCCAGATCCTAGGAATACCGCCCGGGCCTCGGTCGCCCCGCGAGTCGTGCCCCCGAACGCACGGAGGCCGCGAATCAGGCGGCGCCCGCGCGGAGCGTAGTCGCCGTACGGACCACCGACCGGTACTCCGGGTCCGACGCGGCCAGTCGCCCTACGGGGTAGCGCGCGCGAGATCAGTGGCGATCGTCGCGTGGGTCGTCGTGGTTCAGGCCTTTCACCGCGGGGATGCGGGCGCGGATGCGCGACACCGTGTGCGTCGTGACCTGCGCTGCCCATGGTGAATCGACCGTCCGCTTCTCAGGGTCTCCGAGCGCCGCGCCGAGGTCGAGCGAGAGATTCGTGACCAACAAGTCCTTACCTGAGAACACCAGGCTGGCCGGGAAGAGGAAGCCGATTGGTGCCCCGTCGCGTCCGATCCCTTCGAAGTCGCCCAGCTTGGCGATAACGCGCCCCTGGGTCGGTTCGATCACGACGATCTCGTCGGCCTGATTGGCGCACACCCAGATGTTGTCGTCGTCGTCGACGATCAACCCGTCCGCTCCGTTGATACTGTTGACGAAGACGATGACCGGACCGGCCGTGGGATTGTTCGACTTGCCGTTGTTCACCGCGATCTTCACCACGGTGTCATTGCCGGTATTGGCCACGTAGAGCGCTGTCCGCGCCTGGTTGAAGGCGAGCCCGTTGGCGCCGAACGGCGGCACGCCGGTCGTGCCGAGCCGCGCGTCGGTCACCCACGGCGCCGCGGTGCCCCCGTTCGGTCCCGTCCGCCAGACGATGCTCCGGAACGAGTCGGAGACGTACACATTCCCCGCGTCGTCGAACGTAAGCGCGTTCAGTCCCGAGCCGGTGCCGGTGACGGTCATGAACACCGTCGAAGCGCCGGTGAACTTGTCCACGTTCAGCACGCGCGCGTTGCCGAAGTCGATCACCAGGAACGCACCGGTCGTCGGATGAAAATCCAGGCCGAGCAGGAGGCTGCTCGGTGGCGGGGCCGTCTTCGTCGTCAGCGTCAGCGTTCTCAGGAACCGCCCCTTCGGGTCGAAGACCACGACGTGCCCCGCGCTGCCGGTGGCCTCGAAGTCGGCGACATACACGTCACCCGTCTGGCGGTCGACTGTGATCCCCTCGGGGTGCGACGTCCCGGCTGGCAGTGTCGCGAATCTGTCAACGTCGCCCCGGTCCCACCCGTGGGCGGTCAGCGGCAGCGCGATCAGCAACAGCAGTGTAACGAGCGGCGTGACTCTCAACATTCTCGTGGGCCTCCCTGGTCCGTTGTCCATCCCGAGCGTGTTGGTTCTTCCTTGGCACGAGGACTGTTCGCCGGAACAGCACTACCACCTCTCCACGCTGGTTGCGTCCGCGCGTCCGCGGTCTCGACACGTACCACACCTCGTTCGCGTTGTCTCGACTCGTAGACGTCGAGCACAAGGGACGACGACCGCGAAGGTAGTGGCCATTAGTGGAGAGAGGATGATGAAGCCCGCGACCTGCCCGCTGTGGGGAGCCTCCATCCGAACGGAGAGTCCGCTGTGCGCCTTCCCTACCCGCATCTCATCGCCATAACGCCCAGCCACGTGCGCAGTGCCCATAGTGCACGCGATGAGCACGCGCAAGGGAACTCTCCGCGGCGCTTCTTCCGCTTCAGCAACCTTAAGTTAACTTAAGTTGATTAATTTTCCTTTAGCCTGATATAAGCCGCTCTGGCTGACATGGCGCCGTGGCGAGAAATTGTCTCGCCGCGCTGCTCGATCCTATCGTCCGGCCCTGAGGGAGACAGGGATGCCCCTGGCTCATTGGCCCCGGACAGCCCTTCCATGGCCGCTCACCATACAAATGGCAGACGGCGTCGTCTGCACAGAGGTGCCTCTAGCGTCCGTCTTGGGAGGTCCGTGATGGGGAAACGACTGATCCTTGCACTCATCGCCTTCCTGACCCTTCTCACGCTGGCGACGCCCTCGCGCGCCCAGGTGCCCGCGCCGAAGGTGACGATCACCGGACTCTTCGATCAGGTCACCTCGATGGGCCGGAACTTCTACGACGGCAACTACGCGCGCGACGGCGATCGTGAATGGTACGCACGGACTCGCTTCCGCCCGGACTTCGAGTTCGCGGTCGGGCGGACGAAGGCCGTGCTCGGCATCGAGCTCGATCTGATGTACGGCCAGGGCGGGTCCAACGACGGTGGCTTTCCCGGCAACAATAGCGGTCAACCCTGCGGCTTCAACGGAGGCTGCCATTTCGGCACCGGAGGCGGCCTGGATATCAACACCGACGTGGCGGGCCTCTTCGAGATCAAGTGGATCTACACGGAGTTCGATCTGACCGGCAAGGACAGTCTCCTGCCGTTCATCCCGGTTCTGACCGTGGCCCGCGCCGGTGGCCAGCCGTTCGCGACCATCGCGAACTACAAGGTCTACTACGCCAACGGTGACTTCGCGGGCCTGGACCTCTACACGACGTTCACGCCGAACATCAAGAACCACCTTGCGTGGGTGGACGTCGAGGACACGCTGGCCGGTGGTGACAGGAGCGCCAACAAGCAGATACGGACCGACCGCGGTAAGGACTTCGCCATCATCGAGAGCCCCGAGTTCACGCTGTTCAAGGGGCTGGACCTGAAGCCGATGTTCTCGTGGTTCCACGCCGATGGCGTCACGACGAACGCGTCGCGCCGCAACGCCACCAACCGTCGTACGTCAGGCGGCTCGATGAACAGCGCGGGCGCGTACGCCGGGATCCCGCTCGGCACCGCCCCGGCCGCCGCCGCCTGCTTCGGGTGCACTGCCCCTGGCGACCCGTCGATGCACGAGGAGCGCTACACGGTCGGTTTCGACGCTCGGTGGCGCGTGGGTCCGTTCGGCCTGGACCCGACGGTCTCGTATCAGT
>QHSQ01000185.1 GCA_003221615.1 Candidatus Rokuibacteriota bacterium | reverse complement strand
CGCGCGAGCTGATCTGGCCGGATGGCAGCACGGTGTTGTTCCCCGGGCACGGTGAACGCATCACGCTGACCGGCCGCGTGTTCGACGGCAGCGGCGCGCCCATCGTCGACGCCCTCTTCGAGACCTGGCAGGCCGACGCGGCCGGCAAGGTTCCTTCGGGCGGCGCGGGCGCCCGACCGTACGGCTATGGCCGCGTCTCGACGGACGCCGAGGGCGCCTATGCGATCGAGACCGTCATGCCCGGCTCGTTCACCGGCCCGGGTGGCGAGACGTACGCACCGCAGATCAGCGTCTCGATCTTCGCGCGCGGGCTCCTGAAGGCGCTCCAGACGCGCGTCTTCCTCGCGCCCCTCGACGAAATCAAAGGCGATCCCCTGGCCCGCGCGATCGGCGATCCCGAGCGGCTCCGGACGCTGATCGCGACCCGCGATCCCGCCAACCCCCGGGTGTATCGGTGGGACGTCCGGCTACGCGGCGCCGGCGAAGCGGTGTTCATCGAGTTCTAGCGCGCGAGCGCGCCCGTGAGCCTCGTCGGCCAGAGCTTCGCGCGCGACGCATTCACCCAGGCCCTGTCTCCCGAGGCGTTCGTGCGCGGGATGCTCGACTTCGAGCGCGCGCTGGCCGTCGCCCAGGGCGACGTCGGCGTCATTCCGTCCGACGCCGCGCGGGTCATCGCCAAGGCCTGCGCCGACCTGAGCCTGCAGCCCGAGACCCTGGCCAGCGAAGGCAAGAGGTCGGGGTCGCTCGCGGTCCCGCTGGTGCGGGCGCTCACCGAGCACGTCGCCCGTGTGGACGCGCGCGCCGCGGCGTTCGTGCACTACGGCTCGACGAGCCAGGACGTCCTCGACACCGCGCTGGTCCTGTGCCTGAAGCCGTGCCTCGCGGACGCCGACCGCGTGTTGGCCACGGCCGTGAGCCGGCTGGCCGAGCACGCGCGACGCCACGCCGGTGTGGTGATGCTCGGGCGGACGCTCATGCAACCCGCCACGCCGATCACGGCCGGACTGAAGATCGCGCGCTGGGCGGCCGCGCTGCATCGCTGCCGGCTTCGTCTCGCCGAGGCGCGCGAACGCGCGCTCTGCGTTCAGCTCGGCGGGGCCGTGGGCACCCTGGACGCGTTCGGCGGCACGCGCACGGCCGTGCGTCACGGCGTGGCGATGCGCCTGCATCTGCACGAGGCGCGCGCCTGGCACGATCAGCGCGACGAGTTGTTACGCCTGATGGCCGAGCTGGCGATCGTCGTCGAGACGATCGGCAAGGTCGCGCGCGACGTCTCGCTGCTCTCACAGGCCGAGGTCGGCGAGATGCTGGAGTCGGCGCCCGTGAAAGGCGTGGGCGGCTCGAGCGCGATGCCCCACAAGCGCAATCCCGTCGCCTGTCTTCAGGCCCTGGTTGCCGCCGCCCGCGCGCCGGGTCTGATGGCGACCTTGCTCTCCGGCGCGCTCGGCGAGCACGAGCGCGCGCTCGGCGGCTGGCAGGCCGAGCTCGTGACCATCCCGGCGCTCGCCGACGCGGCCGGCGGCGCGCTCGACGCGCTCGAGCGCATCGCCGGCGGGCTCGTCGTGAATCCCGAGCGGATGCGGGCGAACCTCGAATCGCTGCACGGCCTCGTGTTCTCCGAGCGCCTCGCCCGCGTGATCGCCCACGAGATGGACCGCGCCAGCGCGCTGGCGCTGGTCGACGACTGGTCGGCCGTCGCGGTCAGCGAGCGCCGGCATCTCAGGGACGTGGCCCTGGCCGCGCGTCCTTCGCTGGCCTCGCGGATCGACGACGTGTTCTCGTTCGAGGCGATCGTGACCGATCTGGCGTCCGTCCTCGATGAGACTCTGCAGTCGTGCGCTTGAATTGCCGGGTCGCGCCCACTATGATTCCGACACCACCATGCGCTTCGGACTGTTCGGTAGCGCCCAGGCCCGGCGAGGAGGGCCCGACGTCGACAGTGGCGCGGGCTTCCGGGAATTCGTGGAGAACAATGTCGAGGCGGAGGCGCTCGGCTATCACAGCACGTTCATCGTCGAGCACCACTTCACCGGCTTCGGCCAGATCTCGGCGACCCTCAACTTACTGACGTGGGTCGGCGCGCGCACCACCACGCTGCGCCTCGGCACCGCCGTGATCGTGCTGGCCTGGCACAATCCCGTGCTGCTGGCCGAGCAGGTCGCGACGCTCGACTTGCTCTCGGGCGGCCGTCTCGACTTCGGCATTGGCAAGGGCTACCGGTACAACGAGTTCGCCGGCTTCGCGACGCCCATGGACGACGCCGACGCGCGCTTCGACGAGTCGCTGGGGGTGATGCTCAAGGCGTGGACGTCGGACACGCCCTGGTCGCATCGGGGCCGGTACTGGCAGTTCGACAACGTCGTGGTGGAGCCGCCGACCGCCCAGAAGCCTCACCCGCCGCTCTGGATGGGCGCGGGCAGCGCCGCCTCCATTCGCAAGGTCGCGGCCCTCGGCTTCAACCTGCTGCTCGACCAGTACGCCTCTGTCGCGCAGATCCGCGAGCGCATCGCGCTCTTCAAGGAAGCGGTGCAGGCGCGCGGACGCGTCTTCGACCCGATGAGCGTGGGAGTCACCCGTTCGATCAACATCGTCACGACCGCAGCGGATCTCGAGCGCGCCCGGGCGAACCGCGTCGCGGGTCGCCGGCGCATCGATCGGCTGGCCGAGCGCCCCGACGGCCCCGGCGCGAACCGGGCGCATCTCTCCGACGAAGAGATCTGCGCCTCGGCTCTCTACGGCACGCCGGACGAGGTCGCCGTCATGATGCAGGCCATGCGGGGCGCCGGCGCGGAGTACGTGCTGCTCAACAGCGCCGGTGGCCGTCCGACTCTCCGCCAGTTCGCGCGGGAGCTGATGCCGGCGTTCTGCGACGCGACGGCCGTCACGGCCGTCACGTGATCCGAGAGAACCCGGTGAGGAGGAAAGCGATGGACGTCGGCAAGGAGAGGATCGCCTGTGGCCCGATCTGTTTCGCCCTGCAATATCGTGACCTCGACGGAGGCGCACCCCACGGCGCGGGCGCGGGAAGCGGAGGCGGCACCCACGCCGACCAGGGCGTGTGCGTGCAAGTCGTCGGCGTGGTGGACGGCGCCGAGCGCGAGCTACTCCGATTCGAGTGCCTCGACAATCATCCCCACTATCATTACGATCCGGCGAACACAAATGTCCGCGTCATGCTCGATGGCACCGTCACCGGCAACCCGCTCCGGTGGACCATGACGCAGCTGCGCCGGAGGCTGCCCGCGATGCTGGGCCGCGCCGGGTACGAGCAGATCGCCCTGCAGATCGATCCCACGCAGCTGATGCCCGCGCTCGACGAGGTGGAGGCCAAGGCGTGCGAGATGGCCATCAGCAAGCGCCGCACGGTTCGCCACAACCGAGGGACTGACGTGATCGAGGCGGGCAACATCCGCTTCGGCCTCGAGATGCGCGTCGCCGGCCAGGGCGACGGCGGAATCGCCATCCACGTGCTCGGTGACATCGCCGGCCAGGAGATCGAGCTGCTCGCCTTCGACTGCTTCCGCATCTATCCGCACTACCACTACGGGCCCAGGTACAAGAACGAGCGAATCTATCTCGACAAGACGCTGGTGCCGGACCCCTTCAAGTGGGCGGTCGATCAGTTCAAGGCCGGGAAGCTTCCGGCCATGCTGACGCGCGCCGGGTACCCGACCGTGGCGGCCGCTCTCGACGAAGGGCTCATCGCCGGGAAGCTCCCGGAGGTGGAGGCGCGGGCGCACGCAATGCTGCAGCAGACGTGACCTCGAGGAGGAGGACCCCATGAACGTATCCCGACGTGAACTGGCGGTCGCAGGCGCAGTGGCTCTCACGGCTCCCGGCCTTTTGCTCGGCGGTCTGGCGAGCGCCCAAGCCGCCGACGAGGCGGCGGTCAAGGAGAGCGTCGAGGTCCTGCGAAAGGCGCTGCTCGAAGCCGACAAGGCCAAGCTGGAGCAGGTCGCATCCGCGCAGATCAGCTACGGCCATTCCGACGGCAGGGTCGAGACCAAGGAGCAATTCGTCAACGGCGTGATGACCCGCAAGCAGCGCGTCAAGTCACTCGACTTCCCCGAGCTCAAGGTGGCGGTGGTCGGCAATGCCGCCATCGCGCGCCACATCTACCTGGCCGAGTCCGAGCTCGAGGGCAAGGCGACGACCACCAGGATCGGCGCGTTGCAAGTTTGGCAAAAGCAGGACGGCGCCTGGAAGCTGCTGGCGCGTCAGGGGTTCAGGCTGCCCGCATAAGGCCGAGGAGCGCCCCGGCGCTTGGGGGGCCCTTCGTGGCCCCCCATGTCACTGAAACGCCGGCATCACTTGTGTCGAGAAGCGCTCGAGCTGCTCGAGGATCACCGCCTGCGGCGTGCCGACCGGCTGGCCGACGTTGACGACCTCCAGGCCAGGGTACTTGTGCTGGATCTCCATCAGCTGCTCGGTGATCAGCTCCGGCGGCCCGACGAGCCACGTCCCCGCCTTGATCGCGTTGCGCAGGGTCGGCAGTCCGGCCTGACGCGCTCGCTTGGGGTCGGCGACCGCGTCGATCTGCTCTGCGGTCAGACCCGGCACGAAGCCGAGCGGGGCGAACATCTTGATGTTCTCCTCGAAGAACGGCGTCGCCGCCTTGATGCCCTGCTCGACGCTGTCGGCGATGTGGAACGAAAACCCGATGCAGAGGTCGCCGCCCAGCTTGGTCTCCCGTCCGGCGCGGGCGCGCGCCTCGCGGAACGCGTGCACGACCTTCTCGTTGGCGCCCCCCGGAGCGGCGCCGCCGCCGATGATGCCCTTGATGCCGTGCTTGGCCATGAAGTCCAGCGCACGCGGGCTCGCGCTGACCACCGGCTGCCAGCACTCGACGGGCAAGGTCTTCGGCCGCGGCACCAGCGTGATCTCGGAGAGCTCGTAGCCCCGGTAGGGCACCTGGGGCGGCAGCGTGTAGTACTTGCCCTGGTGCGAGAAGGCGCGTTCGTTGAACGACTTGAAGATGATCTCGACCTGCTCCTCGAACA
>QHSQ01000037.1 GCA_003221615.1 Candidatus Rokuibacteriota bacterium | reverse complement strand
CGACGGGCTTCAGGTTGGTCGGCGCCTCGCGCGACTTGTCGCCCTTGAAGGCCTGGAAGAGGTGCTTGGGAATGATCACACCGTTCGCGGCTCCGCAGAAGGGCGCCGACCAGAATGGCGTCGGTGATTTGAAGACGATCTTCACGGTGTGGCTGTCGAGCTTGTCGATTCGAACGATATCGCGGTACGGTCCGATGGTCACGGCGGCCGTCGCCGGATCCATCACGTATTCCCAGTTGAACACCACGTCGTCCGCGGTGAACGGCTTGCCGTCGTGCCACACGACATTCTTCTTCAGCTTCCAGGTCACGGACATCCCGTCCTTCGCGACCCCGCCATTCTGGAGGCTTGGGGTCTCGGCGGCGAGGACCGGGATGACGTTTCCGTCGGGGTCGTACGAGGCGAGCGGCTCGTAGAAGATGCGGCAGGCGTCCTGGTCCTTGGTGCCGTTGGCGAAGTGCGGGTTCAACAAGGTGGGCGCCTGCCACCAGAGCGCCTTGACGAGCCCGCCGCCGCCGCGCTTGGTGGGATTGAACGTCCACTTGGTCTGCGCCTGCGCGACGCCGGCCGAGGCCAGCATCTGGGCGGCCAGCGGGGCCGTCAGGCCGAGCCCGACCATCATCCGCACGAAGCGACGGCGGCTCAGCGCGCCCGCCTTCACCTGATCGACCAGCGCCCTCAACTCACGCTCTTCCATTGAATCTCCTCTTTCGCCCGGCGCAGCGGCCGGGTGGTTGGCTTTCTTACCGTTTTGCGCGTCGGGGTGTCAAGACTGCCGGTACCAGTACGCCAGCCGCCACAGGTACGAGTCCCAGCCGGAGAGCTCGTTGCCCTTGAGGCGGTTGGACACGGCGGCGACGGCGTTGCGCCACACGATCGGGATCACCACGACGTTCTGGACGAGCATGTCGTTCATACGGATGAACAACGCCGCACGCTTCACCGGATCCATCTCGCTCTCGGCGGCCTTCCAGATGCGATCGTACTCCTCGCTTCGCCATCGCGTGGTGTTGCGCCGCGCCCACTTGTTTTCTTTGGAGCAGATCTCCATCGAGGTGAAGTTCGACATGAACGTCTGGGGATCGGGGGCGTTCGGCCCGACGTTGTACATCTGAAGATCGGAGTAGAACTTGGTGTAGGTATCGGGATTGCCCACGTCGGACGAGAAGAACACCGACGAGACGACCGACTTCAGCTCCACGTCGATCCCCGCCTTCGCGCAGGCCTGCTTCACGATCGCCTGGGTCTTCTGGCGCTCCGGGTTGATCGAGGTCTGATAGACGACCTTCAGCCGCTTGCCATCCTTGCCCCTGACGCCGTCGGCGCCGCGCCGCCAGCCCGCCGCGTCGAGGATCTGGCCCGCCTTGTCGACGTTGAACTCCCAGCGCAGATTCGGCGAGCGGAACCGGGTAGGCCCGTTGAGGAAGTTCGGCGTCGCCTGGCCCAGGCGGCCGTACAGCTCCTCGTGGATGGCGCCCCGGTCGACCAGGAGGTTCAGCGCGGAGCGAACGGCGGGGTCGGTCAGGAAGGGGTGAGTGGTCTTGACGGACGAGCGCTCCCCGTCGACCTCCTTCCACGGATCGGTGTTGTTGAGCTGGAGGTGCTCGATGCCCCCGCCCGTGGCGATGTCGACATGGCCCTTGCCGCCCTGCTCGAAGCGCTTGAGGACGTCGTCGGCGACCTGCATGTTCCAGGCGAAGTCGAACTCGCCGGTCTGGAGCACCGCGCGGGCCGCCGAGGCGGCCTCGCCGCCGCCCTTCATCTCGAACTGGTCGAAGAAGGGACAGTTGGCGACGTGGTAGCTCGGATTGATCTCACCCCGGACGATATCGCCGGGCTTGAAGTCGACGAAGCGATAGGGGCCCGTGCCCACCGGCTTCAGGTTGGTCGGCGCCTCGCGCGACTTGGCGCCCCGATAGGCGTCGAAGAGGTGCCTGGGGATGATCATGCCTCGCGCGCCGCAGAACGCATCGAACCAGAACGGCGTGGGGTTCTTGAACACGAGCTTCGCGGTGTGGCCGTCGATCTTCTCGACCCGCTCGATGTCGCGGTAGGTGGTGATCGTGATCGCCGAGGTCGCCGGGTCGGCCGCGTACTCCCAGTTGAAGACGAGATCGTCGGTGGTGAACGGCTTTCCGTCGTGCCAGCTGACACCCCGCTTGAGCTTCCAGATGACCGACTTGCCGTCGCGCGCGACGCCGCCGTTCTCGAGCGTCGGAATCTCCTGGGCCAGGACCGGGAACAGGTTGCCCTCGGGGTCGAACGCCGCGAGCGGCTCGTAGAACACGCGCGAGCCGTCCTGATCCTTCGTGCCGACGGCGAAGTGCGGGTTGAGCAGGGTCGGCGCCTGCCACCAGAGCACTTTGAGCTGGCCGCCTCCGCCTCGACGCGTCGGCGTGAAGCCGTCCGTACGAGGCTGGGCGGCAACCCCGGCGGCGCCGAGCATCTGGGCGGCCAGCGGCCCGGTGAGGCCGAGGCCGACCATGATCCGGGTGAACGCGCGCCGTGACAGGCGCCCGGCGCGCACGTCCGCGATGAGACCGTGGATATGTCGCTCGTCCATGACGTTGTCCTCCTCCGGTGGCCGTCGGGCGCCCGTGGGCGGGAACGCATCTCCGCAGCCGGGTCTGCTCGTCGGTGAGGACTCGCGTGGGCCAGCCAGGTCCGCCTACTATAGCAAGCGACCCAGTCGGAGCAAATCGGCGACTGGGTATAGGGGTATACTTTTTCGGGGTTTCTGCGTGATGACCGAAGCGCGAAGGCGGACATGCGAGGCAAGCTGATGCTGACGGCGGCGTTGATGGCCGGGGCCGCCCTCGTCGGTGTCGCGCTCTTTGCGGTGATGACCGCGGGGCAACGCGAGCCCGCCTCCGCGGCGACCGAAGCCTCCAGCCACTCGCCGGTCTACACCGCGAGCGTGAGCGGTGTCGACGAGGCCGCGCGCGAGCTCGACCTGATTCGGCCATCCAGGCCCAAGCAGGCTTCTGACTTCACGGTCGCTCTCGTGAGCGGCGACACGCTCAAGCTCGCGGGGCAGCGCGGGAAGCCGGTCCTGATCAACTTCTGGGCCACCTGGTGCGGGCCCTGCCGGGAAGAGATGCCGGCCATGGAGCGCCTCTATCTCAAGCACCGCGAGCGCGGCTTCGTGCTGCTGGCGATCTCCGTCGACAGCGACGTCTCGCTCGTCAAGCCGTTCTTGCAAAAGCACAAGCTCACGTTCCCGGTGGCGCTCGACGCGAAGATGGACCTCGCCAACACGTATGGCGTTCGCGCGCTGCCGGCGAGCTTCCTCATCGACCGCAACGGCTATCTCGCGGCGGTCGCGCTCGGCCCACGCGCCTGGGACCACCGCGCCGCGCATACCCTGGTCGAGGGGCTGCTGGCGCAATGACGGGGGAGTCGCTCGGCGTCGCCGTCGCCTTCAGCGCGGGGCTCTTCTCGTTCCTGTCGCCGTGCGTGCTGCCGCTGTTCCCGTCGTACGTCTCGTTCATCACGGGGATGTCCGTCGCCGACCTCACCGCGGATCTCTCGGCGGCGGCGCGGCGCCGGGTGATGATCCACGCGCTGGCGTTCGTCCTGGGCTTCTCGCTCGTCTTCGTCGCGCTCGGGGCCTCGTTCAGCGCCGCGGCTCAGTTCCTGCTCGACTATCGCGACTGGATCCGCCGCATCGGCGGCGCGCTGATCGTGATCTTCGGTCTCTACATCGTCGGGCTCCTGAGGATCGGCGTCTTCGGGCGCTCGCAGCAGTGGCAGCTTCGGGAAAAGCCGGCCGGCTATCTGGGCTCGCTCGTGGTGGGCATCACGTTCGCCATCGGCTGGACGCCGTGCGTCGGGCCGATTCTGGGAGCCATCCTGTCGCTCGCCGGCACCACGGAGACGGTCCAGCGCGGCATCGGCTTGCTCGTCGCCTATTCCGCCGGGCTCGGGCTACCGTTTCTGATCTCCGCGGCGGCGCTCGGGCCGTTTCTCGCGTTCTTCAAGCGTTACCGTCGGTTCATTCCCGTGGTCGAGCGGGCGGCGGGCGTCGTCCTCGTCATCGTCGGAGTCCTTGTCTTCACCAACTACTACGTCGTCCTGAACTCCTGGGCCGTCTCCCTCACCCCGGACTGGCTCCTCAAGCGGCTGTAGCCGCGTGCGCGTCCACGTTCGCGTTCCCGCGACGTCCGCGAACCTCGGGCCCGGCTTCGACGCGCTCGGGCTGGCGCTCGCGCTCCACAACGAGGTGGTCGCCGAGGAAGGCGATCGCGTGAGCGTGACGATCGAAGGCGAGGGCGCGGATCGCCTGGCGCGCGATGGCGGTAACGTGGTCGCGCGCGGCGTGAAGCTCGCGTACGAGGCCGCGGGGCGCGCGTTCACGGGGTGCGAGCTCGCATGCGTGAACCGCATTCCGACCTCCCGGGGTCTCGGCTCGAGCGCGGCGGCGTGGGTGGGAGGACTGGTCGCGGGCAACGTGCTCCTCGGCTCGCCGCTCTCGCGGGACGCGTTGCTCGGACTGGCGGCGAGGGCCGAGGGGCACCCCGACAACGTCGCCGCGGCGATCTTCGGCGGCCTGACCGTGTCGTGCGGCACGCCCGAGGGCGTGACCGCGGTCACCTTGCCCGTGGCCGGAACCCTCTCGTGGGTCGTGCTGGTACCCGAGGTCACGAGCGCGACGGCCGAGGCGCGGGCGCGCTCGCGGTGGTCGCGGGCGAGGGCGGAGCGGTCGGGCGAGCCATGGAGGATGCGCTGAGCCGGGCAGGGGTCCGCGGCAACGCGCGCACGCTCGACGTCGACGCCGCGGGCGCGACCAGCAGGGTCTCCTAGGTCGCCAGCCCATTCTCTTCCCGCGACGCGCCACGATCATCCTCGTCGTCTGGGTAGCGCTGGCCGTGGGCAACGGTCTCTACTTTTCGTTCTCGGTATTCCTGGTGCCGCTCGTCGACGAATTTCACTGGTCGCGCGGCCTCACGGCGGGCGCGCAATCGATCTCGACGATCGTCCAGGGCCTCCTGGCGCCGGTCGCGGGAATCCTGGTCGACCGCTTCGGGCCGCGCCGCGTGATCCTCACAGGAGCGGCGCTGCTGTCGGGCGCCTCGCTGCTCGGCGCAACGATTCATTCCGCGTGGGAGCTCTATCTTTACACGGGCGCGCTCGGCGCCGCCGGCCTCGTGGGCCTGGGCCCGGTGCCGATGGGCGTGCTGATCTCGCGCTGGTTCTCGGAGCGCCGCGGCCGTGCCGTCGGTGTGGCGTTTTCCGGGATGGGGTTCGGGGTCTTCGTGATGGGACCGCTGGCTCAATGGCTGATCGCGGTCGCGGGCTGGCGCGTCGCGAGCGCGGTGCTCGGCCTGGGAGCGCTCGGCGTGCTCGCTCCGATCGTCTGGATCGGCGCGCGCGACCCGGTACCCGCATCGGCACGCGCGGGCGGCTCTTCGCGAGCAGGGGAGCTTCCCGCGCCGGCTCCAGACTGGACGCTGAAGCGCGCGGTCGCGACCCGCACGTTCTGGGCGCTGTGGCTCGCGAACATGTGCACTCCGCTCGCCGTCTTCCCCGTCACCACGCATCAGGTCGCCTTCGCGATCGATCGTGGCTTCGAGCCGATGCTGGCGGCCAGCGTCTTCGGGGTGATGGGGCTGATGTCGATCCTCGGACGCGCCGGCTTCGGGCTCGCGGCCGATCGGTTCGGCGGCCCCCTCGCGGCGACCGTGTCGTACGGGTGCACGGCCGGCGGCTCGCTGGCACTGCTGGCGCTCGAGTCCGATCAGCGCGCCGGGTGGCTCGTCGCCTACGCGCTCCTCTTCGGGCTCGGTTTCGGCGCCAGGGGGCCGATCATCACCGTGATGGCCTCCGACCTCTTCGGCGGACGCCGCCTCGGCGTCATCTACGGCGCTCTCAGCCTCGGCAACGGTTTCGGCGGTGCGATCGGTCCGTGGTTCGGTGGGTTCGTCCACGACGTCATGGGGTCGTACCGGCTGGTGTTCCTCGCGTCGGTCGTGTTCTGTGCGCTCGGATCCACGTGCTTCTGGCTGGCGCCGAGGCGCGCGCCTTGACGGCCCGAGCACGCGATGCTAACTGGAACGAGCATGAGTGACGGCGTCCTCTCGGATCGCGAGCTTCGCCAGGGGGTAGGCGACGGCTGGATCGTGTCACCGGTCGCCATCGACGATCAGCAGTTCCAGCCCGCCAGTCTCGACCTCCGGCTGGGGCCCGACGCCTATCAGCTCCGCGCGAGCTTTCTGCCGTTTCGCGAGAGCGTGCAGGGGCGTCTGGGCGAGCGCGGGCTGGCCGAGAGCGATCTCGTCATCGATCAGCTCTCGCTGGCCGGCTCGGGAGCGACCCTTCAGCGGGGCTCCGTGTATCTCGTGCCGCTGCTCGAGTCCCTCGATCTGCCGCCGGACATCCGCGGCCGCTCAAATCCAAAATCGACGACGGGACGGCTGGACATCTTCACGCGGGTGATCACCGACGCGACGCCACGCTTCGACGAGATCCGCGCGGGGTATCGCGGCGCGCTCTATCTCGAAGTCTCGCCTCAATCGTTTCCAGTTCGCGTGCAGGCCGGCGTCTCGCTGAATCAGGTTCGTCTGCTGGCGGGTCAAACCTCGATGTCCGACGCCGCGCTCGAAGGTCTGTATCGCGAGCAGCCGCTGCTCTACGACGACGAGGAGCGACCGATCCCGCCGGGGCGTGTCGTGGTCAGCGATGGGCTTTGCATGGGGGTCGATCTGTCGGGGCGGCTGACCGACGGCATCATCGGCTATCGAGCTCACCCCAACCCGCCGGCCGTCGATCTGAGCCGGACCGGCTTCTACGATCCCGGCGAGTTCTGGGAGCCCATCAAGCGCCCCTCGCGCGACTCGTACATCCTGGAAGCCAACCGGTTCTACATCCTGCTTTCCAAGGAGCGCATCCGGGTCCCCCCGGAGTTCGCGGCCGAGATGGTCGTCTATGACGCCGGGGCCGGCGAGATTCGTACGCATTACGCGGGGTTCTTCGACCCCGGGTTCGGCTGGGGGGACGGGACCATTCTGGGCACCAAGGTGGTCATGGAGGTCAGGGCGCGCGAGGTGCCGTTCATGGTGTACGACGGCCAGACGTCGTTCAAGGTCTTGTTCGAGCGGCTTCGGTCCCGTCCCGAACGGGTCTACGGAACCGGGCTCGGCTCCTCCTACCAGAGGCAGACGCTGACCCTCAGCAAGCACTTCAGGCGCCTGTGAGAGGGGGCGTGTTAAAATGCGTGCAGTAGTGGTTAGGGGAGTTGTGCGACACGGCCCGTTGCCCCATGGAGGGCGAGATGGCAGAGCAGAAGAAGAAGGAAGTCAGGCCGACGAAGCCCGCGGAAGGTGGAGACGGAGCAGCGCCGAGTCCTGAGCTGGCCAAGAAGGGCAAGAAGATCAAGGAAGACATCGACAAGCTCCTCGACGAGATCGATGACATCCTCGAGGAAAACGCAGAGGAGTTCGTCAAGAGCTACGTGCAGCGAGGCGGCGAGTAGGGATGCCGATCTACGAGTACCGCTGCAAGCAGTGTGAGCGGGAGTTCGAGAAGTACGTCCCCGGCGCTGCGACCGCGGTCGCATGCCCGGCCTGCGCCAGCGAGCAGGTGATGCGAAAGCTGTCGGTGTTCGGCCTCAAGACCGCCGGCGCGCTCCAGCCGTCCCCCGTGTCGGGCGGCGGCGGGTGCTGCGGCGGTGGTTGCGCCTGTCACTGAGTAGCCCACCGACTCCCGTCTCGCTCTGATGGATCTGCGCCGCCTCGAGATCTTCGCGAAGGTGGCCGAGCTCGGGAGCTTCTCGCGCGCCGCCGAAGCTCTCTTCCTGACCCAGCCCACGATCTCCGAGCACATTCGCGCCCTCGAGGACGAGCTCGGCGTCCAGCTTCTCGACCGCCTCGGGCGCGGCGCGGCGCCCACGCGCGCCGGTGAGCTGATGCTCGGCTACGCCCGGCGCATGCTGGCCCTCTCGCGGGAGGCGCGGCAGGCGCTCGATCAGTTCCAGGGACGGCTGAGCGGCCAGCTCGTCGTCGGCGGCTCCACGATTCCCGGAGAGTACTTGCTGCCCGGCCTGATCGGTCAGTTCAAGGGGAAGTACCCGGAGATCTCGATCTCGCTGCTGATCGGCGATAGTCGCCAGGTGAGCACGTGGGTCGAGGACGGTCGGGCCGAGGTGGGCGTCGTCGGCGCGCGACCGAATCTCCGCACGCTCGTCTCCCGCGAGCTGATGCCGGACGAGCTCGTAGTGGTTCTCTCGGCCGAGCACCCCTGGGCGGGACGCAAGGCGGTCACGCTCGCCGACCTCAAGCGCGAGCCCCTGATCGTCCGCGAGCAAGGCTCCGGGTCGCGTGAGGCGCTGGAGCAAGCACTCGGCGAAGCCAACGCCGATCTCACCGCGTTTCGTGTCGTCGGCGAGATGGGCTCGACCCAGGCGATCAAGCAGGCGGTACGCTCCGGGGTCGGGATCTCGATCATCTCCCGGCGCGCCGTCGACGACGAATGCCGGGCAAATCTGTTGTCGTGCGTGAAGCTCAAGGATCTGCGCGTCTCGCGATTCTTCTATCTGATCACTCACCGCGACCGCAGCCGCTCACCCCTGGCCCAGGCCTTCGTCGATTTCGTGGAATCCCAGCTTCCCCCGCGCGCGTCTCAATAGATCGATGACGGAGCACACGCACACCGAGGTCCGCCTCACCTCCTACGCGTCCTGCGCCGGCTGAGCGTCCAAAATGGCTCCTGGAGATCTCCAGGAGGTGTTGGCGGTACTCAGGCCCGGCGGCATGCCGCCGCCCGCAGATCTGCTCGTCGGGCTCGGCGCGGCTGACGACGCGGCGGTCTATCGTCTCGCGCCCGATCTGGCGGTCGTCGAGACCGTCGACTTCTTCCCACCGGTCGTCGACGATCCGTGGACCTGGGGCGCCGTCGCCGCCGTCAACGCGATGTCGGACGTCTACGCGATGGGCGGCGAGGTGCTGTTCGCGCTCGCGGTCGCCGGATTCCCGCGTGAGATGCCCAAGACGATCATCTCTGACGTATTTCGCGGCGGCCGGGACAAGGTCGCCGAGGCGGGGGGCGTGATCGCGGGCGGGCACACCGTCGTCGACGCCGAGCCGAAGTACGGGCTCTGCGTGACCGGCCGCGTCCATCCCGATCGGATTCTGGTCAAGGGCGGCCTGCGACCCGGCGACCGGGTATTCCTCTCCAAGCCACTCGGCACCGGCGTCATCACGACGGCGGCGAAGAACGGCGTCGCCGGAGCTGAACGCCTGGCGGGCGCGGTCGCGAGCATGCTGCGGCTCAACCGTGTGGCCGCCGCGGTCGCGCTCGAGAGCGGGGCGAGGGGCGCGACCGACATCACCGGCTTCGGATTTCTCGGCCATGCGGGGGAGATGGTCAAGGCATCGGGAGCGGGTCTTCAGATCGACGCGTCCCGTCTGCCGGTGCTCCCGGGCACGCGCGAGCTCGCCGAGGCCGGACAATTCAGCGGGGGCATGAAGCGCAATCGGCACTATGTCGAAGCGGCGTTCGGGGCCGCGTTGACGATCGAGCCGGCCGTACCCGGCTATCTGGCCTCGCTGCTCACCGAGGCGGAGACGTCGGGGGGGCTGCTCTTCTCGGTGGCCGCCGAGCGTGCCGGCTCCGTCTTGGAGGCCTTTCGGCGGCGGGGCGAAGAGTGCTGGGAGATCGGCCTGGTGCTGCCCGAGCCGATCCTCCGCGTCAAAGCGTAGCGCCGGCCGTCCGACCAATATCGGAGATCGTCGTTGAGTCGCCCTATCCAAATAGAGCCTACCGATTTGTCTTCCTGCGGAATCCCGATATTGTCGAACCGTCGAACGATCAGCCGTCGAGGTCGCGATCACGACGGCGGCCCGTACGAGCTACAGGACAAGGAGATGCTATGAAGCGACGTACGTTCCTATGGGGCGCCGCCTCCATGCCGGCGATCGCCGCCGCGTCCCGCGTGACGGGCTTCCTGACGCCGGCCTTGGCTCAACAGAAGGAATTCGCTCCCCGGCCCGGCACGTGGCGAACCTTCGAGATCACGACACGTGTCGAGATCCTGGAGCCGACAGGTGTGAGCCGAGCGTGGCTACCCATTCCGTTGGTCAAGTCCGACTATCAAAAGGCTCTCGGCGATCAATGGTCGGGCAACGCCAGAATCCTGAAACCGGTGAGCGACGGCGTTTACGGCGCCAACATGCTCTACGCGGAGTTCGCAGCCGGCGAATCCGCTCCGGTGGTCGAGCTGACGAGTCGGTTTCAGACCCAGGATCGCGCGCTCGACTGGTCGAAGAAGACGGCGGCCGATGAAGACCCGGCGGCCCTGAAGACGTGGACGAAAGCGACCGACCTCATGCCGACCGACGGCATCGTCCGCGAGACGGCGCTCGAGATCACCAGGGGCAAGACGAGCGACGTCGAGAAGGTGAAGGCGATCTACGACTGGATTCTCGCCAACAGCTATCGCGAGCCCAAGGTGCGCGGCTGTGGCGTCGGCGACATCAAAGCGATGCTCGAGACGCGCAGCTTCGGCGGCAAGTGCGCCGACATCAACGCGCTCTTCGTGGGTCTCGTCCGCGCCGTCGGCGTCCCCGCGCGTGACATCTACGGCATTCGCGTCGCGCCGTCGGCCTTCGGCTACAAGTCGCTGGGGGCCGGAAGCGCGAACATCAGCAAGGCTCAGCACTGCCGCGCCGAGGTCTTCCTGAAAGACCACGGCTGGGTGGCGATGGATCCGGCGGACGTCACAAAGGTGGCGCGCGAGGAGACGAGCGAATGGCTGAAGATCGACCATCCGGTGGTCGAGGCCCTGCGGCCCAAGCTGTTCGGCGGATGGGAAGGCAACTGGGTGGCCTTCAACACCGCTCACGATGTGGCGCTGCCGAGCGCGACCCAGGGCGGCAAGCTCGGCTTCTTGATGTATCCGCAATCCGAGACGGCGCAGGGCCGTCGCGACAGTCTCGACCCCGACAACTTCAAGTACACGATCACCACGCGTGAGATCAAGGCGTGACATCCGGATCGCTCTGATCCTCGGCGCGGCCGTCTGCCTGGCGCTCGGGCTCGCGGGGCGCGTCGGCGCGGACCGCGCGCGTTTCATCGCCTGGAAGGAGCCGGCGGCGCCGCCCCTGGCCCTCAGCGACCTCACGGGCCAGGCGCATACGCTCGCCGACTATCGGGACCGCGTCGTCCTCATGAACTTCTGGGCGACGTGGTGCGAGCCGTGCCGGGCCGAGATGGCGTCGATTCAAAAGCTCCAGGAGCGTCTGGCCGGCCGGCCCTTCACCGTCCTGCTCGTGAACTACGGGGAGGCGAGGGCACGGGTGGCCGACTTCGCCAACCGCGGGCCGATCGGAGCGAGGATCTTGCTCGATCCAGACCAGGACGCGCCCCGGGCGTGGCGAGTTCGAGTCCTACCTTCGAGCTTCCTGATCGGACCGGATGGCCGTGTGCGCTACGGCGTGATCGGCGAGATCGACTGGGCGAGCGACGACGCGATCGAGGTGGTCCAGGGACTCTTGCGGTGAGGTACGACGGAGAACTACGCGTCCGGACGGTGAGCGGCGCGCTGATTTCGCAGGACCGCCAGAAGCCGTTGTTTCAATTCTGAAGGGATGTTGACCTCTTTGAGCTTGGTCGCCGCATTGACCGTGCCGCGGTAGGTGTTGACGAACGCCACGCACGGCCCGCAGCCTTCGATGTGCCACTCGAGCAGCTCACGCGTCGACTTCGGCAAGCTACCGTCCAGATAGTCGCCGAGTAGGTCGGCGATCTGCCGACACTCGATCGATGACGGGCTCGGGGCTCCACAGTCTGGCATTGCCGTACATTATATGTAGACGCGTGGTCTCGTGCGAGGGATTCGAGCCGATTGGCTGGGCGCTTTTTACGCAGTGCGCCGTCGTCGGGATGGCCTCGCGTCTGCCGCAGCGCGTCGAAGCAATCGTTCCAGAAAGGCCGGCGGCCAGCTCCGACGAGCGCGGGCACAGGGGTCCGTACGTTCCGTGCTCTCGCCCATCCGTCAGCATCATCGCTGAGCGGGAACTTGCGGCGCTTCTCCCGCGATTCTTTCCCGGGTGCGCCGAGCGCTACGTCCCCACAGTTGTCGGCATCGTGACGGCGACGTCACGCAGTGGGCGCTCGGCGATTGAGCAGCGACACGCCGAGCGCCGATTCGTGAGGCACGACGGTACGAGAGGCCGTTGATTTCGGTGTGATTCGGCGGGGAGATTGGTTTCCGCATTTGGCAAACAACTTGCTCCGGTCATCGAGTAGTATGAAACCCGCTGGTCGTGAGAGAGGGCAGCGACGTCATCGCTTGACGGCTCTCTATAGAATGACTGCAAGGATTCGCGAGAATGACTGCAAGGATTCGCGAGAGGAGAGCTCGATGACCCAGGATTCCCGGGTTCAAGCGTTCGTCACCGCCTTCGAGGTCCTGCGCGCTGAGGTCGAGAAGGTCATCGTCGGACATCGAGAAGTCATCACGCACGTGCTCACCGGGATGTTCGCCGGCGGTCACGTCCTGCTCGAGGGCGTGCCGGGCCTAGGCAAGACCCTGTTGATCAAGACGCTCTCGGAAGGGCTCGACCTGTCCTTCTCGCGCATCCAGTTCACCCCGGACCTGATGCCGGCGGACATCATCGGGACCAACATTATCGTCGAGGATGCGGATGGCCGGAAGCACTTCCAGTTCCAGCAGGGGCCGATCTTCGCCCATATCCTGCTGGCCGATGAGATCAATCGCGCGACGCCCAAGACTCAGTCCGCGCTGCTCGAGGGCATGCAGGAGAGCGCCGTCACCGTGGGCGGCGCCACGCGCCTGCTTCCGGCCCCGTTCTTCGTGCTCGCGACGCAGAACCCGATCGAGATGGAAGGGACGTACCCGCTCCCCGAAGCCCAGCTGGACCGCTTCCTCTTCAAGCTGCGCGTCCGCTATCCGCAGATCGAGGAGCTGAACGCGATCATCGACCGCACGACGCAACCGCGGACCGCGACCGTGAGCCGGGTCCTGAGCGGTCCGGACGTGCTCGCGTTCCGTGAGCTGATCCGCGAAGTGCCGATCGCCTCGCACGTCCGCGACTTCGCCTCGGCGATCGTCATGGCGACGCACCCGCAGTGGGAGCAGGCGCCCGACGTCGCGCGCCGCTTCGTGCGCTACGGCGCGAGCCCCCGCGGCGCCCAGGCGCTCGTCCTCGGCGCGAAGGTGCGGGCGCTCGCCGACGGCCGCTACAACGTGAGCGTCGAGGACATCAAGGCGATGGCCGTGCCGGCACTGCGCCATCGGGTGATCCTGAACTTCGAAGGCGAGGCCGAGGGTGTCGACACCGACACGTTGGTCTCCCGGGTCGTCGCCGATACCGAGGCGGGCGTCGCCCACAGCCGCGAACCCTTTCTCCGCTAGCCGCGGGAGGACCTCATGACCGATTCGCCACGGATCGAAGGGCTCCTGCGGCGCATCCGGCGGGAGATCCGCCGCCGGCGGGCCGAATACTACGGTCTGCGCGGCGCCTTCTGGGGCGCCGTCGCTGGCGTCGCCGTGATGCTGGCCAAGCACGGGATCGGCGCGAGGGCGCCGTGGATCGCCGGCGGGCTGGTGGTCCTCGGGCTCCTGGTGGGCATCGCCTACGGAGCGGCGCGGGGGATTCGTCGCGGCGACGTCGCGCGAGTGGCCGACCGGGCCTTCGGCCTCGACGACCGAGTCGCCACCACCCTGGAGTGGGCCGACCGGCCCGACCGGACGCGGCTCGTCGACGCGCTGGTCCGCGACACCGTCGCGCGCGTCGAAAGCCTCGAGCTCAAGCGCGTCGTCAAGCGCGTGGTCCCGCGTGAAGGCCAGCTGCTCGCGCTGCCGGTCCTCGCGTGCCTCGTGCTCGCCATCACGCCGCCGATCCCGCTGCCGTCGGGCCGCCTGCCGGACTTCCTGTCGTCCACCGAGGAAGAGCGCGAGGAGCGGGCGAGCTCGTCGATGCTCGAGGAGACGACGCGTCAGCTCGCCAAGGACCCGCTCAAGCGGCCGGCGTTCGAGGAGCGCGACTTCGCGCAGCGGGCCGGCGGTAGCGGCGCCACGACGACCGGCGATCTGTCGGCCATCTTCAAGGACACCTCGCTCGCGAATTCGCGCCCCGACTTCAACAGCTTCATGAAGAAGGGCGACGAGCGGCTCCGGATGCTGGAGCAGACCGATCGCATGCCGGATCTCCAGTCGGACTTCACGAACAGCCAGTACAAGATGGTCTATCGCAAGTCCAAGGCGCTGACGGGCGGCCTGCGACCCGACCAGATCTCGCCGCAGAAGCTCCGCGAGCTCCTCGAGGAGATGGAGCGGCTCGGCCGCAAGGGCGGCGGCAACTGGAGCGGCGACGCGATGGAAGGGATGGAGGCGCTCGAGGGCGGCCAGAGCGATCGGGCCCTCGAAGCCATGCAGAAGGCGCTCGACAAGATGCGGGCGATGGACGAGCAGCAGCGCTCGGGCAAGGGCCTGCGCGGCGGGCGCGAGTCCGAGCGCGGCGGGCGCGGCAAGGACCGCTCGCGGGGCGACGGAATGGGCCCGGAGGACCAGGATTTCGGCGAGGGTGAGGGGCTCATGCCCGGTAAGGGCCGGAGTGGCTCGCCCAAGGGCGAAGCGACCCAGCGTCTGCGCGCCAATCCGTTCGACGTCGGCGTCGAGGGCGAGTCGCGCCAGGGCCGCAAGGACGGCTACGACACGAACCTGACCGGGCGCGGCGGCAGCATGGCCTCGAGGCTCCAGTACCTCGGAGTCATCGGACAGTACCGCAAGGCGATGGAGGACGCGATCACGCGGGAGCAGGTGCCCCGCGACTTCCACGATCAGATCCGAAACTACTTCCAGTCGCTCGACGAGCGCTGAGCGGACGCAGACCATGCCGGCGACGCGTCCAGCGTTCTTCACGTCCGAGTTCCTGGCGCAGCTCGAGCGCCTGTCGCTCCTTTCGCGGCGGATCTTCCGCGGCCGAGTGAAGGGTGAGCGCCGCAGCTTGCGGCGAGGCCACAGCGTCGAGTTTTGCGACTACCGCGCCTACGGGGTCGGTGACGACCTCCGCTACGTCGACTGGAACATCTACGGCCGGCTGGACCGGCTGCACGTCAAGCTCTTCGTCGACGAAGAGGATCTGTGCCTGCACCTGATCGTCGACGCGTCCGCCTCCATGAACTTCGGCACACCCAGCAAGCTCGACTGCGCCGTGCGGATCGCCGCCGCGCTCGGCTTCGTCGGGCTCGTGAACCTGGAGCGGGTCGGAGTGGGGGTGCTCCGCGAACGGATCGCCGAGGGCTGGCCACCCACGCGCGGCCGGAACCAGGTGACCGGGCTCGTCGATTTCCTCGCCGCGGTCCGCCCCGCCGGCAGGACGAGCCTCAACGAAGCGCTCGCCAACTACGCGACGCGCTCGCGGCAGACGGGGCTGGCCGTCGTGATCTCGGACCTCCTCGACCCGGCCGGTTATGAGGCCGGTGTGCGGGCGCTCCTCGAGCGGCGTTTCGACGTGCACCTCGTGCACGTGCTGTCGCCGGAGGAAATGAACCCGGAGCTCGCCGGTGACCTGCGCCTGATCGACAGCGAGACCGGGGAGATGCGGGAGCTGTCGATGGACGGCGACGCCGTCCGCACGTACCGTGAGCGCCTGCGGCAATACCTCGATCGGGTCGAGACGTTTTGCCGGACCAAGGAGATCGGGTATCACCGCCTGAGCTCCGACGCGCCGGTCGAGCCGTTCGTGCTCGCCCAGCTGCGGGGCCGCGTGGTCGCATGAGTTTCCTCTCTCCGCTCGCCCTGTCGCTCTTCGCCCTGTCCGTGCCGTTGGTGCTCCTGTATTTCCTCAAGGTCCGTCGACGCGAGCGGACGGTGTCGAGCCTGCTCCTCTGGAGCACCTCGCTGCGCGACCGAGAGGCGTCGACGTTCTTCCAGCGGCTCCACCGGGACCCGTTGCTGCTCCTCCAGCTCCTGGCGCTGCTCGTGCTGGCCCTGGCGCTGGCGCGCCCCGTCGCGACCGTCATGGGCCAGGGCGCGCGCAAGGTTGTGGTCGTCCTCGACACCTCCGCGTCGATGAAGGCGCAAGACGTGTCGCCCTCCCGGTTCGAGGCGGCGCGGGCCGGCGCGGTCTCGCTCGTGCGGGGGCTCGGCGAGGGCGCCGAGGTGATGGTGATCGAGGCCGGCGTGCAGCCGAAGGTCACGGCGGCGATGGCGCGCGATCGCGAGCGGGCACTCGGCGCGATCCGCTCGGCGCAGCCCCGCGACCTTCCCACCCGGCTCGTCGAGGCGGTGCGGACCGCGCGTGCGCTCGTCGCGGCCGATCCGCGCGCTGAGATCCACGTCTTCACTGACGGCGCGTTCGCCTTGCCGCAGAGCGAAGACACCACCGATCCGCGGGTTCGGTGGATCGGTGTCGGAGAACAGGGCAAGAACGTCGCGATCACCAGTCTCTCGATCCGCAAGAACTACTACGGTGCCTTCGACTATCAGGCGTTCGTCTCGCTCGTGAACTACTCGAGCGAGCCGCAGACGTTCGCGTTCCGGCTCGAGCTCGACGGCAAGTCGATCGCTGAAAAGGAAGTCTCGCTCGAGCCCAATGTGCGCCGCTCGGTGGTGCTGCCGTTCAGCCACGGCGGAAGCGGCACCATCACGGCGCGGATCCGCGTCGACGACGACCTCGCCGTCGACAACGTCGCGTATGCGGTCCTGCCGCCGCCGAAGAAGATCGCCGTGCTCCTGGTGAGCCCGGGCAATCTGTTCCTCGAGAAGGTTCTGAGGACCGATCCCCAAGTTTCGCTCGAGGTCCGCACGCCCGATCAGTACCAGGGTGGCATGGGTGAGGCCGACGTCGTCGTGCTCGACTCGGTGACGCCGCCGCGCGCGGGGCCGGGTCGCTTCGTCTTCGTCAACGCGGTCCCCCCGGATGTTCCGCTCGAGGTTCTCGGCCGGCTCGAGCGCCCGACGGTCATGGACTGGGACCGGACGCACCCGGTGATGCGTCACGTCGAGTTCGCGAAGGTGACCATCGAGGACGCGATGCGCATCCGGCCGCTCGCGGCAGGGCGTCCCGTCGTCGAAGCGGTCGGCGGTCCGCTCGTCTACGCCCTCGAGGAGCCGGACCGGAAGGCGCTGTTCGTCGGGTTCGACCTGTTCAAGACGGACTTCCCGCTACGGATCGCGTTCCCGCTCGTTCTCTCGAACACGCTGCGCTGGCTGCATCCGGCGGGGCTCGACCAGTCGAGCTTCCAGTTCGCGACGGGCCAGCCCATCCTGCTGCCGGCGCCGCACGGGGTCAGCACCGTCACGGTGACCACGCCCAGCGGCCGGACCGTGCAGGGCCGGGTCACCCGCGGCATGGTGAGCTTCACCGAGACCGACGAGATCGGGATCTACACGCTGGCGACGGCGCGGGGCGAGACGCGGGTGGCCGTGAACTTGATGAACGCCGAGGAATCGAACCTCGCGCCGCATCAATTGCCCGCGCCGACCGCGCACGGGCCGGCCGCGCCGCCGGTGCCGGTCCAGCGCGAGCTCTGGCCGCTCTTCGTGACGGTCGCGGTGATCCTGCTCGTGGCCGAGGGGCTGCTCTACTGGCGGCGTCAGAGCGCGGGTCGGCTGCGGCTGCCGTCGAGCCCGGGAGATCGTTGGGCGCTGGCGCTGCGCAGCGCGCTGGTCGTCGTCCTCTGTCTCACCATGCTGCGGCCCACACTGCCGAGATGGGTCGACCGCATGAACGTCGTGTTCCTGCTGGACCTCTCGGACAGCGTGAGCCTCGCGTCCCGCGAGCGCGCGTACCGCTTCGTCGCCGACGCGGCCAAGTCCATGAAGAGCGGCGATCGCAACAGCGTGATCGCGTTCGGCGAGCAGGCGGTCGTCGATCAGCCGCTCGCCGCGCGCCCCGCCGTCGAGCGGCCGAAGGCCCAGGTCGACGGGCACGGCACGAACATCTTCCAGGCGATCCAGCTGGCGCTCGCGATGCTGCCGCCGGGCCAGGCCAACCGCATCGTCATGCTGACCGACGGCCGCCAGAACGCCGGCAACGCGCTCGCCGGGGCGCAGGCCGCCAAGGACGCCGCCGCGGACATCTACTACGTCGCCTCGCCGCTGACCTTCACTCAGGAGGTCGTCGCCGAGGCGCTCGTGCTCCCGCACGAGGTCAAGTTCGGTGAGGCGTTCCAGGCGAAGGTGGTCGTGTGGAGCCACAAGGACACGGAAGGCCGGCTCTCGCTCTTCCGGAACAGCGAGTTCCTGGGCTCGCAGGTCGTGCGCCTGAGCGCCGGCAAGAACGTCTTCAGCTATCGCCAGTCGCTCGACGCGAGCGGGATCCACGTCTACCAGGCCGCGGTGGAAGTCGACGGCGACACGATCGAAGACAACAACCGGGCGGTCGGGGCCGTCGTCGTCCGCGGCCGGCCGCAGGTGTTGCTGGCCGATCGGGACCGCAGCCACGCGCAGTCCCTGGCCGGCGCGCTCCGGTCGCAGAGCATCGACGTGACGGTGGTGGAGCCGCCGCAGATTCCCACCGACCTCGCGGGTCTGCAGAAGTATGACGGGCTCATCCTCTCGAACGTCTCGTCGCTCAAGCTGAGCCGGCAGCAGATGGGCTACATCCGCGACTACGTCCGCGACTACGGCGGCGGCCTCGTCATGATCGGCGGGGAGGAAAGCTTCGGGCTCGGCGGCTACTACCGCACTCCGATCGAGGAAGCGCTGCCGGTCACGATGGAGGTTAAGCAGAAGGTCGAGATCCCGAGCCTCGCCGTCGTGCTCTCGATCGACCGATCCGGCTCCATGGCGATGTCCACCGACGAGAAAGTCACGAAGCTCGACCTCGCCAAGGAAGCTTCCCACCTGGTGGTGGACCTGCTCGACGAGCGCAATGAAGTCGGCGTGATGAGCTGGGACACCGAGTTCATCTGGGACGCGCCCGTGCGCCCGGCCAAGGACAAAGCGGCGATCCACCACGCGATCGCGACGATCAAGGCCGGTGGCGGGACCGACGGTTATCCGGCGCTCAAGGAGTCGTACCAGGTGCTCTTCGAGCGCCCGGCGCTGCTCAAGCACGTGATCTTCCTGTCCGACGGACAGATGACGCGGGGCGACTTCCAGGGACTGCTCCGCCGGATGTCGAAGGACAAGATCACCGTGTCGACGGTGGCGATCGGCAAGGACGCCGATGTCCAGCTGATGGTCGACGTCGCCAAGTGGGGCAAGGGACGCTTCTACTACACCGAGGACTCGCAGACGATCCCGCGCATCTTCACGCTCGAGACCCAGCTGGCCTCCAAGGCCTCGCTCGTGGAGCAGCCCTTCAAGCCGCAGCTGACGTCGCCGGGCCACGAGGCGATCCAGGAGATCGACTGGAAGAGCGTGCCGCCGCTCGGCGGCTACGTCGCGAGCACGCTGAAATCGACGGCGGACCTCGTCCTCATGAGCCACCAGGAGGACCCCGTCCTGGCCACCTGGCGGTACGGGCTCGGCCGCTCCGTCGCGTTCACCTCCGACGCCAAGGCGAAATGGGCGGTGCTCTGGCTCCGGTGGCGTGAGTTCAACAAGTTCTGGTCACAGCTGATCCGCTGGACCTTGCGGAGCGGCACCCGGAGCGACACGGTCGCGATCGTCGATCGACGGGAGAACACGGGCGAGATCGTGGTCGACGCCGTCGATCCAAAAGGTGAGTTCATCAACTTCCTCGATTCGCAGGTCGCGGTGGTCGCGCCGAACCGGGAGCGGTCGGTGATCGACCTCGAGCAGGTCGGGCCCGGACGCTATCGCGGTCAATTCTCCGCCGCCCAGGAGGGTGTCTACCTCGTCGGCATGGCTCAGCGGCGGAACGATCGCGTGATCGGGTCGCAGCTCGCGGGCTTGGTGGTACCGTACGCTCAGGAGCTGCGTGACCTGGGCGTCGACGAAACCCTCCTGCGCGAGCTCGCGGAGCTGACGGGCGGAGGACCGCTGGCGAAGCCCCAGGACGCGTTCCTGACGGCGCGGCGCCAGTCACGCATCGGCGTGGAGATCTGGCCGTGGCTCGTCGGCCTGGTCGCGCTGATGCTGGTCCCCGAGATCGCGCTGCGGCGCCTCGGTCCCGGGGCGCTCGACCGATTCGCCATGCTCGTTCGTCGGGGTCTCCGAAAGAAGGAGGTTCCGTGATGTGTCGACCTGGGTCGCGGTCGTGGATCGTCGCGGTGGTCCTGAGCCTGCTCCACCTGGTGGGCGTGGCGAGCGCCGCTGACTCGAAGCTCCGCGTCATCGTGATCGTGCCCTTCGACGCGACGGCACTCGAACGTGAAGAGCAGTGGATGGGTGAGGGCGTCGCGCAGATCCTCGCCCTGGGTCTCGCGCAGCAGCCGTCGATCGTCCAGATCGAGCGGGCGCGTCTGCGCTCGGCCACCCGCGGCGAGGCGTGGACCGAATCGTCCCTGACCCAGGCGACGCGCACCGTGCGGGCGGATGCCGCGCTCTTCGGTCGCCTCGAGCGTCGGGGCACCGACCTGGCGGTGGTGCCGCAGCTGATGGAGATCAAGCAGAACGGGCCGGACGTCGCGAGCCTCGAGCCCGTAGTCGCGCCGCCGGGCGAGCTGTTCGGTCGGCTGGCGACGCTTCCGGTGGCCTATGCGCGTGCGCTCCGCGTCGCGATGACCGAGGCCGACACCGCCCGGATCGAAAAAGCCGGGCGGCCGACACGGCTGCCTCGGGCGTTCGAGCTGTTCGCACGCGGCCAGATCGCGGCGCAACGCGGCGACCAGGAGGGCAACGAGGCCGCGGTCGATCTCCTGTCCCGGGCGATCGAGGTCGACCCGAGCTTCGTGGTGGCCACCTACATGCTCGGGGTGGTGCACTCGGCGCTCGGCAATCGGTGGAAGGCCGCCGCGCAGTTCCGCGCCTCGACGCAGCTCGACGCGTCCTACCCGGAGCCGGCCAAGGCGCTCGGCGATCTCTACCTCTCTCAGCCGCGGCGGCTCTTCGATCAGGCGGTCGAGGCGTACAGCAAGGCGATCGAGCTTCGTCCCTTCTATGCCGACGCTTACGTGGGCCTCGGCGACGCCAAGGCAGCGAAGAGCGACGTCGATGGCGCCATCGCAGCCTACCAGAAGGCGCTCGTGTACAACCCGGTCAATCCGCGAGTGCACATGAGTCTCGGGAAGATCTACTACGGCGAGAAGGGTCTCTACTACGAGGCGGTCACCGCATACAAGAAAGCGATCGATCTCGATCCTCACTCGGTGGACGCGCACATGGGTCTCGGCGAGGTCTACGAGGAGAAGGGCCTCTACAAGGAGGCCACCGAGGAATACCGAAAGGTGATCGAGATCGATGGCAAGCACACGGGCGCCATGTACAACCTCGCGCTCGTCTACGAGAAAGTCGATCCCAAGGCGGCGATCGCCCAGTGGGAGCGCTATATCGAGCTCGCCGCGCCTCTGGCCACGGAGAAAGACTGGGTCGACGTCGCTCGCCAGCACCTGAGGAAGCTCAAGAATCAGGTCAAGGACTAGGCGGCCGCCGGTTCGCGGCCGCCTACGTCGCCGTTCATTCGCCCGAGGCGCCCGTCGCCGCGCCGCGAATGTATGCGCAGGGGCGCCGCGCCGAAAGCTATGATAGCCGCGTGATCAGCCGTGAGTGGGGGATCCCGTGGATGAGCTGAGGAAGGACCCGACGCGAGGACATTGGATCCTCATCCGGCCCAAGGCCAAGCCGGCCCGGCAGACGGATTGTCCCTACTGTCCCGGCGCCGAGCACCTCACCGGACCGGAGATCACCGCGTTTCGCCCGGAGGGCTCGGCCCCGAACAGTCCGGGATGGACGGTCCGCGTCGTTCCCGAGCCTGACGCCTATTTCCGGATCGAGTGGGAGCTGGTCCGCGAAGGCGTCGGCATGTTCGACATGATCAACCCGCGCGGCGCGAGCGAGCTCGTCGTCGAGTCGCCCCGACACGACGACACGCTCGCGTCGATGGGTCCCACGGCGCTCGAGGCCGTATTGTGGATGTACCGCGACCGGCTTCTCGACCTCAAGCGCGACGGTCAGATCCGCGACATCCTCGTGTCACGACGCCACAAGAAACCCGGAGTGGCCGGTCACCATCCGTACTCGCGCGTGACGGCGATCCCGATCGTCTTCGACGAGACGCGCCGCGAGCTGCGCGAGGCGCGCGAGTACTACCAGTACAAGCGGCGCTGTCTCTACTGTGACATCCTGCGCCAGGAGATCGGCGCCGAGGAGCGGATCGTGCGGCTGACGCCGGCGTTCGCCGCGGTCGTTCCGTACGCGCCGCGCGTGCCGCTCGAGACGTGGATCCTCCCGCGGCAGCACGCGTGCTCCTTCGAGGAGGCGATCAAGATCGAGAACCTCGGTGATCTGGCGCGACTCCTCTCCGACTACTTCCGCACGCTCGCGCGCGGATTCGGAGACCCCGGCTACGAGATGGTGCTTCACACCGCCCCCAACCTCCGCTCTCGGATCCTGCAAGGGGACTGGGCCACGATCCGTGACGACTACCACTGGCACATCGAAATCGTCCCCGAGCCCGAGCACGCCAACCGGATCGGCGGCATCTTCGTCAACGAGACGCGTCCGGAGGTGTCGGCGGCTGAGCTTCGCCAGGCCTGGGTCGGTGAGCGCTAGGCCCCTCGGAGCGCCTGCGTCCGAGCCCCAACCTCGGTATGCTGAGCTGAGTCGTATATATCCGGAAAGGCTCGAAGAAGCCTACTCGCTCCTCCAATAGCCCACTGCCGTCCGGGCGCGTCCCCCGGCTCGGACGCGGGATTCTCAGTCATTCCAGCCCTTTCGAGTTGACGGAAGGCCGTCCGGGTGTGAGAATACGACTGAAAGAGTCGCCGATCGAAAGAGTCGGCGATAGGCCCTTGCCATTGCAAGGTGTTCGGAAGGACCTGAGGGTAGAGACGATGCTCCGCTTTACGAAGCGCGCAGATTACGGGCTGATGGCGATCCACTATATCGCCACGCACGACGGCCTCGGCGCCGTCAGCACGAAGCGGATCGCCGAGGAGTTCGGGATTCCGCCCGAGCTGCTCGCGAAGATCCTGCAGCGCCTCGCGAAGCGGCGGCTCATCGTCAGCCAGAACGGCCCCAAGGGTGGATACGCGCTGACGCGTCACCCCGCGGATATCTCGGTCGGCGAGGTGGTGCGCGCGCTCGAGGGACCGATCAGCATCGTCAGCTGTCTGGACGGGGGCTGTCCGCAGGAGAAGCGGTGTAATCTCAAGCGGCCCGTGCAGAAGCTGCAGACGGCGATCAGCCAGCTGCTCGACACGATGAGCCTGGCCGAGCTGAGCAACCAGGGCGTCCCCGAGGTCCTCACAATCAAGTGATGCAGGGCACAGGCGAGACGGAGAGAGCCAGATGCTGAAGTTCCCGATTTTCATGGATTCGCAGTCGACGACGCCCGTAGACCCACGGGTCGTCGAGGCGATGATTCCCTACTTCACCGAGAAGTTCGGCCACCCGGCGAGCCGGAACCACTCGTTCGGCTGGGAGGCCGAGAACGCCGTCGACCGCGCGCGGGATCAGATCGCGAAGATCATCGGCGCCCGGGATTCCAAGGAAGTCATCTTCACTTCCGGGGGGACCGAGTCGATCAATCTCGCGGTCAAGGGCGTCGCCGAGATGTACCGGGAAAAGGGCAACCACATCGTCACCACCGCCATCGAGCAGCGGGCGAGCCTGGACGTCGGTAAGCGCCTGGAGCGGCAGGGCTTCGAGACGACGTACGTGCCCGTGCGGACGGACGGTTTGGTGGAGCTCGACGCGATTCGCGAGGCGATCACGGACAAGACGATCCTCATCTCGGTCATGTTCGCGAACAACGAGATCGGCACGATCCAGGACATGGCGGCGATTGGAAAGCTGGCCAAGGACAAGGGGATCATCTTCCACGCCGACGCGACGCAGGCGGTCGGGAAGATTCCGGTGAACGTCGAAGCGGCGGGAATCGATCTCCTGTCGTGCACCGCTCACCTGATCTACGGCCCCAAGGGCGTGGGCGCGCTCTACGTTCGGCGCAAGGCGCCGCGTGTGCGCATCGCGCCGCTGATCGACGGCGGGGGACACGAGCGTGGGATGCGGTCGGGAACCCTCCCGGTGCCGCTCATCGTCGGCTTCGGACGCGCCGCCGAGATCTGCGGTGAGGTCATGGCCGAAGAGGGCACACGGCTCGCGAAGCTCCGCGATCAGCTACAAGACAAGATCCTTTCGAACGTCGACGAGGCGTACCTGAACGGCCACCCGGAGCGCCGGCTCCCGCACAACCTGAACATCTCGTTCGCGTACGTCGAGGGTGAGTCCGTGCTGATGGGGCTCAACAAGGAAAGCGCCTTGTCCTCGGGCTCGGCCTGCACCTCGTCGACGCTCGAGCCGTCTTACGTGATCGGCGCCTTGGGCGCGAGCGCCGAGCTCGCCCACTCGTCGATCCGCTTCAGCCTGCATCGGTTCACGACCGAAGAGGAAGTCGAGCACGTCGGCGCGCGGACGATCGACGTGGTCAAGCGCTTGCGCGAGATGTCTCCGCTCTACGAGCTGGCCAAGGAAGGCGTGGATCTGAAGTCCATCCGATGGAAGGCCGACTAAGGGGGTTCGATCATGGCGTATAGCGACAAGGTTGTCGATCACTACAACAACCCACGCAACGTCGGGTCCTTCGGCAAGGACACACCGGGAGTGGGGACGGGGCTCGTCGGCGCGCCGGAGTGCGGCGACGTGATGAAGCTCCAGATCAAGGTCAACCTCGACACCGGCGTCATCGAGGACGCGAAGTTCAAGACGTTCGGGTGTGGCAGCGCCATCGCGTCCTCGAGCCTCGCCACCGAGTGGCTGAAGGGCAAGACGGTCGACGAGGCGGCCAAGATCAAGAACACCGACATCGTCAACGAGCTCAAACTCCCGCCGGTGAAGATCCACTGCTCGGTGCTGGCGGAAGACGCCATCAAGGCGGCGCTGGCCGACTACCGCGAGAAGAACGCACCGGCGGATGCCCCGGCGTCGTCCAAATAGGTAGGAGCGGGAGGAAGAGAGCCCATGGCGGTCACACTGTCGGAAGCGGCGGCGAAGCAGGTGAAGGAGCTCAAGCAGGCGCAGAACCTGCCGGAGACCGTCTTCTTGAGAATGGGTGTGAAGGGTGGCGGGTGCTCGGGGATGTCGTACTCGCTCGAGTTCGACAGCGAGATCGGTCCCCACGACAAGGAATTCGAGATCGACGGGATCAAGGTCGTGGTCGACAAGAAGAGCTACCTGTACCTGAACGGCACGACGCTCGACTACGTCCAGCAGGGATTGACGGGAGGCTTCACCTTTGTCAACCCCCAGGCGAAGTCGAGCTGCGGATGCGGCACCTCGTTCTCGGCGTAGCCGGGTCCGCGAGCGACACGGAACGGGCCCGGCGGAGGGCCCGTTCTCATTTTGAGGAGGGCATGGATCACTTCGAGGTGTTCGGGTTGCCGCGACGACTCGCCATCGACGCCGCCGAGCTCCAGCGGAAGTTCTACGAGCTGTCGCGCCGCGGCCACCCCGACTACCATCAGGACGCGCCCCCGGAGCGCCAGGCGGAGATTCTCGAGGCCTCCGCGCGCCTCAACGCCGCGTACCGCGCGCTTCGCGATCCGATCGCGCGGATCGAATATCTGGTCCGGCTCGAAGAGGGCCGCGAGACGCGTGAGGGCGCCACGGTGAAGCCGAAGGCACCGCCCGAGCTGCTCGAGGAGATGTTCGAGATCCAGGAGGCGCTCCAGGAAGCCCAGTCGGGGCAGCCGGACGGGCTCGCCGCGGGCGCGCGGGAGACGCTCGGCGCCCAGCGAGAGCGGTTACGCGCGCGTCACGAGCAGGAAGAATCGCGACTGCGCGGGCCGCTCAGCCAGGCGTGGGACGCGGCCGGGCCCGCCGAACGGGCCGGGGCGCTGACGGCCTTCAAGGAATCGCTGGCGGTGCGGGCGTACCTGCGAACCGTCATCGACGACATCGACCAGGCGCTCGGAGGATCACCGGAGGGTTATGTCTCGCATCGTCGGCATTGATCTCGGCACCACCAACAGCCTGGTCGCGTACGTCGACGAGAAGACGGGCCTGCCGCGGGTCATCCCCGATCGGGACGGGCAGGTACTCTTGCCGTCAATCGTCTCGTTCACGGGCGAGGGGGTCCTGGTGGGCGCCGCGGCCAAGCGGCAGCTCGTACGCCGGCCGGAGGCGACCGTGTATTCGGTGAAGCGGCTGATGGGGCGTGGCTACGACGACGTCAAAGAAGAGCTGCCCTACCTGCCGTTCACGGTGGTGCCATCCGAGGGCATCGTCAAGATCCAGATGGGCAGCCGCGAGGTCACCCCCCCGGAGGTCTCGGCGATCGTGCTGAAGTCGCTCAAGGAGCGCGCCGAGGCGCACTTCGGCGAGTCGATCGAGAAGGCCGTCGTCACGGTGCCCGCGTACTTCAACGACAGCCAGCGTCAAGCGACCAAGGACGCCGGTCGCATCGCCGGCCTCGATGTCGTGCGCATCGTCAACGAGCCGACCGCGGCGTCGCTGGCCTACGGCCTCCAGCGCATTCGCGAGGGCCTGGTCGCGGTCTACGACCTCGGCGGCGGGACGTTCGACATCTCCATTCTGAGGGTGAAGGACGGGATCTTCGAGGTCCTGGCCACGAACGGCAACACGCACCTGGGCGGAGACGACTTCGACCGCGCGGTCGTCCTGTGGCTGCTCGAGGACGTTCGCGCGAAGCACGGGGTCGACCTCGCGCGCGATCCCGAGGCGATGCAGGAGCTGCGGCTCGCGGCCGAGGCGGCCAAGATCCGCCTCTCGGCCGACGAGCGGACGGCCCTGACCATTCCGTTCGAGGGCTTTACGTACCACCGCGACATCACGCGCGGCGAGCTCGAGCGGCTCATCGAGAAGCTCGTGGATTCGACGCTCGCGCCGTGCCGGATGGCGCTCGCGGACGCCGGCCTGGCGCCTTCGGACGTCGACGAGGTCGTCCTGGTCGGCGGATCGACGCGGGTGCCGCTGGTGCGCCGACGGGTGCAGGAGCTGTTCGGCAAGACGCCGCACAGCCAGCTGAACCCCGACGAGGTGGTCGCGCTGGGCGCCGCGGTCCAGGCCTACATCCTCGCCGGCGGCATCACCGACATGCTCCTGCTCGACGTGACGCCCTTGTCCCTGGGGATCGAGACGCTCGGCGGCATCGTCAGCGTGCTGATCCCCCGGAACACCACCATCCCGACGAACGCGCGCGAGATGTTCACGACGTCCGTCGACGGCCAGCGCGTGGTCGACATGCACGTGGTCCAGGGCGAGCGCGAGCTCGCGAAGGATTGCCGCTCGCTCGCTCGCTTCGAGCTCTCCGGGATCGACTCGATGCCGGCGGGGATGCCGAAGATCGAGGTGGTCTTCCTGATCGACGCCAACGGCATCCTGAACGTGACCGCCACGGAGCTCAGGAGCCAGAAGGCCGCCGCGATCGAGGTGAAGCCGACCTACGGCCTCTCGGAGGCCGACGTCGAGCGGATGGTGGAGGACTCGTTCACCTACGCCGAAGCCGACGTGGAGGCGCGCCTGCTGATCGAGACGCGCAACGAGGCCGACACCGTCATCACCCACGTCGAGCGCGCGCTGGCCCAGGGCCGGACGCTGATCGGCGGCGAGGAGCACCAGGCCATCGTGGCCGCGCTGACGGCGCTGAAGGACGCTCGCGCGAGCACCGATCGCGACCGGATCCGGGATGCGACCACGGCCGTGAACCGCGCGACCGAGCATCTCGCCGAGCTGATGATGGACGCGGCGCTCAAGGGAGCGCTGGCGAGTCGGCGCGCCGACGAGATTATGGAGAAGTAATGGCCGTCCACAAGGTGACGTTCCTGCCGCTCAACGTGACGGTCGAGGTCGACGACGAGAAGTACCCGCTCGCCGATCACGGCAAGCCCGGCTCGCTGCTGGACATCGCGCTGGCCAATCACATCCATCTCGAGCACAACTGCGGCGGCAGCTGCGCCTGCACGACCTGTCACGTCATCGTGAAGGAAGGCGAAGAAAACCTCTCCGAGATGCAATCGGACGAGGAAGACCGGCTCGACACGGCGGAGGGCCTCACCATTCACTCACGGCTCGGGTGTCAGGCGGTGGTGCGTGGCAACGTCGTCGTGGAGATCCCGAAGTGATCACCTGGCGGGACTACGAGGACATCGCGATCGCCCTCAACGAGGGCCATCCGGATCTCGATCCGTTGACGGTCCGGTTCACGGATCTCTATCGCTGGGTGATCGAGCTTCCGGGCTTCACCGATGACCCCAAGGGATCCAACGAGAAGATCCTCGAGGCGATCCAGATGGCCTGGCTGGACGAGTACCGGAACCGATGACCGTGGTCGACGCGGCCGGGCGCCTACCAGGTCACGACCTGGTCGGCTTCGAAGATCAGCTCGAGGAGCTTGGCGTACGAGAGATCGCCGTCGAGGCGGCGTATCGGCACGCCGGCCGGCAGATCGGCCGCTGTGCCGCCCGGCAGGACGACCACGGTGACGCGGTCCCCGTCGCGCACCTGCCGGTCGAGCACGGTTCGGGCGAGCGTCGTGTCGGCGCCCTTGACCAGGTGGAGCACCACGGCCATCAGAACACCAGGAAGCGCCGGCCCCGCTGGACCAGGGCGGCAACCTCGTCGCGGGTGACCGGAATCACCCGGTGGCCGTCGGCGTTCCAGCTCGCATCGCTCGGCACCGCGCCCCGCTCGACGTGGAAGGGCACGCCGAGCGCCTTGAGGTTCGCGCGAAACTTCGCGATGTCGTCGCCGTCGACGAGCTCGTCGGTGTCCTCGTCGAGGAGATGGACGCCGGCGCCCAGCAGCACGAACACGACGTCGTTCTCACCCGCGACCACTCCGAGTCCGATGCGCATCGCCTCGTTCGCGCGGTGGGACGCGCGCGGATCCGTCGAGATCAGAACGATGACCGGCGGGCTCGCGGTCACGGAGTCAGTTGAGCGCGATGAACCGATCGGTGGCGTTGATCAGATCGGTCAGGACGACGAGGCCGCAGTACGTCACGGTGTCCGCGTCGCGCAGCGGGATGCGCCGCTTCTGGCAGCCGTAGGCGCAGACGAACAGCTTCGCGCCGCGCTCCGGCAGCGCGCGGATGCGCGGATCCTCGAGCGCGCGCACCCCGTCGTCGATGAGGTACAGATACAGATCAGCCCCGTGGTCGAGCGCGGCGCCCGAGAGGCCCACGGCCGTCTCGAGATTCGGGTGCTCGAGCCCGGTGGACAGCAGCACGCCGAGCTTCTTCTTCGCGAGATCCATCGCGGATCGAGCGTAGCATCGTAAAAAATGGAGAGCAAGCCGATGAGCCGTCGAGTGTACCTGGATCACAACGCGTCGACCCCCGTTCATCCCGAAGTGCTCGCCGAGATGCTCCCGTATTTCTCGGACGTCTACGGAAACCCCTCGAGCATCCACGGATTCGGGCGTGAGGCGCGCGAGGGTATGGACCTGGCGCGCGAGCGGGTCGCGCGATTTCTGAAGGTCTCGGGCCAGGAGATCGTCTTCACCTCCGGCGGGACCGAGTCCGACAACTTCGCCGTGAAGGGCCTCGCCCTGGCGAAGGGCAAGGGCCATCTCATCACCTCGCAGGTCGAGCACCACGCGGTCCTCCGCGCGTGCCGGGCGCTCGAAGCACAGGGCTTCGGCCTGACTTGTGTCGGCGTCGACGAGTTCGGCGTGGTCGACCCCGACGAGGTCCGCCGCGCCATTCGTCCGGACACCCTGGCGATCAGCATCATGCACGCGAACAGCGAGGTCGGGACCTTGCAGCCGATCGGGGCGATCGGCCGCATCGCGCGCGAGCACGGCGTGCCGTTCCACGTCGACGCGGTCCAGACGTTCGGCAAGCTGCCGCTCGACGTCGACGCGCTCGGCATCGACATGCTCTCGTTCTCGGCCCACAAGATCTACGGTCCCAAGGGCGCCGCCGGGCTCTACATCCGCAAGGGGACCAAGATGGTCGCGGTCCAGCACGGCGGCGAGCACGAGCGCCGCCGGCGCGCCGGCACCGAGAACGTGGCCGGGATCGTCGGGCTCGGCAAGGCGGTCGAGGTTCGCGCGCGCGACATGGGCGCGGAGGCCGAGCGGCTGGCGGGGCTGCGCGATCGGCTCTGGAACGGTCTGCGCGAGCGGGTGCCCGACGTACGGCTCTCCGGCCATCCGGTTCAGCGGCTTCCGGGTACGGCAAGCCTGCTGTTCCGTCACGTGGAGTCCGAGTCGATCGTGCTCGGCCTCGACCTGAAGGGCATCGGCGTGTCGGCCGGCTCGGCCTGTACCTCCGGCAACGTCGAGCCGTCGCACGTGCTGGTCGCGATGGGCGTCTCGCTCGACTGGGCGATGGGCGCCGTCCGGTGCTCGCTCGGACGCTCGACCAGCGCAGAGGATATCGACTACGTCATCGAGTGCGTGGAGCCTCTCGTCCGCAAGCTCCGCCAGGCGATGCCGGTGGGTGCCGCGTGAGAACCGTCCCGTCGCCGCGGAGCTGAGCCGTGTTCGGCAAGATCCGACGCGATATCCAGGCGGTGAGGGAGCGCGACCCCGCCGCGCGATCCACGTTCGAGGTGCTGCTGTGCTATCCGGGCGTGCATGCGCTCGCGCTGCATCGTGTCGCCCACGCGATCTGGCGGCGAGGCTGGACGATTACGGCGCGCTTCCTGTCGCACATCGCCCGGTTCCTCACCGGCATCGAGATCCATCCGGCCGCCAGGCTCGGCCCCGGCCTCTTCATCGACCACGGCATGGGCGTCGTCATCGGCGAGACCGCCGAGGTCGGCGAGAACGTCACCCTGCTCCAAGGCGTGACGCTCGGTGGGACGAGCCTCAAGCGCGAGAAGCGTCACCCGACGCTCGGGAACAACGTCGTCGTCGGCGCCGGGGCCAAGATCATCGGCGCCTTCAAGATCGGCGACGGCAGCCGGATCGGCGCGGGCTCGGTCGTCGTCCGTGAGGTGCCGACGAACTCTGTTGTCGTCGGCGTTCCCGGCCGGGTAACATATCGGGACGGACTCCGGGTCGAGGGCGGCATCGATCTCGATCAGACCGATCTGCCGGACCCCGTGAGCAAGGCG
>QHSQ01000184.1 GCA_003221615.1 Candidatus Rokuibacteriota bacterium | reverse complement strand
TCTGACGGCCACGAATGCTGGTAGTGAGAGGCCGTGCGTATGACGAAGATCCCCACTGCCGAGATCGTCTCGCATCCTTCATCCTTCGCTGACCCCAACGGGCGACTTTTTTGGTGGCAAGGTCAGTTATATCGTGCTCTAGCCGATGTGCGAGCACCCCTCTATCGCCGGCTCTTCGCAGAGGGCACAGTGACAAAGTTGGTTGATAAGGGACTTCTCGTTGACACCGAGCTGACCTCCTTGGCGCTCGATGGCTCGCCCCTGATCATTCGACACAGAGAGATTCCGTTCGTCTCCTACCCTTTCGAGTGGTCTGCGACGATGCTCCGCGATGCGGCCCTTGCGGTCATCGATATGGAGACAGAGCTTGCACAACACGGTCTCACACTTCAGGATGCACATCCGTGGAACGTTCTCTTTGATGGGCCTAAGCCGCTCAACGTCGATTTCGGCTCCATTGTGCCCGCCGCCGACAACGCCTTGTGGCCTGCCTATGACGAGTATTGCCGCTTCTTCCTTCATCCCTTACATCTCATGGTTCAGGGACATGGCCGGATAGCTCGCTGGCTCCTGCATGATCAGCACGGCGTTCTACACTCCGACCTCGCCGCATTAGCCCGTCCGTCCTTCCACCTCCTCGTCGGCCGCGTCGCGACGCGGCTCTCGGCCCTGGCTAGGCGCTACGTTCCTGACCCACTTCGTCCCTGGCTAAGTAAAGGCGCCATGTTACTCAAATCAACGCTCGCGCCCTTGGCCCCTCCTAGATCTCGGCGCGAACTTCTGAACCAGATCAAAGGGCGGGTAGAACGTCTGGTGATACCTCCTCAGCGAACTGAGTGGTCGAATTACTACGAAGGCTCGCTTCTGCCGTTCTCACACTCAGACGATTGGACCGCGAAGCATACCAGTGTCGACCGAGTGTTGTCGGATCTCCGACCCTCTTCTTTGTTGGACGTCGGCAGTAACCGAGGGTGGTATGCACAGTTAGCGGCATTGCGCGGGAGTCGAGTCGTAGCTTTCGACGCAGATGAAGCGTGCGTTACGCAATTGTATCTGGACTCCAAAGAGCCAAACCTTCCCATCCTCCCTTTGATCATGGACTTCAAGAATCCCTCGCCGGGCTACGGTGTCTGCAATCAATGGCTGGCACCGGCAACGGAACGCCTGCGATGCGATATGGTCTTAGGTCTAGCTCTAGTCCATCACCTCGCATTCAAGCAACAGCTCAACTTTGAGCAGATCGTCGACGGGCTGGCGATATTTTCAAAGCGCTGGTTGGTTGTAGAATTCATTCCACCGGACGACATATATGTCCGTGAGTGGTGGTCAGAGAGATATAGCTGGTATACTCTCGCGAATTTCATCGTTGCCCTCAGGCGGCGCTTTACTAATGTCCAAGTGATACCGTCTCACCCCGCGCCGCGCGTCCTACTGCTTTGCGAAAGGTAGTGCAAGAGTCGGTGGGACCTTTTGCGACTTGGTATCGGAAAATTCGGGCGTCGACGTTTTGCTGATGGACGAATCTTCACCTCACAAGGAGCTCTGCATCCACACGAAAGCCGGAAGATCTAGTTTGCTTCACTGTGAGAGAGCATCGATCCTCTCGGGTCTCGCCAGCAACGTTGGCGCAAAGGAAAGAAGACATGAGGCTCAGTCGGACCGCCAAACGTATCCTCCCACCGATAGTTATTGACGCCGCGAGGTATCTCCTACGGAACGGTTCGCATGGAGAAGCCTCGGAGATGCGCCCAGAATGGGAATACATGCCAGATGGGTGGCATACCAAGGACCCACATATTCAGGGTTGGAACGTCCAAAGTGTTGTCGCGGCGCAAGAGAAGAAGTGGCCCAAGTTCCTACAATTGTTGCAGGGGCCCGGCACTCTGGGAATCGCGCACGAGGCCTCGATGCCAACTAATGATGACTTTGCTGCGCACAATATTCTGATGTCTTACGGCTTCGTGTTAGCTACAGCTGCGAGAAAGCTGGACTGCGTATCATTGCTTGACTGGGGTGGGGGCATCGGGCATTACTGCGCGATCAGCAAAGCCCTCGTACCAGAAGCTACTATTAAGTATCATTGCCATGACTTGAGCCTCTTTTGTCAATGTGGACGCGAACTTCTTCCGGAAGCGACATTCTACGACAACGAGGAAGAGTGTTTTAAGCAGACTTACGATCTGGTCTTCGCAAGCGGTTCGCTTCACTACGCCAAGGATTGGCGATCTCTCCTAGCGCGATTGGCTTCGGTAAGCCGTTCCTATCTTTTCGTCACTCGTCTACCGATCACCTCTAAGGCTCCTTCATTTGTGATGGTCCAGCGACCGTACAGATATGGCTACCACACCGAGTATCTTAGCTGGTCGCTGAACCGAGTAGAATTCTTGCGCTACGCTAGGAGCCTTCGGCTGCATTTGATGAGGGAGTTTTTAGTTAATCCGGGCCAGCCCCACGTTGTTAATGCCCCAGAGCAACCTGATTATCGAGGGTTTCTCTTCCGTCCAGACTCACAAGGCTGAATCTTCGAGAGGATCAGAATGAATGTAGGATCTCTCACATCGCAAGGCTGCAAGCCCGGCGCAGTCATCAAGCCTGATTCATTTTTCATGGGAGCGATCAAACCTGTGGAGGCCAGCTGACATGGAACAGAGCTCCTTCGCAAACAAGCGAGTCCTCATCACGGGCGGCCTCGGCTTCATCGGCTCGAACCTGGCGCGGCGACTGCTGGACCTCGGCGCCAGCGTGACCCTGGTGGACAGCCTGGTTCCCGAATACGGCGGCAACTTGTTCAACATCGCCGGCTTCGAAAACCGCGTGCGGGTCAACATCTCCGACGTGCGAGACCAGCACAGCATGCGCTACCTGGTTCAGGGGCACGATTGTCTCTTCAATCTTGCTGGCCAAACCAGCCACCTAGACTCCATGCAGGACCCGTATAACGACCTGGAGATCAACTGCCGATCGCAACTGTCCATTCTCGAAGCCTGCCGCAATTACAACAAAGACATCAAAGTTGTTTTTGCGAGCACTCGCCAGATCTACGGTAAACCGGATTACGTGCCCGTGGACGAAAACCATCTCCTGCGCCCCGTCGACGTCAACGGCATCAACAAGATGGCCGGCGAGTGGTATCACATCCTGTACAACAACGTCTATCGCATACGGGCATGCGCGTTACGGCTCACGAACACCATAGGCCCGCGGATGCGGATCAAGGACGCACGCCAGACGTTTCTGGGCATCTGGATCCGACTGCTGCTCGAGGGAAAAGCATTTGAAGTGTGGGGTGGAGAGCAGCTACGCGATTTCACCTACGTGGACGACGCGGTCGACGCGTTCCTCATGGCGGCCGCGAGCGAGAACGCGAATGGCCAGGTGTTCAACCTGGGCTGCGAGCGGGTCATCAACCTCAAAGACCTCGCCGATCTGATGGTAGAGATCAACGGCAGCGGGCGCTATGAGCTCCGCTCCTTCCCACCTGACCGCAAGCGGATCGACATCGGCGACTACTATGCCGACTTCAGCCGCATCCGGTCCGTCCTTGGCTGGGAGCCGAGGGTGCCATTGCGCGAGGCACTCGTGCGCACGGTGGCGTTCTATCGGGAAAACTTGGAGCATTACCTGTGATCCTTCCGGCTAATCCCGCCGCCAACTACGTCGCGCACCGGGACGAGATTGATCAGGCCGTCCGCCGGGCGTTGGACAGCGGCATGTACATCCTCGGCCAGGAAGTCGCCAAGTTCGAAGAGGAGTTCGCGCACTATCTGGGCGCGCAGCATGCGATCGGGGTGGGCAGCGGCACCGATGCGCTGCACATCGCGCTCCGGGCCTGCGGCGTCGGGCCCGGCGACACGGTCCTGACCGTTTCTCACACCGCTGTCGCCACGGTCGCAACCGTTGAGTTGGCCGGTGCTCAAGCGGTACTGACCGACATCGAACCGGCGACCGCCACGATCGATACGAATCGGCTCGAAGATGTGATCAAGGCGCAGCCCACCCGCCGGATCAAAGCCATCATCCCCGTTCATCTCTATGGCCATCCTGCCGACATGCCCGCGATCATGAGCATCGCCGAACAGTACGGCTTGACGGTCATCGAAGACTGCGCCCAGTCGCACGGAGCCGTCCTGGACGACCGGAAGACGGGAATTTGGGGACACGTGGCCGCCTTCAGCTTTTACCCGACGAAGAACCTGGGAGCGCTGGGAGATGGAGGCGCCGTGGTCACCAGTGATCGAAAGCTCGCAGACAGGATACGCGGGCTCCGGGAGTACGGGTGGCGTGAGCGCTATGTCAGCGACTTTCCCGGCATGAACACGCGGCTGGACGAGCTCCAAGCGGCTATCCTGCGAGTGAAGCTCAAGTACCTCGACAAGGAGAACGCGAGGCGTCGCGAGCTCGCTCGCCTCTACGACGCCGCCCTCACGGGCACGCCGGTGATGATTCCAAGCTCCCGGACGGGCGCGAGCCATGCCTACCATCAGTATGTCGTCCGCAGCGATCGTCGGGACGACTTACGATCGTTCCTCAAGGCCAACGGCGTCGGGACTCTGATTCACTACCCAGTACCGGTGCACTTGCAGCCGGCATATCAGGGACGAGTCCTTCCGGATGGAGCGGGTCTGCCGGAGACTGAGACCATCTGCCGGCGCATCCTCAGCTTGCCGATGCATCCCCAGCTGACCGATGCCGAGGTGAAAGAGGTTGGCAATCTCATTGCCCGCTGGTCCGGGCAACTCGCGGACCGCCGTTGACGCGCTACTTCTGCACCTACTTCGACCGGAACTATTTGCCGCGCGGCCTGGCGCTCTATCGATCACTGCAGCGTCACTGCCCAGGCTTCCAGCTCTGGGTCCTCTGCATGGATCGGGTCTGTTACGATGCGCTGACGGTGCTCGGGCTTCCCGGTCTGCAGGCGATCGCGCTGGACGACTACGAGCAAGGCGACAAAGACTTACTACAGGCCAAGCAGAACCGAACGCTGATCGAATA
>QHSQ01000036.1 GCA_003221615.1 Candidatus Rokuibacteriota bacterium | reverse complement strand
CCGCATCCGTCGAAGATGACGCGCCATCCGGACTATCCCGAGATCACCCTGCTCGGCGCCAACAAGTTCGGCGCCGACGGCGCGCTCGACATGGCGATCTATCGGCGCGGCGCCGAGGGCTGGCACACCGACGGCGCCTACGACCAGGAGCCGTTCAAGGCCACCCAGCTCTACGCGCTGGCCGTTCCGAGCCGGGGCGGCGACACGCTGTTCGCCAGCATGTACGCCGCGTACGACGCGCTGCCGGAGAGGCTCAAGCAGCGGCTCGATGGTCGGCTCGGGGCGTTCACGTACGGCGGCCGGCGCAAGGCGACCGCGCTCTTGAACGCGGAGGACCGCGAGTGGAAGCCGGTCTTCCACCCGATCATCCGCACGCACCCCGAGACCAAGCGCAAGGCGCTCTACTTCGATCCCGGGAAGATCTTGCGCATCGAGGGAGTGGACGCGGCGGAGAGCGACGCGCTGATCGACGAGCTGACGGGTTACATGATCCAGCCCGACGGCCAGTATCGCCACAGGTGGCGCAAGGGCGACATCGTCATCTGGGACAACCGCTGCTCCTATCACAAGGCGGCGGGCGACTACCCGCCCGAGGAAGACCGCATCCACTGGCGCATCTCGATCAAGGAGCGCGCGGACGGAAGCGGAGACCGAACGTGACCGACTTCCTGCAGCGCAGGGTGTGATCGCCGCCGACGCGCCGAGGTAGCTCGTGGTCCTGACGCCGCGCGTCCGGGCGATGTGCGGCCTCGGAGCCCTCGTGGTGCTGCTCTGGGCTCCTGGGTCTTCGTTCGGCGCTCCCTCGGACTCCTTCCACGCCGGCGTCGAGAGCTTGATCGCCGAGGCGGGCAAGACTCCGGACCCCGCGCGCCTGCATCGGCTCTTCCAGCTTCATTGGGACTATCTGCTCCACGAGTTCCCGGAGTTCGCCACGGAAGTCGGCGCCGCCGGCCAGAACGATCGATGGACCGACCGGTCGTCGGCGGCGATCGCCCGTCGCAAGGCCGATCTCGAATTGCCGACCAGGGCGCTCGCGACGATCGATCGAACGAAGCTCTCGCCCCAGGACGCGCTCAACTACGATCTCTTCCGGCGCCAGGCCGAGGCGCAGCACGCGGGGCGCCGATTTCCTTGGGAGCTGTTGCCGCTGACCCAGCTGTACGGCATCCACCAGGGCGTACCTCAGGCCCTCAGCGAGCAGATGCCGGCCCGGACCGCGGCGGACTACGAGGCCATTCTGAGCCGTCTGCGCGGGACCCCCGTGCTCGTCGAGCAGACGATCGCCGCGATGAAGGAAGGGCTCCGTCGAGGCGTGACACCGCCGAAGATCACGCTTCGCAACGTGGCCGCCCAGGCTGATGCGATCCTCGTCGAGGATCCGGCGGCGAGCCCCTTCCTCGGCGCCTTCCAGAGGATGCCCGACACGATTCCCGCGGACCGGCGCGAAGCGCTGAGACTCGAGGCCGCGAAGCTCCTCAAGGCGCAGGCGCTGCCGGCGTTCCGGCGGCTGCGCGACTTCATCGCGATCGAGTACGTCTCCAGCTGCCGCGAGTCGCTGGCGGCCAGTGCCTTGCCCGACGGACAGGCCTGGTATGCCTATCTGGTCGCCCAGTCGACGACCACGCGTCTCACACCCAAGCAGATTCACGACATCGGGCTCGCCGAGGTCAAGCAGATTCGCACCGAAATGGAAGGGATCATGCGCGCCACCGGCTTCGCCGGGGATCTCGCCGCGTTCTTCGAGGTCCTGCGCACCGATCCCCGCTTCTTCTTCTCGCGGCCCGAGGATCTGCTGGCCGGCTATCGCGAGATCGCCAAGCGCGCCGATCCCGAGGTGATCAGGCTCTTCGGTCGGATGCCTCGCCTGCCCTACGGTGTGGTGCCGATGCCGGCGCACAACGCCGCGTCGCGCAGCGCGGGCGCGTACGACGCGGGCTCGCTCGCCGCGGGCCGGCCCGGATCCTTCTCCGCCAACCTCTCGGCGGTCGACACCCGACCGAAGTGGGAGATGGAGGCGCTGGTACTCCACGAGGCCGTCCCCGGCCATCACCTACAGATCGCGCTCGCTCAGGAGCAGCCGGATCTGCCGAACTTCAGGAAGTACGGCGGCTACGAAGCGTACGGCGAAGGCTGGGCGCTCTATGCCGAGACGCTCGGCCACGAGATGGGCTTCTACAAGGACCCGTACTCGCACTTCGGAGCGCTCAACTATCAGATGTGGCGGGCGGTCCGGCTCGTAGTCGACACGGGCATCCATGCCTTCGGCTGGAGCCGTCAGCAGGCGATCGACTACTTCAAGGCCAACTCGGCCAAGCCCGAGCGCGAGATCGTGGTCGAGATCGATCGCTACATCGTCTCGCCCGGCCAGGCGCTCGCCTACAAGATCGGCCAGCGAAAGTTCCAGGAGCTTCGCGAGCGGGCCACGCGGGAGCTCGGCGCCCGGTTCGACGTCCGCGCCTTCCACGACGCGGTGCTGGCCGACGGCGCGCTCCCGCTCGACGTGCTCGAGGCGCGGACCGACGCCTGGATCGCCCGGCGCAAGGCGGCCGCCGCCTCGAACTAGCGCCGCCGCGCTACGCCTTGATTCCGAGGAGCCTCGCCGCGGTCCCGCCGAGCATCGCCACGCGCTCGTCGTCGCTCAGACCGGGCGTGCCGAGGATGTGGTCGACCGATGTCCTCGTCCACGGGAACGGGTAGTCGGTGCCCATGACGATCTGGTTCGGACCGGTCTCGGCCACCAGGTGGCGCAGCGCCTCGGGCGTGAAGACGAGCGAGTCGAAGTAGAGCTGCTTGAGATATTCCGTCGGCTTCTTCCTGAGCGGTTTGGTGCACCGGTCCGGAAAGGTCACGCAGATCGCGTCGGAGCGCGCCGCGTAGGACGGCAGATAGCCGCCGCCGTGCGCCGCGCAGATCTTCAGCCCGGGGAACCGGTCGAGCGTGCCTTCGAAGATCAGGTGAGAGAGCGCGATCGTCGTCTCGAGCGGATTGCCGATGGCGTTCTCGAGCCCGCCGCTGCCCCGGAGCCGCGGCTTGAGATCGGCCGCGGCGCCGTCGGCCTGCGGGTGGATGAACACCAGCACGCCCAGTTGCTCGGCCTTGGCCCAGAAAGGGTGGAACCTCGGGTCGGCCAGATCCTCGCCGGCGACGCTGCCGCCCACGCCGGCGCCGCGCAGGCCGTACTTCTTGACGCCTTCTTCCAGCTGCTCCGCGGCGAGGTCCGGGTGCTGCAACGCCACCGACGCGAACGCGACGAAGCGATCGGGATTCGCCGCGCAGGCCTCGGCAAGCTTCTCGTTCTGAATCCTGATGAGCTCGCGGGCGACGTCCCGGTCGGCCTTGTACCAGTACGGGTTGATGCTCAGCGCCTCGACGTCGATGCCCTGCTCGTCCATCGCGCGGATCCGATCGGCGGGCTGGGACATGAGCAACGTCTGCGGCTCGACCTTCCTGCCCATCAGGGCCATCGCCTCGGGCACGGCGCAGTGCGCATGCACGTCGACGGTCTTGACGCGCCGGCCGTTCACGACGACTTCCCGGCGCCGCCCCTGCGCCTGCACCGGTGTAGCGCTCGTCAGATTGCAGGCAACGAACGCGATACCGGCCGCGCCGGCGGCGCCTTCGACGAACTCGCGGCGAGTGCTCATGGGGCCCTCCACACCGGCTAGAACAGCGGGCTGTTCGACTCGAGCCCGAGCACGGTGCGTCCCACCGCCTCGTAGTTCACGAACTGAAGCTGATTGTGGCGGGTGACGACCTCGGCGTCGCGCGCGTAGCGCTCGAGCGGGCTCGACGTGAAGATCGACGTCGTCCCGGCGGTGGCGCAGACCATGTGCGTGGCCGCGGCCGCGCTCTGGGCCGCGTGCGTCATCGCGAGGCGTAGATCGGCGCGCTGACGCTCGGTGATCGGCCGCGCGGCGACGGCGGTCTCCCACATCTCCCCGACGACGTCGAACAGGAGCGCGCGGCCCGATCTCAATATGGCCTCGGCCTCGCCGATCTTCGCCTGCACCAGCGCCCGGTCGCGCAGGAGCTCGGACGACGAGCGCGGGATCTTCACCTGCGCCAGCTCGACGAAGGCGTCGATCGCGGCGCGCGCGACGCCCAGCCCGACGCAGCAGAAGCCGCACCCCGCGAGGTCGAAGCCGTGCATGCGATTCATCGGCCCAGTCACGCGGGCGCGCAGATCGAGGGCGGAGAAGGTGCGCTCCTCGGGCACGAACAGCTCCTCGACCTCGATGTCGTGGCTGCCCGTGCCGCGCAGGCCGCTCACGTCCCAGGTGTCCACGATGCGCGCGACGGATTTCGGATAGAAATAGGCGATCCGGATCTCCTGATCCCCGTTGGGCCGGAGCCTGGGCTTGTCGCCGTCGAAGACCTTGCAGGCGCCGTGCAGCGCAGACGAGTGCATGCAGCCGCTGGCGAAGAACCAGTGGCCGGTCACCCGATAGCCGCCCGGCGCCGCGACGGCCCGGCCGCGGGGATTCGCCGATCCCGCCGAGATGCCGATCGGATCACTGAAGAAGATCTGACGGCGCACCTCGGGCGCGAACTGCGCGCTCTGGCGCAGGGTGTTGATCCCCATCGCCAGGCACCAGCCCGTCGAGCCGTCGGCCCGCGCGATCTCCTCGATCACGTGCAGGGTCGTGAGGATGTCGGCGCCCAGCCCACCTTCGGCCTCGGGCAGCGCCACCCTGAAGAGGCGGGCGTTGGCGATGTCCATGACGAGCTCGTGGGGAAGCTGTCGCGCGGCCTCGATCTCGGCGGCCCGCTCGCGGATGCGCGGCGCGAGCGCGCGCGCAATCGCCAACGGCGTGGTCGCTGCCGGCACCGTGTCGGTGATCATGGGGTCGGCGAGCGGCGGCAACCCGCTCGCATCGCGACATCCTGCGCCCGCCACGGGCGGCTCGTCAAGACGCCGATCTCGGGCCGACGACGAGCCGCTCGTGCAGCGCCGAGATCATCTCGTCCATCGCGGCGCTAACCCAGAGCTGACCAAACGGCCCTTCCTGGAGCTCGCGCCAGTCGCGGATGAAGCGATCCCCGGCCTGTTCACGATTTTCTCCCGGTTTGGCCACCTGCATCGCGGCGGCCAGGGCGCCGGGGAGCGTAGCCTCGGCAGTCGGGAGCGTCAAGGGTGGTGACCTCTTGACGCCGCGTCTCTTTGGGCCGATTCTCACCGGCGTCGATTGACCCACGTTGCGCTCGACCTCGAACGCCTGGAGGACACCACCGTGGCGCGAAACGGATATCTGATCTTCGACGCCGACACCCACGTCGGGCCGACAATGGATGTTCTCGAGGGCTATCTGGCCTCGCCCGAGCGCGCTGCGCTCGAGCCGCTGGGCGATCTGCGCCGCGTGAACAAGCGCACCGGCCAGATCTCGTATCACGCCGGCGAGCGCAAGTACGAGCGGCGTCTCGGCGAGCCGGCGGCCCGGCCGGCGGACCCCCGCGCGTACATGGGCGCCTACAGCGGCGCGCACAAGGGCCGCGATCCTGACCCGCGGGTCGACCACGATCCCGCGGCGCGCATCGCCGATATGGACTCCGAAGGCGTCGACGTCAACCTGCTGCTGCCCTCCGGCTGGTTCGGCACCTGGACGACCGTCGAGGACATCGGGCAGGAGCTCGCGCTGTACCGCGCCTACCATCGCTGGATGGCGGACTACTGCTCGGTCTATCCCGATCGTCTGAGCGGCGTCATCCTGGTCTCCGGCCGCGACGTCCCCGGAAGCCTCGCGGAGGTCGAGCGATGCGCCGCGCAGCCGTGGGCCCTGGCGCTCTTCTGCTATGCGCCTTACGGCATGCCTCTGGACCATCCCGATCTCGAGCCGTACTGGGCGGCCGCGCAGCGTCACGACCTGGCGGTCGTGCTGCACACGTTCACCGTCATGCCGCCGTACGCCCCCGGAGGTCTGGATACGTGGGACAACCTCTGGCTCCAGCGCTCGGCCGCGCATCCATGGTGCGGTATGCGCAACATGGCCGCGCTCATCGGCGCGGGTGTGCTCGATCGGTATCCGAATCTGCGACTCGGAGTGCTCGAGGCCGGCCACGGATGGCTTCCGTTCTGGGCCAGGCGACTGGACGAGCACGCCGAGTCCGTCGCGCGAGCTCTGCCACCGCTCAAGTGCAAGCCGACCGACTACATCACCTCCGGTCGTTTCTTCCAGACCATCGAGATGTCGGAAGGCGTCGAGCTGACCAAAGCGGTCATCCAGCTCCTCGGCGAGGACATCTTGATGTACGCCTCGGACTATCCGCATGGAGAAAGCTGGTTTCCAAAGTCGGTGGACACGGTGATGGCGTGGGATCTGCCCGAGCCCATCAAGCGCAAGCTCTTCTGGGACAACGCCGCGCGCTTCTACCGTCGGTTCAAGCAGGCACCGGTCGGTGCCGCTCCGACCACAGCTCGTGTCTGACCGAGCGGCGCCTCGACCCTCGACGAAGCTCAGGGCGCTGCTGGCTCGCGACGATCGAGTGCTGGCGGTGCTGGGCGCGCCGAATGCCTTTCACGCAACGATCATGGAGGCCGCCGGCTGCGAAGCGGCGTTCGTGGGCACTGGCATCACCGGTGGTAACTACACCGCGCTCCCCGACACCGGCCTCCTCTCGGCCACCGAGTGCCTCCAGTTCGCGGGGTACATCGCGTGCGCCGTTTCCTTCCCGGTAATCCTCGACGGCGATACAGGCCACGGTGGGCCGCCCGCGGTGCGCCGGCTCGTGCACGAGAGCATCCGAGCCGGCCTTGCCGGCATTCGCATCGACGATCAGCCCATCGAGGGCAAGCGCGCGACGCAGTCGGCCGGTATCGAGGTGGTCTCGCGCGAGGCGGCCGTCGAGCGCTACCAGGCCGCGGTTCGTGCGCGCGACGAGCTCGATCCCGACTTCGTGATCATGGCCCAGTGCTACGCGCGCGACGCGGTGAACGGAGGCATGAGCGAGCTTCTCGAGCGACTGAACGCCTATCTGAGTCGCGGTCAGGTCGACTGGGTGCAGTTCGAGTCGCCGCATTCGGTGGACGAGATCAAGGAGGCTCGCGCCGCAGTGGCTGGCACGCTCTCGGTCATGCAAGGCAGGCTGCCCCGGCCGCTGAGCTTGCCCGAGCACCTCGCTCTCGGCCTGCGCGTGGCCTGGTACACGTTCCTACCGGACCAAGCTCTGAAGGCCACCAGCTGGGAATTCATGCGCGACTTCATGCAGCGCGGCATCGACGCCTGGACCGACTTTCAAGCTCACCATGCGGGCAATCCGTATATTCGAGCCCGCCAATCGAATCCCTAAGCGTCCCAATTGCCCCCTTCGCACGGCCTTGCCACTCTGACCACCCGGAGCCGCCGCTAGTCGTCTGATTTTTCGAAGTTCTTGCCGCCCACGCTCATGGCATCGCCCATGCTCACTTCCCATTGAGTCTTCCATAAAAGGGGCCCGAGAAACGGGAGGAACGCCATGAAGAGGGGACTGTTGATCTTGGCCACGGTCGCGCTGATGTTACCGCCGGCCGTCTTGCTCGCTCAGCAATCACCGACGACTCCCGAAGTGAAGAAGACCGCGAAGGCTGACGAGGCGGCGAAGCCGAGCGGGGACGGCGCCGGTCAGGCCATGAAGGACTCCTGGATCACCACCAAGACGAAGCTCGCCCTCACCACGGACAATCGTACGAAGGCGCGTCACATCTCGGTCGAGACGCGTGCGGCGGTCGTCATGCTGCGCGGGAAGGTCTCGAGCACCGAGGAACGGACCGCGGCCGAAGAGATCACGCGCGGCATCTCGGGCGTCGCCTACGTGAGCAACGCGCTGCAGATCGTGCCCGACGAGCAGCGCAAGGCGGTCGACGCGAAGGACGACGGGATCGAGACCGCCATCCGGGAGCGGCTCCTCAAGGACACGCAGCTCAAGGACGCGGCCATCAAGGTGCGCTCGGACAACAGCGTGGTGACCCTGCGCGGAAAGGTCCAGGACCCGAAAGCCAAGTCGCATGCCTCCGACGTGGTCCGCGGGATACCGGGTGTCCGAGCGGTGAAGAACGAGCTCGCCCTGTAGGGGTTGGCTCGACGTCCGGCGACGCATGCTGGCTCAGGCGGACTTCCAGAGAGCTCTGGCGCTCGCGCTCGGCGAGCTCGCACCGGCGTGGACGATCGTCGGTGAGTGCTCGCCGGTCGATCGCCTCGACGCGAGCCACTGGGGCTCGGGCCCGCAAAGCTTCCAGGTCACGCTCCGTCACCGGGTGACCGGGCATCTCAAGGTGCTCGGCCGCCGGACGTCCTACGAGCCCACGGCGAGCCTGCATCCCGCGGTCGCGCTGTCGCTCATCGGCGCCTACCGCCACGGGAACCCCGAACCGATCCGACGGTTTCTCGAGGAGATCGGGGTCGCGGCCACTGTGGCGAGCGATGCTAACCATTTCTTCCAACGGCCTTCGATCGCCTCATCGGGCGCATCGAGCTCCAAGCCCTCTGAGGTCCGGTCGACGGCCCTCGCGGTCGCCGCCTCGATCTCGGCACCCAGCGCGGCCTCCGCAATCGGCGGCCACGACGGCGGAGAGGCCGATCTCGACGGTCCGCCTCAGCGAGCGTCCAGGCCCTGGAGCTTGAGCATTCGAAAATCGAAGTCGCCGACCTTGCCGATGGTCACCTCACCGGCGGCACGCGAGGTGCCGCCGGGGCCCAGCCCGTCACGAGGCGTACGCGAGGCGCCGACAGTCGAAGCTCGAAAGCCGATGCTCGGACGGCTCAAGCGAGAGCTGGAGATCTGGTACTGGCGCCGCGGCGCGAGCGGCCAGGACAAGTCGCACGCACGGGATTGAGCCGGGCGAGGCGGCCGCAGGAGACCGCCCCGCCCGCTTGCGTCGCTCGTTACTTGTGGAAGGCGTCGAAGATCTCGCCGAACAGCTCCCAGTACTCGCCGTTGAACTTGGCCAGCCGCTCCTGCTGGATGGGGGCGTGATCCGTCGGGCTGGTGTCCACCTTGATACCCGGCAGCAGAAACGGCAGCTCGACGTTCTTGAGGTTCTCCGCCTGCCGCATGATGTTCTCGCGTGACAGGTCGTTACCGCACTGCTTGATCACCTGCGTCATTAGTACTGCCGCGCTGTAGCCGAAGAAGTTCGAGTCGTCCTCGAGGCTGCCCTCGGGGTAGTACTTCTTCATGAACGCGACCCAGTCCTGGAAGCCCTTGTCGTTCTTCCACTGCGGGTCGGTGACGACCTTGGTGTAGAGCGCGGTGATCAGGCCCCTGGAGGCCTCGACCCCGGCGGGCTTGAGCACGCTGGCGTACGAGCTCGATACGTTGTTGAGGAAGTGCGTGGGCTTCCAGCCGATGTCGTGGGCCTTCCGGATCGCCTGCACCGCGAACTTCGGGATCGTCACGTTGAAGAACACGTTGGCCCCGGAGTTCTTCAGATTGATGATCTGCGAGTCGATCGTCGGGTCCGTCACCTCGTGGCTCTGCTTGAGCACGATCAGCTTCGAGGCCGCGGCGCCGAGGCCGTCCTCCATGCCTTTGACGTAGTCTTTGCCGTAGTCGTCGTTCTGATAGAGGATGCCGATCTTCGCGTCGGGGATGTTCTTGAGGATGTAGGCCGCGTAGACCCTGCCCTCGGTCTGGTAGTTGGGCTGGAAGCCCATCGTCCACGGGAAGTTCTTCGGGTCGTCCCACTTGGTGGCGCCGGTGGCCACGAAGAGGTGCGGCACCTTCTGCTGGTTGACGTACTTGTGGATGGCGGTATTGGTCGGCGTGCCGAGCGTCTGGAACAGCGCGGCGACCTGATCCTGCTCGACCAGCTTGCGCACCATCTCGACGGTTTTGGGTGGCGTGTAGGCATCGTCGTAGGTGATGAAGTTGATCTTCCGGCCGTTGATGCCACCCTCGTCGTTCACCTTCTTGAAGTAGGCCGCGATCGTCTTGCCGATCGTGCCGTACGCCGAGGCGGGGCCACTGTAGGGGTTCGTGTTGCCGATCTTGATCTCGGTCGCGGTGACGCCGACCACCGTCTGGGCGCCGGCCGGGACCGTGGACACGGCGGCCATGCCCAGGGCGAGCACAAGGGCGAGCAGTTGCGGAGTACGTCTCATGAACACTCCTCCATTCACGTCGTTGTATGAGCTTGTGAGGGAACGGCGCCACGTCCCTCCTGTTGAACTCGGGACCGGGTAGCCCGGATCCAGAGTAGCCGGATCCCCCCGGCGATGCCAAACGGCATGAGGTACATGAACCCGATCAGGAACACGCCGAAGATCGCCCAGGGTGCTGCCTTGGAGATGTCCTGGGCCCAGTTCGGGACGAACTGGATGAACAACGCCCCGAACACGGCGCCGGAAATCGACGCCAGACCGCCGATGACGCTGCCGATCAGGAGCGTCACCGACAAGAACACGTTGAAGGAGTCCGGCGCGACGTAGGCGATCACGCAGGCCGACAAGGCTCCCGCCACCCCGGTGTAGGCCGCGCTCACCCCGAAGACCAGCGACTTGTAGAGTGCCGTGTTGATGCCCATCGCCTCGGCGGCGATGTGGTTGTCCCGGATCGCGACGATGGCGCGGCCGACCCGGCCGCGCAACAAATTGGCCCCGAGCCAGAACAGGAGCACGAGCACGCCCAGGGTCACGAAGTAGAGCCACTGATCGGGATTCAGTCGCAGGCCGAACGGGGCGCTGGGCTTACTCAGCACGATGCCCTGCGAGCCGCCCGTCCAGTGCTCGAAATACTTGAGGATCTGTGGGACCGCCAGCGCCAGCGAGAAGGTGGCCAGCGCGAGATAGAGCCCCTCGAGCCGCAGCGCCGGAAGGCCGAAGAGGAATCCGACGATCAGGCAGAGCACGCCGGCCACCGGGATCGTCCAGCCGTACGGGATGTTCCAGCGGTCCATCATGATCGCCGAGACGTACGCGCCCACCGCGTAGAACGCGCCGTGGCCCAGCGAGAACTGACCGTTGTAGCCGGTCAACATGTTCAGGCCGAGGATCGCGATCGCGTAGATGTAGACCTGCGAGAACTGGAAGAGTCGAAAGTTGCTCAGCACGAACGGCAGCGCGCACGCTGCCAGCAGGAGCGCCAGCAGGCCGACGAGGCGCGGCAGGTGCCTGGCGCTCACACTCGCTTGACCACTGTGCTGCCGAAGAGTCCCGTCGGCTTGACCAGCAGCACCACGATGATCATCGCCAGCGCGACCGTGAACTTGAGCTCGGTGCCGATGAAGCTCACGTAGGTCCCCACGAGGTTCTCGACGACGCCGACGATGAAGCCGCCGAGCACCGCGCCGCCCGGGCTCGTGAAGCCCCCGAGGGTCGCCGCGGCGAAGGCGTAGATCTGCACGCCGCCCATGAGATTGGGCTCCAGGGTGAGGACCGGTGCGACCATCATTCCCGCGACGGCGCCGAAGACGGCGGCCAGGCCCCAACCGAGCGCGAGCATCCAGCCCACACGGATCCCGACGAGTCGGCTCGAGACCGGGTTGTGCGCGGCCGCGCGCATGGCGAGCCCCAGCGGCGTGAACCGGAAGAACAGATAGATGCACAGGAGCACGAGCAAGGTGACCTCGATCTGCCCGACGTCGTGCGCGCCGAAGACGACGTTGCCGACCTTGAACGGATTCGGCGAGAAGGGGCTCGGGAACGGCTTCTGCAAGTAGGTCCAGATCCAGCCGGCGACGCTGTTGCAAATGACCAGGAGCCCGAGCGTGACCATGACGATCGAAAGGATGGGCGCGTTCTCGACCGGGCGGATCACCACGCGCTCGATCACGACACCGCCCACGAACGCGATGGCCAGGGTGGTCAGGAACGCGGCCCAGTAGGGCATCCCCGCGTTGATCAGCGACCAGCAGATGTAGGTCGCGAACATCGCCAGCTCGCCCTGCGCGAAGTTCACGACGTCGGTGGCCTGATAGATCATGACCAGGGCGAGCGCCAGGCTGGCGTAGATGCCGCCGGTGGCGAGCCCCGAGACGACCTGCTGGATGAAGATGTCCATCTCAGTACCCCAGGTACGCGCGGCGGATCGCGTCGTCCTTGCGCAGCACGTCCGAGGGCCCGTCCATCACAACGCGCCCGGTCTCGAGCAGGAACACGTGGTCGGCCAGGTCCAGCGCGAGCGCGGCGTTCTGCTCGACGAGCAGGATGCTGACGCCGGTCTGATTGATCGTCCTGAGAATCCTGAAGATCTCGCGCACGACGAGGGGTGCGAGCCCGAGCGAGGGCTCGTCGAGCAGCAGCAAGCGCGGCCGCAGCATCAGCGCGCGAGCGACGGCGAGCATCTGCTGCTCGCCGCCCGAGAGCGTGCCGGCCGCCTGGCGCCGCCGCTCGCGCAACACCGGGAAGTAGCCGAACACGCGCTCGAAGTCGTCCTTGAGATTCCCGCGCTCGCGTCGGCCCCAGGCCCCCAGTCTCAGATTTTCCTCGACGGTGAGGTGCACGAACGTGCCGCGTCCCTCGGGCGCGTGCGCGATGCCGAGCTGCACGACGTCCTCGGTGGCCTTGCGCTCGAGCGCCTCGCCCTCGAAGCGAATCGTGCCGGCCGTGCGGACCATCCGCGAGATCGCGCGCAACGTGGTCGTCTTGCCCGCGCCGTTCGCGCCCAGGATCGTCGTGATCCCGCCCTTCACCATGCCGAAGCTGACCCCATGCAAGGCCTTCGTCCGTCCGTAGAAGGCCTCGAGCCCTTGCACGTCCAGGAGCGCGCTCACGCGGCCTCGCTCCCCAAATAGGCCCGGATCACCTCTGGGTTTCGCTGCACCTCGGCCGGCGTGCCCTCGGCGATCTTCCGGCCGAAGTCGAGCACGACCACCTTGTCCGAGACCTGCATGACCAGGCTCATGTGGTGCTCGACCAGCAGAATCGTCAGTCCGCGCTCGGCACGGATGCGCTGGATGAGCGCGCCGAGCGTGCCGACTTCCTCGTGATTGAGCCCGCCCGCGGGCTCGTCGAGCAGCAGGAGCTTCGGGCGGCTGGCGAGCGCCCGCGCCAGCTCGACGCGCTTGAGCGTCGCGAAGGGCAAGCCGGCGGCCGGATGGTGCGCGACCCGGCCGAGGTCGAGGAAATCCAGGAGCTCCTCGGCGTGGGCCCGGCACTGGGCCTCTTCGCGCGCGACCCAGCCGAGCTTGAGCGCGTTCGAGAGAAAGTCGCTGGAGGTGCGGCAGTGGGCGCCGACCATCACGTTCTGCAGGACGCTCTGGGTGGGGAAGAGGGCGAGATTCTGGAAGGTCCGGCCGATCCCGAGCCCGACGATCTTGTGCGCCGGTTGCCTCAACAGCGGGGCGCCCTCGAAGCTGGCCGTGCCCGCGGAGGCCGTGTAGAGGCGGCTCAAGCAGTTGAACAAGGTGGTCTTGCCCGCGCCGTTCGGCCCGATCAAACCCACGATCTGTCGGGGCTCGATGTCGAACGAGACCCCGTCCAGTGCGAGGATGCCGCCGAACCGGACCGTGACGTCGCGAACGCTGAGGATCGGCACCTGGTTCTCCGCGCGGGGAGCCGGTCTCCCGCTCGAGCGCGCAGAGTATATGCGAAGGGTGGCGTTTCGCCTAGCGGACCGGCCTACTTCTTGACACGCGCCTCTTCGTAGAGCGGGAGCACCTTCTGGGAAAACTCCGTCAGATCCTTGATGCGGTCTTCGTGCGACGGGTGGGTCGAGAGGAGCTTCGGCGGCGCGCCGCCGCTCGAGAGCTTCGCCATCTTCTGCCAGAGCGCGATCGCGGCCCGCGGATCGTAGCCGGCGCGCGCGGCCAGCTCGACGCCCATGCGATCGGCTTCGGTCTCGTGGATGCGCGAGTACGGCAGCACGTAGGTGACCTGCCCGACCACGCCCGCGAGACCGGTGCTGACCTGCCCGGAGCCCGGGAGGAAGACATCGGCCACGGCTCCCGCCAGGCTCGCGCCGACGCCGGCGGCGACCTGCTGCGAAGCGCGCTCACGGCCATGCTCGCGCAGCGCGTGAGAGATCTCGTGTCCCATGACCGCGGCGAGCTCGTCGTCGGTGATCTGGATCTTCTCGATGATGCCCGTATAGACCGCGATCTTGCCCCCGGGCATGCACCACGCGTTGACCTCGGGCGAGGTCAACACGTTCACCTCCCATTTCCAGTCGAGCGCGTCCTTGCGAAAGACCGCGGTTTGCGGGATGAGCCGCTTGGCGATGGCGCGAACGCGCTCCACCTGTTGAGGATCTTTGTTGACGTTGCCCTTCGGGTTCTGCTCCTTGAGCACGGTCTGGTACTGGGCCGCCGCGGCTTGATCCACCTCGGCCGATGAAATGAGGAGGAACTGCCGCCGCTCCACCCCGACAGCACCTTGCTCCGTCGTCGTCGAGCATGCGGCGAGCGATGTCGCCGCGAGTGCGGCGATCCCCACGCGGCCGGTCATCCATCTCCTCATGGGCGCCTCCTGTGCTCCCGGCATCTCCACTTCGCTGATAGAGACTAGCACTGCTCCTTGACCGGGGCGACGCGGTTGGAGCAGTATTTGCCCGTTGCCGGACACCCCGCACGCTTGTGACCTGTGAGGTCTTCCCCGGAAGGAGGACGTGATGGATCGCCGAGATATCCTCGCCGAACGCCCTGTCGAGAGCGGCCGTGGCTTCATGCCGGGCGTGAGCGTCAATCCGTCGAGAGTGCTGTTCACCGCCGGCCTGACCGGCAGAGGTCCGGACGGCAATCTCGTGGCCGGCGGGATGGGCCCCCAGGCGCGGCGCACGTTCGAGCGTCTGCAGGCCGTCCTGTCGCGGGCCGAGACGCAGTTCGACAATGTCATCAAGCAGCTCGTCTACGTGACGGACATCGAGGCCTACAACGCGAGCGGCCGCGCGGAGCGCAACAAGTTCTTCGGCACGCGGCCGGCCTCGACGGGACTGGTCGTGCGCCGTCTGGCCGACCCGGCCATGCTCATCGAGGTGGAGTTGGTCGTGGACCTGGGCGGCTCCCTCAGCGGCAAGCCGTTGCTCGAGAAGTACAACGCCGAGAATCACGGCGGCGACTTCCACCAGGGCGTGATCGTCAACGGCGGTCGCCTGCTCTACCTGGCCGGTCAGGTCGCGAACAATCCCGACGGCTCCGTGGCGGGGGTCGGCGACTGGCGACGCCAGGCCGACAAGGTCTACGAGAATATCGGCCATGTGCTGCGCGCCGCCGGCGCGACGTCGGCCAGCGTGGTGAAAGAGACCACGTGGGTGCTCAGCATCGATTCCTGGGGACAGCACCGCGGCCCGGTGCGGCGCGACTTCTACAAGGGCGACTTCCCGGCCTCGACCCTGGTCGAGATCCCGGGGCTCGCGCGGCCGGAGTTCCTGGTCGAGATCGAAGTGATCGCGGCCATCGCGTAGGCGCCTATACATCAGGAGGATCGACGATGCCGTTCAGCACGATTGCGACACCCGAGGCGAAGCCGGTCGCGAATTACAAGATGGCGACGCGGATGGAAGGAGGCCGGCTCCTCTACATCTCCGGACAGGTCGCGTGGGACGCGACGGGAAACATCGTCGGCAAGGGCGACGTGCGCGCGCAGGCACGGCAGGTCTTCGACAATCTACGCGGGGTCTTGCGGGCGGCCGGCGGCGATCTCGCGAGTCTCATGAAGATCACGACCTACATCACCAAGCTCGAGGACTTCCCGGCCGTTGCTCAGGCGCGCAGCGAGGTCTTCCAGGGCGAGCTTCCGGCCAGCACCTTGATCGTGGTCAAGAGTCTGTTCCATCCGGATTTCCTGATCGAGGTCGAGGGCGTGGCGGCGGTGTAAGAGCCGCCGGCACGCGAACGGCGAACGCGAGCACGACGCCGAGCAGGGCCAGCAGGGCCGCGAGCACGCAGCCGGCGCTGAACGAGCCCGTGAGGTCGCGCACCCAGCCCGTCGCGGTGGGGCCGACGATGGCGCCGATGAAGCTGATGCTGTTGCTGAACCCGAACGCCGTGCCCAGCTCGTCCGGGCGGACCAGCCTGGCCAGCAGCGCGTAGACCGCGCCCCAGATCGACCAGCAGAAGAAGGCGGCCACGAACAGGACGACCGCCAGCCACGGGATCGATCGCCTGTCGATCACGACCGCCATGACGAGCATCGACACCGTCAGCCCGCTGAGCCCGGCCACGATCACGCTTTTCGAGCTGTAGCCCCGCTCGACCAGGCGGTCGTGCGTCCACCCGCTCGCGACCATCCCCAGCGAAGCCGCGATCCCCTGTAGCGCCGCGTAGCTGCCGGCGCGTGCCAGATCCGTCACGCCGACCTCGGCGAAGAACAGCGGCGACCACGTCGCCAGGATGAACTGGTTGCCGATGGCGCAGAGGCTGACGAGCGCGAGCACCCAGAGCGGACCGTTCGAGAAGAGGCTCCGGAGACGCTGGCCGACGGGCACTCGCTTTGCCGCCGGCGCCGGCGCCGGCACGTAGCGGGCGATGAGCAGCGCGGCCATGATCGGGCCGAGCCCGAACAGCATCATCACCGTGCGCCACGGGAGGAACTCGACGAGGAGCCCGCCGATGACGAGCCCGAACGTGAGACCGAGGCCGGGTCCGGAGAACGAGACACCCTGACCGAGGCCGATTCGGTCGGGCGGGGTGACGGTCGCGATGATGGCCCGGTCGTTGGAGAAGAGCGACCCCTGAAAGGCGCCCGTCAACGCCCGCGCGAGGAAGAGCGTGACGAGCGAACCGGCCAGCCCGGTGAGGCCCGCCGCGAGCGCTCCGCCCACCAGGCCGATGAGCAAGACGCGGCGCCGGCCGAATCGATCACCGAGGAGGCCGGACGGGATCTGCATGAGCACGTAGGCGTAGAAGAACGCGGAGGCGAGTAGACCCGCCCGCGTGTAGGAGAGCTGGAGCTCGTCGATGATCGACGGCAGCAGCGCGGAGAACCCGATGCGGATGACGAAGTTCGCCGCCCACGCGAGGATCAGCAGGACCCACACGATCACGTAAGAGGACATGGGCGATCCGCGATCGGCAGTCTAGCAGCAGCCCGCGCGAATTCGCAGAACTGCGACCGTTCTCAAAACTGCGGTGTCAACGTCACAACGTTCGCCCGCCCAGGATGGTCCGTCTGGCATAAGTCGCCGCCCTCGTTCGCCCTCGTTGATTTTCGGTTCGGCATCGCGATCTCCGGTTTCCGGATACTTAGCGCTCTCACGACGACGCGACCGCCGCCTGGCATCACCGGTGCACTCGCGTCTCACGACGAAAGACCTTCTTCTCGACGAACGCAAAGTCCGGCGAGGGAGGCGCGAACCATCGGAGACCACGATGCCTCGGATGAACACGCGGTCAGCCATCACGTGCCTTGGGCTCGGCCTTCTCCTCCTCGATGTCCTCCTCATGACGAGTCCGGGTACGGCGGGGATCCTGGACGCGACCTGGACCGCGCCGACGACGAATACAGACGGAAGCCCTCTGACGGATCTAAAGTCGTATCGGGTCTACTACAGCGCCTCGAGTGCTCCGTGCCTGGGATCTTCCTTGGCGCAGATCGCCTCACCGACATCCAGCCCTGGTCCCAACCAGACCGTGAGCCTCAGGCTCACGGGGCTGACCATCGGCTCGCTCTACAACGTCGCCGTGACCGCGGTGGACGCCATCGGCAATGAAAGCGCCTGCTCGGGCGCCGCGAGCGCCGCGGCCCGAGCTGATTTTGCCGTGAGCCCGTCCGGCACCGTGAATTTCGGCGGCGTCAACCTGGGGAGCTTCACGGAACAGGCCTTCCTCGTGTCGAATACCGGCGGCGGGACGATTTCCGGGGCCGTGTCGGTCGCCGCGCCGTTCAGTGTCATGTCAGGAAGCCCGTTCTCTCTCAACGGGGCCGGAACGAGCCAGACCGTGACCGTGCGATTCACGCCGACGACGACCACGACCGTGAGCGCCAGTCTGAATTTCGCGACTGGTGGCGGCACGATCTCTCCTATCGTGACCGGCAGCGGAATTGGCGCGGCGGACTCGACGTCACCCTCGGTGGCGATCACATCGCCGACCACCAGCTCGACCTACGTCGCGACCGGCTCGTCGCTCACTCTCAAGGGCACCGCCGCGGACAACGTCGGCGTGACCCAGGTGACGTGGGTGAACAGCCGGGGCGGAAGCGGCGCCGCCACCGGGACGAGCAGCTGGACCACTAACCCGATCGCCCTCCAGCTTGGCTCCAACACGGTCACCGTCACGGCGCGTGACGCCGCCGGGAACACGGGCACGGCCAACCTGACGGTGACCTTGAGCGATACGACTCCGCCAACCGTTGCCCTCACCGCTCCGACCGCCGGCTCAACCGTGACGAGCACCGTTGCCGTCTCGGGGAGCGCCAGCGACAACGTCGGCGTGGCCGGCGTGCAGTTCAGGCTCGACGGCGTGAACCTCGGGGCCGAGGTCGCCACGCCGCCTTACACGGTGACGTGGAACACGACGACGGCCCCCGACGGCGGCCACGTGCTGACGGCGGTGGCTCGCGACGCAGCGGGCAACAGAGCCACATCGGCCGGAGTCACCGTCACGGTGGCGAATGGGGCGGCGGTGACCGGGGGGGGAGCGACCGGCAGCACCGCCCCGGTCATTTCGCAGGTGAGCCTCTCGGTCACGAAGTCCGGCGCGACGGTCGGCTGGACGACGAATAAGCCGAGCGATTCGCAGCTGGTGTACGGCCTGACGACATCCTACGGAAACTCGACGACGCCGGATCCGACCCTCGTTACATCGCATTCACAGACGATCTCCGGTCTGACGCCCAACACCTGGTACCACTTCCAGATGAAGTCGAATGGTGCCGTGTCCGCGGACTTCAAATTCAAGACGCGCAACCGCTGAGATGGTCACGGTCACGGCGCGTCGCCTCAGAGCCCCAGGTAGGCCTTCTTCACCCCTTCGTCACGAAGGAGGTCCTGGGCCTTGCCTTGCATCACGAGCTGACCCGTCTGAAGGACGTAGCCGTACTGGGCGAGCGTGAGCGCCAGCATCGCATTCTGCTCGACCAGGATGATGGACACGTCGAGCGCGTTGATCTGTCGGATGATCTTGCCGACCTCTGCCGTCATGATGGGCGAAAGCCCCATCGAAGGCTCGTCCAGCAGGAGCAGCTTGGGGCGGCTCATGAGGGCGCGGGCGATGGCCAGCATCTGCTGCTCGCCGCCACTCAGCGAGCCGGCGAGCTGCCGCCCGCGCTCACGGAGGATCGGAAAGTGCTCGTAGATCATCGCCAGCGTGGACGCCACGTCCGCTCGCGAGCGGAGGTACGCGCCCATCGTGAGGTTCTCGAGCACCGTCATCTTGGGGAAGAGCCGGCGCCCCTCCGGCACGTGCGCGATGCCGAGGTTCACGATCTGGTGCGGGGCGAGCCCGACCAGCGAGGTACTCTCGAACCGTAACTCCCCTCCACCGGGCTTGACGAGGCCCGTCAGCGCCCGAAGGCTGGTCGTCTTGCCAGCGCCATTGGCCCCGATCAGGCTGACGATCGATCCCGCCGGGACGCTGAAGGACACGCCCTTCACCGCTTCGACGGTCCCGTAGCGAACCCAGAGGTTCTCCACCTCAAGCATGGTCGATACCCGTGCCGAGATAGGCCTGGATCACCGCCGGGCTGGTGCTCACCTGCGACGGAGTGCCCTCGGTGAGCTTCTGCCCGAAGTTCAGCACGACGATGCGCTCACAGGTGCCCATGACCGCTTTCATGTTGTGCTCGACGAGGAGAATCGTCGTGCCGCGGCTCCGGATCGTCCGCACCAGATCCATCACGCGGCCGCTCTCGTCCAGGTTCATGCCCGTAACCGGCTCGTCCAGCAGCAGGAGACGTGGCTGCGCTGCCAGCGCCATCGCGATACCGAGCACGCGCTGATGTCCGTGCGGCAAGTTCCGGGTGAGCTGGTCGGCGTGCGACGCCAATCCGGTGAACTCGAGCACGTCACGGCCCCGAGCGATCTCGTCGGCCGGAAAATCGCGCCGGCTGAACAGCACCTGGCGCGGGCCCTTGCCGCTGTGCAGGTGCAGGCCGAGCAGGACGTTCTCGAGAGCGGTCATCTCCTGGAAGAGCGTGGTGAGCTGGAACGTCCGCACCAGTCCACGAGCGGCGATCTGGTGCGGCCTGAGCCCCGTGATGTCCTGGCCGTCGAAGATGATCGAGCCCCGGGTCGGTCGCAGGAACCCGGTCAACAGGTTGAAACAGGTCGTCTTGCCGGCGCCGTTGGGGCCGATCAGGCCGACGATCTCGCCCTTGTCGACCGTGAGGTCGACGCGATTGACAGCCGCCAGGCCGCCAAACAGCCGGGTGAGCTCGCGCGCCTCGAGGATCGCCACGAAGTCAGGCCGCCGGGCTCGGCGTGGGCGCCGAGGCCGTGCGCCAGGATCGGAGCTCGGCGAGCTTCCGCGGCAGCGTGATGAGACCGCCGGGCAGGAACAGGATGGTCAGCAGCATGGCGATCGAGAAGAAAATCGTCTCGTACGGGCTTCCTCGGAACGGCTCCGAGAGCAGCGACAGGAAGGTCGCGCCGACGATCGGGCCGACGAAGTGCCCGCGGCCACCGACGTAGTTGTAGACCAGGATGTTCGTCGCCATGAGGAAGCCGAACTCCGGCGGAAACAGGAACCGAATGAAGTGAGCGTAGAACGCCCCGGCCGTCCCCGCGAAGAAGCACCCGAGCATGAAGGCCAGAAGCTTGTGGCGGGCGATGTTGACGCCGAGCGATTGGGCCAGGTTGTCCGCCATTCCAATGCTCTTCCAGATGAGACCCAGTCGGCTGTGCTCGAGCTTCCACAGCACGAGCAGAATCACCAGGGTCAGCCCGACTACGAGGTAGTACTGGCTGGCGCGCGAGGTCAGTGTCATTCCCAGAACGCTCGGCTTGGGGATCCCGCTCAAGCCGCTCATGCCGCGCGTGAGCGACACCCAGAGCTGGGCGATGAGGCGGATCACCTCGACGAAGGCCACCGTGACCATCGCGAAGTACACGCCGCGCAGCCGCAGCGAAGGGTAGCCGATGGCCAGCCCGACGAGAGTCGCCAGGAGCGCTCCGCACAGCAGCGAGATCTCGAACGGCACCGCGAGGTTCTTCGCGAGCAGCGCGGAGGTATAGGCTCCGACCGACATGAACGCAGAGTGCCCGATGTTGAGCTGGCCGCACGTCAGCGACGGGCGGAGGCTGGCGGCGAGGATGACGTTGGTGAAGACCAGGGCGAAGACGTGCACGTAGTAGTCGCCCCCGAGCGCCGGCACCAGGAGCGCGAGCGCCGCGAGCATCGCCAGGACGATCGGCACGCCGAGCTTACGACGCATAGCCGAAGAGTCCGGTCGGCCTGAACAGCAACAGCAGGATGATGAACACGAAGCTCAGGAGGAACGCCGGCTCCGCGCCGAGCGCCGTGGCGACGATGGAGTCGATGAGGCCCAGCATGAGCCCCCCGAGGATTGCGCCGGGAATGCTGCCCAGGCCCCCGAGGATGATGATGATGAAGGCCTTCAGCAACGGTTGTTCACCCATCATCGGATCGAGCTTGAAAATCGGTGCCATGAGGGCGCCACTGGCCGCAGCGAGGGCGAAGCCGATCGCGAACGCGAGGCCGTTGACGACGTGCACGTTGACGCCCTGGAGGGCAGCGGCTTCCTTGTCCTGCTCGATGGCGCGCATGGCGGCGCCGAGTCGCGTCCTGTTGATGAAGAGATAGAGCCCGATCACGAGGGCTGCCGCGACCGGAATGATCATCAGTCGCTCGATGGAAATTCCGACGCCGAGGACGTTCGTGGTGCCGGGAAAGACGGGCGGCACGTGCTTGTCGAGCTGGCCGAAGACCGGATAGCCGGCCGCCTGGAGAAACGTGGTGAGGGCCAGCAGCGCGACCAGGGTCGGCTCGATGCCGCCCTTGATGGGTCGGTAGATCGAGCGCTCGACGAGATACCCGAAGACGCCGAGCAGCATCATGGACGTCACGAAAGCCGCGAAGTAGGGCACGCCGCCCTGGAAGAAGACATAGTAGATGACGAACGCGCCCAGCATGTACACCGCGCCGTGGGCGAAATTGATGATGTGCATCATGCCGAACATGAGCGTGAGCCCCAGCGCCATCAAGATATAGATCGAGCCGAGGGACACGCCGACGATCGCACTCTGAACGAGCAACGCCAGTGTCATGTGTGAGCGTCTCCGAGCGCACGGGGTTGGGGCGACCCTTCGAGGCCCCCGGGCATGCCGAGCAAAACCGAGGGGCGCCCCGGCTTAGCCGGCGCGTCCCCGAGTGCGGGCGGCTTGGGCGACCCTTCGAGGCCCCCGGGCATGCCGAGCAAAACCGAGGGGCGCCCCGGCTTAGCCGGGGCGTCCCCGAGCGCGGGGGGCTTGGGGGGCCCTTCGAGGCCCCCCATCTAATTATGAGGCGGGAGGAGTTGAACGACGAGGGTCGCGACCCCGTCCTTCACCTCGGAGAACGGCATCGGGTAGATGATCTGATTGCCGATGCCGTAGTAGTCCTTCCCGCCGAAGTGGGCTTTCCCCCAGAGATTCTCGAATTCGACGACGCTGAGGGCGTCGGCGACCTTCTTCGCATCGACGCTCTGCGCCTTCTTCACCGCGGCGACGAAGGCGAAGGCCGGATTGGCGAAGTCGATGCTGGTCGCGTTCCATTCGCCGTACTTCTTCGTGTAGCGCGCCTGCCAGCTCTTGACCTTCTCGGGCAGCGGGGCCTGGACGAACCCATGCACCCACATGCCCTCGACGTTTGCCTTGCCGGCAATGTTCGCCACCACCGAGGTGTCGACCTGCCCGATATGGATGAACCGGCCCTTGAAGCCGAGCTCCCGCGCCTGCTTGATGATCAGGCCAACGCTTCCGGCGGGCGAGGCCAACACGCTGATGATGTCGGGCTTCTGAGCCAGGATCCGCAGCAGGACCGGATTGAAATCGGTCATGGTCCGCTCGAAGAACTCCTTGGCCACGGTCTCGTAGCCGAGCTTCTGAACGAACCCGGTCTCCACCTTGATCGACCACCATCCGGTATCGTCGTTGGGCGATATCGTGGCGACGCGCTTGAGACCGGGATGGTTTTGCTTGATCCACTTCCAGAACGTGGTGGTCTCCGGAGGAGACGGGAAGCTGTGAAACGTGAGCGGGTTCTTCGTGCTCACCAGCCCGTCGGCGTACGCGAGAGGCAAATTCAAGACCCGCCCTTCGTTGACGGCTTCCTCGTTGGCCTTGACGACCGCGCCGCCCAGAATCGAGATGTAGTGCACGCCGTCCTTCGCGATCAGCCGGTTGACGGTGGCCACACCTTCGGCGATCACGTACTTGTGATCGTAGGCGACGACCTCGAGCTTGTACTTCTTCCCACCGAGGTCCAGTCCGCCCTGAGCGTTGATCTCGTCGAAGATGAGCTCGGTCGCCTGCTTGTGGGGAATCCCCCAGGGGGCGGCCGGACCGGAAAGCGGCGTCGAGATGCCAAACTTGATGACATCGGCCGCGCGGGCGCTCCCCGCCCCGACGGCGGCGAGCGCTGCCACTGCGAGAAATGCTGCCCAGATCGCGGAACGCTGTGGTCTCATCGCCACCCCTCCTGCACGGTGTTGGGTCAGAGGGCCTCGCGCACCGCGGACTATAGGAACGCGCATCGTCCCTGTCAATGGGGGAAAGCTGTCAGGGCGGTCGACCGGGCGGGCGGCTAGGGCTCGCGCTCGAACCGGCGGACGATGTCGGTCGCGAACCGCTCGAGCTGCTCGAGGTCGTAGTCGCAGGTGGCCAGGACCATGTCCTGGACGCCCGCCGCCTCGAGATCCCGGATCCGCTCGACGATCTCTCGCGTCGTCCCGAGGAAGTACGACTGCTGGAGATTCTCGAACGTCCGATGCGTGCCCATCACGCGCTCGAAGATCGGGCGCTGCAGCCGTAGCGCCTGCTCGCGGTCGTTCGTGTCCACCAGGTGCAGGAAGTTCAGATGACCGTACCGCAGCGAATTCGGGTCGCGTCCGATCTTGGCGCAGTGCTCGCGGATGGCGCGGATGTCGTCCTTGACCATCTGCTGGCTGCCGGCGGCGCGGGCGAGCCAGCCGTCGGCGCCGGCGATCCGGTTCAGCACCGCGGGTACGACGTAGGGCTTGTCGGGCGAGAGCGAGGTCTGGATCTTGGAGCCCCCGCCCACCCACAACTCGGGAAGGCGCGGCAGGAGCGGCTCGATCGTCACGTGCTGGAAGTGGTAGTAGCGGCCCTCGAAGCTCACGTCGCGCTCGGTCAGGAGGCGGCGGAGCGCCGCGATGATCTCGTCGGTTCTCCGACCGCGCTCCGCGAGCTTCATGCCGAGCGTTTCGAACTCGTGCTGGTCCCAGCCCGGCCCGATCCCCAGCACGAAGCGGCCACCCGACAAGAACCAGAGCGTCTGGATCTCGCGAGCCAGGGTGACCGGGTGATAGTACGGGGCGATCAGTAGCCCGGTCGCCAGGCGGATTCGCGACGTGACGCTCGCGGCGTAAGCGAGGCAGAGCAGCGGCGACATCCACACGGTGCCGTAGAGGCCGGGCGCTTCGAGGAAGTGCTCGGCCACCCACAGCGCATCGAATCCGAGCTCTTCCGCTTTGCGCGCGAACGCCTTCACGCGCGCCGCCTGATCCAGGCGCAGATCTCGCCACGCGAACGTCGGGAGGTAGACGCCGAATCTCATCGCGCCGAGAGTCTACGGCATCGCCGGGCCGCGGTCGATGAACGGAGCGACGATCAGCGGATGGTTTCGACTTGACAACGGTAGCGCGTGAATCCTAGAGTCCACTCCTCGCAAGAGACGGCCTACTCAATGTCGCGTGGACGCGGGTCAGCGAGGATCTTGCGGCAAAGCGTCGATCGTTCCTTGACCACGCGACCCCGGGCGCCACCGAGCCTTCCCCACGACACGAGACAGAGGACAACCGCGACCGCACAAACCCTCGAGCCCTCAAGCAGTCGAGAGGAGTTCCAAATGAATTTCCTTCTCGTCTTGGCTCTGGTGCTGACCGTCTCGTGGTCGCCGTCGCCGGCGCAGGCCGCGACGGTCGCCAACGCTCTTTGCCCCGGAGAGGACGTCCAGTTCAATCCGGGAAACGGTGACGACATCCTCGTTCCGCCCGGCTACCAGATCGAAGTCTTCGCGAAAGGCCTGAATTTCCCCACCAACATCGCGTTCAAAGGCAACCAGCATCAATTCGAGGTGTACGTGACGGAGGCCGGCACCTCGCTGCCCGGCATCTGCAACGCCGCCGTGGGGTATCCCGGGGCCGCCGCGGACAATCCGTTCCTGGCGGACGTCAGGGTGCTGAACCAGAACGGCCAGTTCGTCCGGGTGCTCGGGCGGGCGCCGACCGTTGCTGCCCGTGAAGATCCGGCCTTCCTGCACGCGCCCACGATCGGAATCGCGTTCGAGCACGACTTCAACGGTGGTCGTCTGTTCGTCAGCGATTCACGCCAGGGAATTCGTGGGGCGCTGGGGCCTAAGAACTCCTCGCGCATCCTCGAGGTCAACCCGACGACGGGCCAGGTGACCGAGCGCATCACCGGTCTTCCCACCGGCGACCATCCGACCGAGCAGCTCACAGTCATGGACGGGTGGTTGGTCTGGTCACAAGGCTCCGTCACGAATTCCGGCGTTGTCGGCCACGACAACACCGGGCCCGGCGGCGTCGGCGGTCCTCCCGACGTCAACGTGGTGTTCCAGCACGAAATTCCGTGTCAGGACGTAGTGCTCAGCGGCAACAACTTCGACTCGGGCGACGGTCACAATACTGGCGGCTACCTGCCGCACGGCGTCGCCGGGGCGTCCGGCCAGGTGGTCCACGCCTTCACCGGCGCGACCCAAGTCGGAATGTGCACGGGCGCGATTCTCGCCGCCCAGCTGAGCGATCTCCAGCATACGATTCGGCCGATCTCCTACGGCTACCGCAATCCGTTCGGGATTCGCTTCGCGCCACACAACCACCCGCTCGGAGGCGCCCTCCTCATCACCGAGAACGGCGAGGACGAACGCGGTGCCAGACCGACCAACAACTCGCCCGACCGCTTGCAGGTGTGGAACGGCGGGCTCGACTACCATGGGTGGCCGGACCGCTTCGGCTTCCTCGCCTCGACGCAGTCCGTGTTCAATCCAGTCGGCGGCCCGGCCGACGACAATCCGGCGGCCGTCGTCGGTAAGCCCGTGCGGCCCCTTCTCAGATTCCCCCCGCAGCTGCCGATCGCGCCGCTCGCGCTGGAGGCGGCCGACGTGGCCGCCGTCGGGCTCGACTTCGTGCCTGACGACTTCGCCGGCGGCGGCAACCCCGGCGCCAAGGTCGGACGAGGCGACGCGCTGGTCACTCGCGAGGGCGATTTTGGCTTTTCGAAGGGCAACGGCGAGCCCGAGGAAGGGCACGACATCGAGCGCGTCCAGTTCCTGAAAGACGGGCGCATCAAGCTCGAGCGGTGGGCGTTCAACTGCCGCAAGGCGGATCAGGTGACCGACGCCGACGGTCGCAAGCGCTGCACTGCTCCCGCCGACCAGGCGTTCTCCGAGGGAGGCATCCAGGGTATCAATCGGCCGGTCGACGGCAAGTTCGGCCCGGACGGCGCCTTCTATCTGGTGGACTTCGGCGCGGTACGGGACTTCGGGCGCTCCGACCCGGACTCGATGTTCAAGAACGCGGCTGATGCCCCGCTCGTTCAGATGCCGCAGACGGGCGTGATCTGGAAGATCAGCCGGACCGGCAATCACAACCAAGACGACAAAGACCACAAGCAGAACGACAAAGACGGCAAGCACGACGACGACTAGCCAGTAGACCCGAACACGAATCGCCGGAGGCGGCGCGATGCAGGGAGCCGCCTCCGGCGATTCGTTGACGAAGGGGCGCGATGCTCGAGCGAGGCTGCCTGATCGGGGTGGTCGTGGCGACTCTGCTTCTCGCCACCGCTTTGCCAGGCGCGGCGGGCAATCTGTGCACGGTCGACAAGCCGACGTCGGAGGCGCTCGCGACTCGGACGTCTCAGGGCTCGGCCAAGCTCCTCGAAGCGGCCGCCCACGCCCTCCTCAGCTTCAAGGCGGCCGACGACGCACCGGAAGGCTTCGAGAATCACCGCGCGGCCTCCTTGAGGCTGCTCGACGACGCGGTCCGGGCCTACAAGGACGCGCTGAGCCAGCCGGCCGAGCTCCAGCGTGCCGACACCTTTCTCAAGAATCGCGCCTTCGACCGACTGCAGGCCGCGTTCGGAATCACTCCGGGCACGCTGAACCACACGCGGTGGGAGATCATCGTCAAGACCGCGCAAACATCGAAGACGCCGACGGCCGAGCTGCTGTCCGTGTGCGTGGCCGGCGCCGAGACGCTCAAGTACACGATGTCGACGGTCACGCTCGGGACACCGGCTTCGATGCTGCGACGCGCGTCGACGACGTGGTTCTCGGTCCTCTCGCATGGGGCGCTCGTGTCCGACGCTCTCGATTCGCTCGTCCGCTGACACGTTCGTGGACCCACGAGACGCCTTCCCATCGGGCGCCTCGCCTTGCGGCGTCGGGGATATCGCCCGTACACTTTGCTGAGCGCCGCGTCACGAGGAGCAACGACCGCAACGCGCCCAGGCGGGCGGAGATGCGGGAGGTCAGCGATGCGATGGCAGATGGGCAGGCGAAGCGACAACATCGAGGATCGTCGCGGGATGCCGGTCGGGCGCGGAGCGGTCGTGGGGGGCGGCATCGGAACTCTGGTGCTCGTGCTCCTCGCCATGTACTTCGGCGTCGATCCGAGCGTGATCTTGCAAGGCACCGATCCGGGCGACTCGCGGCCCGCGCCGAGCGTTCAGCAACGGCCGGCCGCCGATGATCCGCTGCGCGAGTTCGTCTCGGTCGTCCTCGCCGACACCGAGGACACGTGGCGCGAGCTCTTCAAACAGATGGGCCGGCAGTATCAGGAGCCGAAGCTCGTGCTGTTCAGCGGCGCCGTGCAGTCGGCCTGCGGCTTCGCGCAGGCGGCCGTCGGGCCCTTCTACTGTCCGGGAGACAAAAAGGTCTACATCGACCTGTCGTTCTATCGCGATCTGCGCGAGCGCCTCGGGGCGCCCGGCGACTTCGCGCAGGCTTACGTGATCGCGCACGAAATAGGCCACCACGTGCAGAACCTGCTCGGGATCGCCGAGCGAATCCACTCGACGCAAGGCCGGCGGAGCCAGATCGACGCCAACGCGCTCCAGGTGCGCATGGAGCTCCAGGCCGACTGCCTGGCCGGCGTCTGGGCCAGCAACGCCCAGCGCGCTCGCCAGATTCTCGAGGCCGGCGACATCGAAGAAGGTCTGAACGCCGCCTCCGCCATCGGTGACGACCGCCTGCAGCGCCAGTCACAGGGCCGCGTGGTGCCGGAGTCGTTCACGCACGGCAGCTCCGCCCAGCGCGTGCGCTGGTTCAAGCGCGGGATCGAGACAGGCGATCCGGGCCAGTGCGACACGTTCGCCGCGGCCAAGCTCTGAGCGGAAGGATCACCGCGGAGGCGGCGCCGTGAACTTCACCGTCTCGTCGCCCTCGATGCCACGAAACCAGCCGGGCGGCGGCGGCTCGCGCTGCTGCGCGCGCACCCAGCCGCGGTCCGTCAGGCAGGCCTTGTAGCCGTCCTAAAGGACGATCCCGAAGTCTCTCGTCCCGCCCCGGTAGAGCGCGTGTTCGCGGGCGCACTCGCCGCTGTCCCGCGCGAAGTCGTCAGCCCCGGCGCCGGCCCTGTTCCAGTAGTGTTTGCCGCAGCCGGCCACCAGGAGGACGACAATGGCCAGGCCGATTCCGCTCGGCGCGCGCATCACCATCAGGGCTTCGCCGTGGTCCCCGTGTACCTCATGTCGGCGATCTCCTCCCGGCCCTTCGCCTCGTCGACGAGCTCGCCGTAGACGTGCCCCACGAAGAATCCCATCGCGATGTTGAGGCGGACGTAGCGTGTCTGCCCCGGCTCCAAGGTGAAGGTCAGCTTGCGCTCGACCTCGGTCTCCGTCGCGACCTGGTAGTTGCCCGCCGGCCGATCGGCGTAGAAAAATCCATTCGGCACGGCCTTGCCGATCACTTCCCCGTTCAATCGGACGTCGGGCTGAACCGCGGCCCCAAGCGCCGTCGTCCGGTAAAAATAGATGCGCCCCATATCCGTCGCGGCGGCGGGCATCGAGGCGCCCATCTCGGCAAACTTCGGGCCCGACGTTCGGCCTCGACCGCGTTCCTGGTGCTCCGGTCCTTGACACTACGCGCGCCGGCCGCCTACAGTGCGTGGCAACTCGAAGCTGAATGAGAGGAGACCGCCCATGGCGGCTCGCCGGTTCACCCGTCGCACGTTCCTCACGACCGCTGTCGCCGCCGCGGGGCCGTTCGTCTTCACGCCGGCGCGCGCCCAGGGATTCAACTGGAAGCGCTTCCAGGGCAAGGAGCTCTTCCTTCTCCTGACCAAGCATCCGTTCATCGACGTGCTCGAGAAGCACATTCCCGAGTTCGAGTCGCTCTCCGGAATGAAGGTGAAGTGGGAGACGCTTCCGGAGATCCAGGCCCGGCAGAAGCTGACCGTCGAGATGACCGCGAACTCCGGCGGGATCGACGCGTTCTTCACCTCGCTCCACGTCGAGAAGAAGCGCTTCTGGAAGGCGGGCTGGTATCACCCGCTGAACAAGTTCCTGCAGGACGCCTCTCTCACCAGCCCCGAGTTCGACTGGAACGATTTCACCGACGGTGCCCGGGCCGGCGTGACACAGCCCGACGGCAGCATCTCGGCGATGGCCGCCTTCATCGACGCCAAC
>QHSQ01000035.1 GCA_003221615.1 Candidatus Rokuibacteriota bacterium | reverse complement strand
CTCGTAGAACCCCGCCTCGAGCATCCGCACCAGCGGCGTGTCCAAACCGTCGAGCCAGATCATCGGCCCGTCGGTATCGTTGGCGTGATCGTGCCAGGTCCAGTTCGGCGTCAGCACGAGATCGCCGGGGGCCATCGGGAGGCGCGCGCCGTTGACGACCGTATAGCCGCCCTTGCCCTCGATGATCAGGCGCAGGGCCGAGCCCGAGTGGCGATGGGCGCGCGCGATCTCGCCGGGCATCACGATCTGGATGTTGGCGACCATGGTGTTGCTTGCCGACACGCCGGCCAGCTCGGGGTTGGTCAGCCTGAGCACGCGGCGCTCGGCCTGCTCGGTGCCGACGAGCTGCGCCGCCCGCATCGCCTGGGGACGCAAGTCGCGCCAGTGCCACACCCAGGGCACGGCCTTGCTCTTGGGCTCGCGGGTGATACCGCCCCCGATCCACGCGGGCGTGATGTGTTGGGATCGGAGCTGCGCGTAGTAGTCTTGCAGTTCGGCTTCCGACGACTTGATGTCGGAGAGCTTCATCGTCGTTCCTCCCCTTCGCCTCCGGTGGCTCGGATCGGGCCCACGCCGCCGTTCGGCGAGCGTAGCCCCACCGAACAATGGCGGTCAAGAGAGGGTCCGCCCGCGGGCGACGGTCGGACGGTTGTTGACGTTCGGGGTTTCCTGTAGAGTACGCGCCGACCTTCGTCGGGGAACGCCGGTCCGACCGTCCCGTTCAGCGCTGGGAGGGAAGACGCTATGCACCCACGACACGGCCTGCTCCGTCCCGTCCTCGCGTTCGCCACACTCGGCTGGGCGATCGTCGCGCCGGCGGTCGTCGCGGAAGCTCAGACGCCCAAGCGCGGCGGCACGCTACGCGTCTCGTACGGCAACGAGATCTCCGCCCTCGATTTCCACACCGCGCCCGGCTACGAGCTGAACTGGGTCGCGATGAACATCGGCTGCGGCCTTCTCGGGATCACGCCAGACGGCAGGTTCGTCCCGGACGCCGCTGAATCCTGGCAGATCTCCGGCGACGCGCTCCTCTACACGTTCAAGCTAAGGAAGGACGTTCTGTTCCACGACGGCACCAGGGTCGACGCTGCCGCCGTCAAGTTCAGCATCGACCGCATCATGGACCCAGCGACGAGGTCCAGCATGCGGACCTACTACGAGCACGTGCACTCGGTCGAGGTCCTCGATCCGTACACAGTCCAGATCCGACTCAAGCAGCCGTACGGGTTCATGCTGCACATGCTGGCCGCGTACCGCATGGGGCTCGTATTCTACTCGCCAACCGCCACGCAGAAGTACACGCTCGAGGACCGGAGGAGCGGGAAGCCGGAGGCGGTGGTGGGGTGCGGACCTTTCCGCCTCGTGGAGTGGGTGAAGGGCAGCCACCTGGTCATGGATCGCTTCGACAAGTACTACGATCAGGGGTTCGCCTACCTGGACCGCGTCGTAATCCGCGTGATCAAGGACCCCATCACTCAGATGGCGGCCTTCAAGGCCGGAGAGATCGACTTCATCGTCGACTTTTCGCCCGAGCACGTCGAGACGCTCAAGGCGCAGAATCCCCGTGCCCAGGTCATGACCGGGAAAGAGACGACGCCCATGGTGGCGATGATGAAGATCACGGTCCCGAAGGACGCCAAGCCTATGTCCAAGGACCGCGCGTCGCATCCGATCTTCAGCGACATCCGGGTCCGCAAGGCGATCGGCTGCTACGGCATCGACCGCAAAGAGATCGTGAAGATCGCCTTCAAGGGCCAGGCGACCCCCTGGGTTGGAATCATCCCGCCGGGAACACCGGACACCGTCGATGTCACGCACCTGTGCCCCTACGACCCGGTCAAGGCGAAAGCGTTGCTCGCCGAGGCCGGCTACGGGCCGCAGAAGCCCCTGGCGTTCGAGCTGATGACGAACACCGAGAAGTCCGTGTTCAACGTCATCGCCACCGTCATCAAGGAACAGGTCGCGCGCCTCGGGGTGGCGGTGAACATCAGGCTGGTCGACAAGGTGACCTGGATGAACGTGGCCACGCAGGATGGGCCGTTCGACATGTATGTCGAGGATCTCGCGTCACTGTTCACCCTCGACCAGAACACTCTCCTATCGCACAGCGCCGCGGCGTGGAACACCACGCGCCACGTCGACACCAAAGTCGACGACTACTACCTCCGCTACGCCCGGGAAATGGATCCTGGGAAGCGCAAGGCCATTGCCAAGGAATTTCAAGAGTTCATGACCGACAAGCTCTACTGGAACACGATCTCCGGCTCGCCGTTCTACGAGGTCGCTCAGCCGTGGATGAAGGACTACGTCTACAACGCCGAGTGGAAGGTCCTTTACAAGAAGGTCTGGCTGGACAAGTAGAGGGAGACATGGCGACGATCGCCGCACGAGAGCAGGCTGAGCCGCAAGCGCTGAGTGGAGCGAGCTGGCGCGCGCTGGTGGCATCCTTCCTCGGATGGTTGTTCGACGGTTACGAGACCTACGCGCTGATCCTCGTAGCTCCTGTCGCGCTTCGCCAGCTCCTCTCCCCGGACCAGCTCGCCAGCCTTCCCATCTACATCGGAGGCCTGCTGGCCGTCACGCTGGTCGGATGGGCGACGGGCGGGATCATCGCGGGCGTGCTCGCGGACTACATCGGGCGCAAGCGGGTGCTGATGCTCTCGATTCTCTGGTATGCGCTCTTCACAGGGCTGACCGCTTTCGCGACAAGCTATGTCGGCTTCGTGATTCTCCGCTTCCTGACGGGGCTCGGACTCGGCGCCGAATGGGGACCGGGCACGGCGATCCTCGGCGAGTCCTGGCCGTCGAGATCGCGGGGCCGCGCCGCCAGCGTGCTCCAGTCGGCATTCGCGATGGGGCTCGTGCTCGCTTCGGGCGTGTGGCTTTACGTCGCGCCGTCAGGACAGTCGGCCTGGCGTTACATGTTCCTCATCGGCGTGCTGCCCGCCCTCTCGGTGCTGTGGATCCGAACGAGCGTGCGCGATCCCGATTTGTGGATCGCCGCCCGCGAGCGGCGACAGCTGGCGCGGCGGCGCGTGGCGAGCGGGCACACACTTAGTCCCGACGATCACGCGGTCGGCGGCTTCACCGTCAAGCAGATTCTGTCTGCGCCCGATCTCAGACGACGTCTACTCCTGCTCTTGGTGCTCTCGCTCTCCACGGTCGTCCCGTGGTGGGCCGTCTCGACCTGGATCCCGTTCTATGCGGGGCAGATCGGGGCCAAGGGCGGCAGTAACGCCCAGCACTGGGTCGCGCTGGCCGGGCTCTACTACAACCTTGGCGGCATCTTCGGGTTTTTGGTCTTCGGAGTGCTCGCCGATACGTGGGGGCGAAAGCCCACGATGATGCTGTATTACGTGGGCGCGCTCGTCCTCGTGCTCGTGCTCTTCCGCGCTGTGCAGGATCCGTCCATCTTTCTCGTGGTCGCGGCAGCGAACGGATTCTTCACCGCTGGTCAATTCGCGTGGATGCCCGTGTACCTGCCCGAGCTGTTTCCGACGGCTGTGCGCGGCTCGGCGATCTCTTTGGTCTTCGACGTCACTCGCTATGTCGCCGCGGCGGGACCGCTCCTGGCCGGCTGGCTGATCGTGAATCTTGGCGGCGTGAACGCGGCAGCCTCGATTATCGGTCTCGTCTATATCCTGGGCGTCATCGTGACGCCGTTCGCAGCGCCCGAGACCAAGGGCCGTCCTCTTCCGACGTAAGCATAGGACAAGCTCCACGATGCGGGCAGCCAACGAAGTTCGAGTTGGTCATCCCGACCGACGTCCCAACCGAGTGCCCACGCGCGTACGGAGGATCGGGCTCGCGGTTGTTCTCTTTCCCAATCATCGGCCAATACCGAATGGTGGCCTCAACGGGACGCGATCGAACTTGCAGAATTCAACTGCGTGATTTTATTGCTCACTGATTGAACGCGCCCCCTGTATGTCCGGGTCGGGGCCAGTCTGGGTGGCAGGATTCGTCACTGCCAGGGCTGCGAGAGGCCCCCCGGCCTTTCCTACGGCGGGACTCCGTGGGATAAGGCAGTATCCAAGGCCCTGGGCGCAAGGAGGGCGAGGGGCGGTGATCGGAGACCCAGCCTACGGCTGGGGATGGGAGGGAGTCGCAATGAGCGTACCCAAAGAGATCGGGCATATCGTCCTCAACGTGACCGACGTCGAGCGGTCCACCAGGTTCTACCGCGACGTGGTGGGGTTCCAGGTGTCCCGGTATCGCCCCGACGGGACGGGCGCCTTCTTGACCTGCGGCGTGGTGCATCACAACCTCGCCCTGTTCAAAGCGCCCGCCGGGGCCAGGCCGACCGAGAAGGGAGCGATCGGCCTGAACCACTTTGCGTTCAAGGTGGAGAGCTACCGGGCCCTGCAAGCGGCCCACAGTCGCTTGGTGGAGGCTCGGGCCGCCATCGACCACATCGTGGACCACGGCATGACCCGGAGCGTCTACTTCCTGGATCCGGACGGGATCATGATGGAGTTGTTCAGCGATACGTATGCGACAGAGGAAGAAGGGCTGGCTTACATGAAATCGACGCGCGGAGGCGCGGCCCCGATGGACATCACCGCCGCGGAGCCCCCTCGCGCGGAGATTCCCCAAGCGGACTTCACCCGGGTCGGCTAGCCGGCCGTCGCTCATGGAGTCCGGGGTCTTCATCGAGTTCCCCACCCGTGAGGGGATGACGGACCGTGAGGCCTTTGCCGAGTGCTTCGCGCTGGTGGATGCCGCGGAGGCCTTGGGCGTTAACTCGGTGTGGCTGGCGGAGTACCATTTTTCCGCGATCAGCGTTCTGTCCTCGCCGATCACGATCGCCAGCGCCATCGCCGCCCGGACCCAACGCATCCGCATTGGCCTGGCGGTGGTGCTCCTGCCCCTGGCCCATCCGATCCACATCGCCGAGGACATTGCCACGTTGGACCACATCAGTCAGGGTCGGGTCGAGTTCGGCGTGGGGCGTGGCACGTTCCCTGACACGCACGACGGCTTCAACTCGCCCTTCGCCGAGAGCCGGGAGCGCTTCGACGAATACCTGGAGATCATCGTCAAGGCGTGGACCCAGGAACGCTTCTCCTTCACGGGCAAACACTATCGGTGCGACAACCTGTGGGTGCGGCCCAAGCCGCTGCAGCGGCCGCACCCGCCGATCCGTGTCGGGATCACCTCCGAAGTCACCTTTCCCCTCGTGGGACGCCTGGGATTTCCCATCATCATCAACCCCTCCAGGGTATTCGCCCTCTCCGAGCTGGCGCCGTATATCAAGCAGTACCGCGAGGCCTGGCACGCGGCCGGCCACGCCGGGGCTCCTCAGGTGGGGCTCCGGGTGCCGCTCTACGTGGCTACGACGGCCGAGCGCGCCTACGCGGAGCCCAGGGCGAGCACCATGGCCGCCATGCAAGGCCTCGGTAATCGCGTGGCGGACAGCGCCTCGCGTGTGGGCACCACCGGCGACTGGAGCGCTCAGGCCCAACACGTCCGAAGCATGAGCTACGACGATTGGCTGCGGGACAAGGTGGTCTACGGAACGCCGGAGAAGGTGGTCGATCGGCTTCAACAGCTGCGGGACGAACTGGACCTGACGCAGATCCTGTACGAGGTCAACCACGGGCGCCAACTTCCCTATGCGCTGCAGCTGGAGAATCTGAAGTTGATCAACGAGCGCGTCATTCCGCAACTCAAGTAGTCCCGCTCCGGGAGCTGGAGGACGCCATGCCGTTCCCAAGACTCAGTGATGTCGCCGTTGCACCGCAGACACTCGTCGCCATCGATCGCGAGCAGCGGATTTCTGCCGACTCGCACATGACCGAGCCGCCGGACCTCTTCGAGACGCGGCTGCCACCCGCGCTACGCGACCGCGCCCCGCGCTTTCCGAATCGCGACAATGCCGGCCCCAACGTGCGCGTGGGCGGCTGGGACCCGGGCGAGCGTCTCAAGGACCAGGCGTACGACAGCATCAGCGCCGAGGTGCTCTATCCCACCCGCGGCGCTGCGGCCTGGGTGACGGGTGACCCGGAGCTCGAGGAAGGGTGTTGCCGCGCCTACAACGACTGGCTGATCGAATTTTGCAGCGCGGCGCCGCAGCGCCTCTGGGGCCTGGCGATGATCTCGTTGTGGAACATCGAGCACGCGGTTCGGGAGCTCGAGCGGTGCCGCACGCGAGGCCTGCGGGGAGCGACCATCGGGCTCGTACCGGCGGAAGACTTGCTCTACGGCTCGGAGCACTACGAGCGCTTCTGGGCCGCCTGCCAAGATCTGAGGATGTCGGTCAACCTCCACATCAATTCGGGTCCGGGGCGCATGAAGTTCTCCCCCCAGCAGCGCAGCGGGCTCATGCCGGATGGAGCGGCCGGGCACAAGTGGGATTGCATGAAGGCGGTGGGCAACATGGTCGCCGCCGGGGTGTTCGAGCGGTACCCTCGCCTGAACCTGGTGCTCGCGGAGGCCGGCGTCGGGTGGATCCCGTTCTTCGCCCAGGAGTTCGACTACTACCAGATGAGCTTCGGTCCGTCGCCGATCGGGCTCGGGCGGCAGCGCGATATTCCCAGGCCGCCCAGCGAATACATCTATCGGCACGTCTACGGGGCGTTCATTCAGGACACCGTCGGCTGCAAGCTGCTTCCCGAGTATGGCGCCGACACGTTCATGTGGTCCAACGACTACCCGCACAGTGCCTGCATCTGGCCGGGAGCGACTCGGTTCATCGCGCAGGACCTGGGACACCTCACGCCGGAGGCGCGGGCCAAGGTGCTGTGCGGCAACGCGGCCAGGTTGTACAACGATGGCGAGCTCCCGCCACCGGCCGACCCGCCGGGCAACGTGAATGATCTGGAGGCGTGGAACAAAGTCCACTGGCACGCGTAAGCGCATTGAAAAGTTCTGTCGACGAGCGACTGGTGCAGCTCTTCCGACAGCTGGGCTTGGATCGTGTGCATCTCGCCGCTCGTGTGACCGCGGACTGGCGCGGTCTCGCCACGACGCGTCCGGAGACGATTGCTTCCCTGACGCTCGTATGTCCAACGGGCCTGGACGCCACGCCGCTCGGGGCACTGACCTCGCGTGTCCTCGTGCTGACCGGCGATCAAGGGACGCCCGCCGAGGCGATCTCGAAGGCCATGCCGGCTCACCCGGAAGCTTCGATCATCACCCTCAATGACTATTACGGCCATCCGCGCGCCGACCTCCTGACGGACCGTGCAGAGGATATCGGGGCAGGGATGCTGGCTTTTCTGGCACGCATGGACCAGCTTCACGCAGTCAAGCCCGTGAGCCTTCCGGCGCAGGAGGGAGAGCTGGACGGTATCTCCTATCGTATACAGGGTGCTGGCGCCCCGCTGGTCTTGCTGCCCTTAGGCCTCGCCGCGTCGCAGTGGGAGCCTTTACTCCCCAGGCTCAGCGCGCAGTACTGCACCCTCACGCTGGGCGGTGCCATCTTGGGGTCGGTCGCCAGCCTTGAAGCACGCGGTCGGAGCACGGGCTACCTGGGGGTGGTGCGGAATCTCATTGCCGAAATACACCTGCATCCGGGTGAGACGATTCTGGACGTGGGGTGTGGCTCAGGCGTCCTCGACCGCTGGCTGGCGCGGCATACCGGCGGAGCGCATCGGATCACGGCGGTCGACATTCATCGAACCTTGCTGCGAGAGGCCGCGGCCCTGGCCACGAAGGAAGGCCTGGCGGAGCATATCGAGTTTCGCGAAGGCAACGCTGAAGTCCTGCCCTTCGGGGACAATAGCTTCGACGTGACGATGTCGGCGACCGTCATGGAGCTCCTGGACGCTGAGCGGATGCTCCGTGAGATGGTGCGCGTCACCCGGCCGGGTGGGCGTGTCGGAGTCGTCGTGCGGGCGATCGATATGCAATCGTTCGTCAACGTTCCCGTGCGCGCTGAGCTGAAGATGAAGATCGCCGCGCTCCCGAACGGGCTGGCCGGCGCCAGAGGGTGCGCGGACGATCACGTTCACGGACGGCATCATGCTGAGCGGATTGTTGTGGTGCTCGTTGATCATGATCCCGTCGAAGCCTGTCTCGGTGCAGTACACGAGCTCGTCGAAATACATCGCGTAGAGCTCGCGCGCCCGCTCGGCACTGAAGTGTTCGTTGGGGAACATGAGGTTGTTGTAGCCGCGCCGCCGCGCGTCGTCCTGGGGATAGGCCGTGTAGCCCATCTCGGTGAAGAAGAAGACTTCCTTGACCATGGCCCGGCCCTACGTCCGCCACACCGCTAGGCACTTGCCGGAGTTGAAGACGCCGGCGGTCTCGACGTAGTCGATCACGTCGCCCTTCTGTCGGAGCTCGTGCATCGCGCCGGCCACGCAGATCCACGTCATCAGCTCCTGCTGCCCCGCGTCCTCGATCTGGGCCACCGTGAGCTCCTGCCACTCGGCCTCTCGCCCGTCGCGAATCTGCTGGGCCCGGAGCCGGTCGCTCTCGACATCGGGCCACAGGTAATGGTGCTTCTCGACGAGGAATCCGTGCGACCAGCCGCCGGACGCATACATGACCACCCGCCACGGACTAGCGGCGAGGATGCGTGCCGTGATCCGTCCGATCTCGAAGCATCGCCGGGGAGTGGGCGAGATCGGGTCCGGCTCCTGGCCGGCCCCGTTGATCGCGCGCCGGTTGCCGATGATCTTGCTGCCGTAGGAGTTCACCTGCACCGGGATGATGGGCACGTCGAAGCCCTGGCGATCGTAGTCCAGGTACATCTGGATATTGACGAAGGCGTGGCCCAGTCCTTCCCAGTGGAGCGGCCGATAGGCGTACGCCATGTCGACCCCTTCTTCGAGATAGCGATGGGCGAGCCACTTCGCCACGTCCGGCTTGCTCCGCATCTTGATGGCGTGGTCCTCGGGCTCGTTCCAGACATTGGAACGACCGCGGCGTCCCCCCTTGAACGGGTGGCTGGTGAGATCGGGGTACGCCATGACGCAGAACGGAGGAATGATGTCCTCCGTGAAGTTCTCGTACTGATCGTCGCCGAACATCAGGATGAAGTCGGGGTCGAACGCTTGGATCTCGGCGCGAAGCCTCCGGAACGCTTCGACCAGCCGCCGCCGGTGCTCGCGGTGGGCCGAGACTCCCTCATCCTGACCCCACTCGGCCCGCACGCCCGCCGGCCAGTTGAGCGGGTTCTTCAGCTCCGCCGGCACCCTCGGGTCATTGGCCAGGGTTCTCAGAAATGGCCAGGGCTTGGCTTCGTCAGGCTGGATCATTGCGGGCCAGTGAGAAGACCCCATTCCCATGATCGTGCCCATGTTCACCTCACCGGTATCCGGCGGCCTTCAACCGCGGGAACACCTCGTCACGAAACGTCCGCATCTCCTGCTCGGGTCCCACGAACGTCTGAAACGCCTGGACGTAGAGCTTCGTCACCCCGGCCGCGGTCATCTCGCCGATCCGTCGCGCGCAGTGCTCCGCGGTCCCCACGAGGCCGAACGTATCGCAGAGCTCGGCGATCACGTCATCCGGAACGAACGACGTCGCGGCGATCGCCTGCTCCCAGTCGCGCGCGTGGGCCAGATCGGGGTAGATGGCCCCGACCGCCGGCGGAATATCGAACCGCGGCAGCGTGAGGCCGGTGTACGGGAGCCAGTGCGACCGTGCGCTGAGCAACGCCTGATGCACGACAGTCGGCCGCGCCTGTCGGCGCGCCTCTGCGGTGCTGCGCGCGATCCCGACGCGAACCGCCCAGATGATTTCGAGATCCTCGAGCCGGCGCCCGCCGCGCGCCGCGCCCGCCGCCAGATGGCTCAGCACCGCGGCGACGATCCGCGGGTGAAAGCCGACCGACAGCAAGACGCCGTCGGCGATCTCGCCGGCGAGCTCGGTCGCCTTCGGCCCGGACGCCGCCATCAAGACCGGAATGCGCCGCCCCGACGCGTACGCGAGGCCTCCCGACGTCGGGCCGAACGGCACCGTCTCGCCCGCCAGGAGGGCGCGCAGCGTCGCGATGCACGCGCGCATCTCGGCGAGCGTCGCCGGCTTCCGCCCGATCGTGTGGGCGGACGTGTAGCCGGTGCCGATGACCATCTTGACGCGTCCGGGGGCGAGCTCCTCCACGGTCTGGATCGCGCCCGCGAGCACCGAGGCATGGCGCGTGAGGGGATTGGTCACCGCCGGAAACAACGTCAGGGCCGACGTGTGGGTCGCCGCGAGCGCCATCGTGACGAACGTGTCGCGGCACAGCAGCTGGCTGTCGAGGATCCCGGCGCCGTCGAAGCCAGCGGCCTCGACCTGCTGGACCAGCTGGACCAGCTCCGGCATCGGCGCCGTGCCGGGGATCCGAAGCGAGACCTGAACACGTGTCATGGCATGGGGATTCTACCAATCTCCTTGACAGGCCGGCTGTCCACGCTGTATCGGAGGGCGGAGGTTCCCCGATGAGCAACAAGCTCGAGTTCGGGCTCTTCGACTCCTTCGGCCCCTTCGAGATGAACGAGTTTCCGACGGTGCGGGAGGTCTACGAGGCGCACCTGAAGGACGCGGTGGAGGCCGAGCAGCTCGGCTACCGCTACTACTTCTTTATCGAGCACCAGAACTCCCCGGTCTGCGCGGTGACCGCCCCCAACATCTACCTGACCGCGCTGGCGTGCCGGACTAGCGTCCTGCGGTTCGGCCTCATGATCTACCAGCTGCCCTTCCACCACCCCGTGCGGCTGGCCCAGGACCTGGCGACGCTGGACCAGCTCTCGAGCGGGCGGGTTGAGTTCGGCGCGGGCACCGGCGTGCTGATGCACGAGTTCATTCGGTGGAACCTCCCCTTCGAGAGCCGGCACGACATGAGCGCCGAGGCGCTCGACATCATCGTCAAGGCGTGGACGTCGGACACGCTGACGTATCCAGGCAAGTACTGGCAGCTCGACGAGGCGATGCCGACCCCCAGGCCCTATCAGGCGCCGCATCCGCCCATCTGGGTCGCCGCCCACAGTGCCGCCTCCTTCGACTACGCGGCCAAACACAACTACCACATCGCGCAGAACATCGACGTCGACACGGTGGTCGCCGAGAAGTTCGCGACCTACCGGCGGCTCTGGAAGGAGTACGCGCATCCGGGACCCATGCCGCGAGCATTTCTCGCGCGCCACGTCCACGTCGCCGAGACCGATGCGCAGGCTCGCGCCGAGGCGGAGCCCAACTTACTGATGGGCTTCACCCAGGGCGGCGATCTCGTCGCCAAGACGCGGATCGGCTTTGGGCCTCCCGAGCGTGATTCGCTTGAGCGATCGACGCCGGAGCGGCGGGAGCTGGGGCGGGTGTTTCAGGAATGCACGAAGTCCTACGACTTCTGGATCGACAATGGTCTGGCCCTCGTCGGCAGCCCCGACACGGTCATCCGCAAGCTCGAAGCGCAACAGAAGCTCACTGGCTACGACGTTTTCTGCGCCCGCCACCGCATCGGCCACCTTACGCCGGCCCTCGCCCGCAAGTCCATGCGGCTCTTCGCGGACCACGTGATGCCGGCGTTCGCCTAGCGCGGGGTCGGTCCCTAACAAAGTAGCGGGCCAACCGATCGCATCGAGTTGACCGGCAGCAGAGGGGGATATCATGCGGCTTTGCATATCGCTCCTCATTCTTCTCACTTTTCTTGCACCCGTGCCGGCCGGCGCCGGCCCCGAAGGCCAGATGACCCTCGTGTTCAACGTCACGACCGCGGCCCGGTGGTTCGATCCCGCCGAGTCCGAGGGGCTCACCACACCGTTCCTCTTCTACTTCATGATCCACGACGCGCTCGTGAAGCCCCTGCCAGGCAATCCGATGGCCCCGTGTCTGGCCGAGTCGTGGAGCGCCACCGCCGACGGGCTCACCTACGAGTTCGTCTTGCGCAAGGGCGTCAGATTTCACAACGGGGATCCGGTAACGGCCGCGGACGTCAAGTTCTCGTTCGAGCGCTACAAGGGCGCATCCGCCAAGCTCTTGAAGGACCGGGTCGCCGCCGTGGAGATCGTCGATCCGCATCGCGTCCGCTTCCGCTTGAAGCGCCCCTGGCCCGACTTCATGACCTTCTACGGCACTCCGGCCACTGGAGCCGCCTGGATCGTCCCGAAGAAGTACGTGGAAAAGGTCGGCGACGACGGGTTCAAGCGAGCGCCGGTCGGAGCGGGCCCATACAGGTTCCCCTCGTTCAAGCCCGGCGTCGAGCTGGTGGTCGAGGCGAACGAGCAGTACTGGCGCAAGACCCCGAGCGTGAGAACGCTGGTCGCTCGGTCCGTTCCGGACGACTCCACGCGCCTGGCCATGCTCAAGCGGGGCGAGGCCGACATCGTGTACAACTTCCGCGGCCCGCTGGCCGAAGAGCTGCGTCGGACGCCGGGGCTCACGCTAAAGCCGTACTACCTTCCGCTCCCATTCTGGTACGTGTTCACCGAGCAGTGGGATCCGAAGTCGCCGTGGGCCGATCGGCGCGTGCGCCTCGCCGCCAACCTGGCCATCGACCGCCAGACGATCAATCAGGCCGAGACGCTCGGGTTCTCGCGGCTCACCGCCAGCATGATCCCGCAAAGCTTCGAGGGCTACTGGCCGGCTCCGCTCTACCCGTATGACTCGCAACTAGCGAGGCAGCTCCTAGCCGAGGCGGGATACCCGAATGGGTTCGATGCCGGAATGATCTCGGTGGATATGGCCAACGCCTCGTTCGCCGAAGCCGTGGCCGGGTACTGGGGCGCGGTAGGGATCCGCGCGACGCTTCGGCCCCAGGAGCGCGCGGCCTTCTTCAAGGAATACGGGGAGAAGCGGTTCAAGCACATCATCCAGAGCACGAGCGCGGCGCAGGGAAACGCGGCGACCCGGCTCGACGCGTTCGTCGCTGGAGCCGGCCTCTTCACGTACGGAACGTATCCCGACATCGAAGGCCTCATCAGAGAGCAGGCGACCGAGCTCGATCGCGCGAAGCGCGAGGCGATCCTCCACCGGATCCAGCGGCTCATTCACGAGAAGGTCATGTACGCCCCGCTCATGGAGCCGGCGATCCTGGCCGGCTACGGGCCAAGGGTCGCCGAGTCGGCCATCGGGCTCATCACCAACATGGCGGGCTCGACACCCTACGAGGAGCTCAGGCTCAAGGGGAAATGAGGGACGGATGACTCCAGTGATCCGATCGCTCATTGCGCTCGTGGCGCTGGTCGTCGCGTGGGCCGGACCGTGGGCACTGTCGTTCGCCGCCGGTCCCGAAGGGACGCTGACGATCGCTCGGACCGAATCGACGGCGGCCCGATGGTTCGATCCTGCGGAAATGGACGGAGGCCTCACCGGGTTTTTCTACTTCTACGCCCTGCACGACGCGCTCGTGAAACCCCTGCCGGGCAACGCGCTCGCGCCGTGCCTGGCGGAATCGTGGAGCGTGTCGCCGGATGGGCTGACTTACGAGTTCGTCCTGCGCCGGGGTGTCAGGTTCCACAACGGTGATCCCCTTACCGCCGAGGACGTCAAGTTCTCTTTCGAGCGTTACCGGGGCGCGGCCGCCAAGATGCTGAAGGACCGCGTCGCGTCGGTCGATATCGCCGATCCGAACCTCGTTCGCTTCCGTCTGAAACGGCCCTGGCCGGACTTCATGACCTTCTATGGGTCGCTGGCCACCAGCGCCGGGTGGATCGTCCCCAAGAAATACGTGGAGAAGGTCGGCGACGACGGGTTCAAGAAGGCGCCGGTCGGGGCAGGACCCTACAAGTTCGTCTCGTTCAAGCCGGGCGTCGAGCTGGTGCTGGAGGCGAACGAGCAGTACTGGCGAAAATCGCCCGGCGTCAAGACGCTCGTCATGCGGAGCGTCCCCGACGTCGCCACGCGTCTGGTCATGCTCAAGCGCGGCGAGGCCGACATCGCGTACGCGTTCACCAGCAGCATGGCCGAAGAGATCAAGCGGACCCCGGGGTTGACGCTCAGGCCCTTCTATCCTCCGTTCGTCGTCTGGCTGCTCTTCGCCGAGCAATGGGACCCGAAGTCGCCGTGGTCAGATCGGCGCGTGCGCCTGGCCGCCAACCTCGCCATCGACCGTGGGGCCATCAATCAGGCCGAGACCCTCGGACTCTCGAAGCTCACCGCCAGCATCGTCCCCCAAAGCTTCGACGGCTACTGGCCGGCACCGCTCTACGCCTACGACCCGCAGCGGGCGAAGCAACTCATGGCGGAGGCCGGATATCCGAATGGCTTCGACGCCGGGCCGATTTCCGTGGACATCTCGTGGGCGACCGTCACCGAGGCCATCGTCAACTACCTCCGCGCGGCGGGCATCCGCGCGACCGTCCGTCCACTGGAGCGCGCGGCCTTCATCAAGGAGTACCAGGACAAACGGCTCCGGCCCATCGTCCAGAGCGGCAGCGCCGCCTTCGGGAACGCGGCGACCCGGCTCGACACCTACGTGGCGTCGACCGGTCCCTTCACGTACGGGACCTATCCCGACATCGAAGGGTTGATGCGAGAGCTCGCGAGCGAAGTGGACCGCGGCAAGCGCGAGACGATCCTCCACCGGGTCCAGCAGCTCATTCACGAGAAGGTCATGTACGCGCCACTGTGGGAGCAGGCCGGCATCGGCGCGTTCGGGCCCCGCGTCGCGGAGCCGGCGATTGGGCTCATCACCAACATGGCGACGTCGGCGCCATACGAGGAGCTCCGGCTGAAAACAAAGTGAGCGGCCCGGGCGGGCGTCGGAGCACCGGTTGACGCGTCCGTGTCGACGGGCGTGGCCCGAGCTTCGTCGGTGCCCTTCCCACCAGAGCCAACACGCTCCACGCCGCATCCTCGGCACCTCGTGGGCGATCATCACCTACCAGCTCGCCCGGATTCGCCTCGCCGCCGTGTTAGGCCGATTCGGCGACATCCACGAGCGATACGATGGCGAATCTGCTCTGTGGATTCCTCCGCGCTGGAGAACGTACTCTCAGGGAATAGTCCTGAGCGCCGGCCTCCGGAAGACCGAGCTCCCGGAGCGAGAAGCGGCTTCGCGTGGGACGGCCTGTTCGCGCTGCCGAGATGGTCTTGACGAATCTCGCATCAGGTCGCGAAAGTCCGCGGTAGTCACAGCTTCTGGTCCATGTCTCACAGCGCTGCGTCGTTCAAAGCCGGGGCTGGATATGCAGAATGCTACACGACCCCGGAGACCTACTGGACCGACCTTCGATAGGCATTAACACGGGTTCGAATCCCCAACGGGATTCGGTAGTCAGGCTAGTCTGTTTGAGATCGCCTTCGCGGGTATAGCCCTTACCCGAAGGAAACACCGAGCAAACCTTAAGCATATCGCCACCTCCCTTCTCTGAACTGGCCTGTGAGCCGAACCGAAGGATCGAATCGAGGGCGGATGTCCTCCGCCTTCCTCAATGCCTCCCACCCTGGGCGTCGTGGTCGCGGAGCGCGCGGCGCATGACCGGGCTGTTGACGAAGCCCGCGCGCAGATCTTCAGGCAGGTCGGCCGCCACGCCGTCGAGCATTGTGCGGGCTGCGGCGCGCTCTTGAGACGCCGCGTCCGTGCGGGCGCGCGCGCCAAGGATGTCGGCAAGAGACAGTGAGGCGAGCCATCCCACGCTCTCGGCCCCCAGGGCACACGCCTGGGCCTGGGCCTCACGCACCGCGGTCTCGGCCGCCTCAGGCTGGCCGAGCGCGAGCAATGCCTCGCCCTCGAGGCGTCGCACGTCGGCTGCCATGACGAGGAACGCCCGGCCCACGCCGAGAAATTCCCCTGCGATCGCCAGCGCGCCAGCCGCATCGTTCTGACGCAGTCGCAGCTCGATCATCCCGAGGATCGCGGGGAGCTTGAACTTGAAGGCCTCGGGTGACGCGTCGATCGCCTCGGTCAACAGCGCCGCCGCGCGGGCCTCCTCATCGAGCGCGAGCCAGTCCCTCCCGAGATTGCCGAGCGCCTCGGCGACCCAGATACCGCTGAGCGCACGGGCAATCTCGAGCATCTCCTCGTGGATTGCGATGGCGCCCCGCGCATCGCCGCACTCGCGATGCAGCCGCCCCAGTATCGCCATCCCGTTCGCCGTCCATTCGCGGTGACCGATCGGGCGCGCGATCGCCAACCCGGCGTGGCACTCCCGAAATGACTCGCCGTAGGCTCCATACATTCCAGCCGTGTCCGCCAGCGCCAGGTGGGCGTAGGCCTCGCCACTCCGGGCTCCCAGCGCCACGGCGGTTGCGAGCCCCGCGCGGATCAGTGGCTCACCGCGGACCCGCTCGCCCCCGTAGGCAAGCCAGAAGCCCCGATTCGTGATCAGCGAGGCCTGGGGCATCCGGTCGCCGAGCGCGCGAAAGAGCGCGAGCGCCTCGTCGTTATGCGCTCCGCTCTCAGCCAGCCGGCCGCCGATGCCGGCGACCATCGAGAGCACGTCCAGCGTCTGCGCGCGGCCGCGCCGGTCGTCCAGGTCGCGGAAGATGGTGAGCGCGCGCTCGAGGGTACGTTGACTGTCGCCCAGCCGGGCGACGTTGAGCTGCATCAGGCCAGTCTTGACCAACGCCTCCCCGAGCGCGGCGTGATCGCCGGCAAGCTCGGCGACGTGCATCGCTTCCTCGGTCAGCGCGAGCCCCCGCTGGTAGTCCTGGTGGCCGCCCCAGAGCATGCCGAGCGCCCCGAGCAGGCTGGCGCGCATCGCGGCGTCATCCGCCGTCGCGGCCAGCTCGAGAGCCATCTCTAGATCAGCGCGGGCGGGCTCGAAGGCGCCGAGAACGCCGTGCACATGAGCGCGGGCCGCATGCAGCCGAGCTCGGCCGGCCGGCGGTATGGCGGCCCGCGTCGAGGCGGTGATCGCCTGATCATAGCGCTCGAGGGCCTCACGGTTGGCGCAGGCGGCGCTCGCCGCCTCGGCCGCGCGGGTGGCGTAATCACAGGCCAGCGACCACGCCTCGGCACGGTTGTAATGATGCGCCAGCAGTGGCGCGAGCTCGCGCACCCGTTCGGGGTCGAGCGCCGCCAGCGCGTCGGCGGCTCGCCGGTGCAGTTCGCGGCGGCGGGGCGCGAGGATTGTCGCCTCGGCGACGTCCTGGGTGAGCGCATGCTTGAAGACGTACGCGACCTCGTCGCCCCCGGAGCGCTCGTAGAGGAACTCCTGCCGCGTTAACTCATGGAGGTGCTCGTCGAGAGCGCGGCCGTCCCAGAGTGCTTCGAGTAGCCGCCGCGGGAACTCCCGCCCGAGGATCGACGCGGTCTGCAGCACGCGCTTGGGAGTCTCCGCCAGGCGATCGATCCGAGCGGTCAGGACACCGTGCACGGTGTCCGGCACCGCGAGCTCCGCGGTGGCGCCGCCGCCATCGCCGACCGCGCGGGCCAACTCCTCGAGAAAGAACGGGTTGCCCTCCGCTTTGTCGAGGATCAGCCTCGTCAGCGCCTCTTCGGGGGTGACTTGGGGTAGCACAGACCGCACGACGGACAGGCTGTCACGGGCGGTCAAGCGCGCGAGCGAGAGCTGCGTCGCATACGACTTGTCCATCCACGTCGGCCGGTAGCCCGGACGATAGGTCGCGAGCAGTAGGACGGGGGCGCCGGCGAGACTCTCCACCAGGAAGGCAAGGTACTCGTCGGACGTTCGGTCGATCCAGTGCAGGTCCTCAATCACGACGACCAGCGGACGGCGGCGACTGTCGCGAAGATGCATCTGGCGCAGCATCCCGAAGGTGCGCACCTTGATGGCCTCGGGGCTGAGCCCACCGAGGACATCGGCCTCCTCTTTCAGGCCGAGCAAGTGCAGGAGATACGGTGCGAGGTTGGCGCCATCCATACCGAGCTTGGCGAGCTCCGCGCGCACTTTGGCGGCGATGACTTCCGGCGTGTCCGGGTCGCTCAGTCCGCACTGGGTCCGCACGAGATCGAGCACGGGCGCGTAGGGAATGGCACTGCCGAACGAGAGGCATCGTCCTTCGAGGTACCCGGTGTCCCGCGCGCTGAGCGTGCGACGGAGCTCGAGGAGCACCCGCGACTTGCCGACGCCGGGCTCGCCTACCACTCCCACCGCCTGTCCCCGACCCGCTTCGACTTCGGCCAGCAGATTCTCGAGCAGGCGCAGCTCGCGTTCGCGACCCACGAACGCGCTCAGCGGCCGCTCGCCGGTCGCTTCGAGCGCTGAGCGTCGCGTGCCTGGGCCCGTCACGTGGTAGATCTCGACCGGCGTCGATCGGCCGCGGACCTGGACGGGCCCGAGCGCCTCGAGGCTCGCGTAGCCGCGAACCAGGCGCGCGGTGGCGTCGCTTACCACGATGGCCCCGGGCTCGGCAAGTTGCTGCAGACGAGCAGCTAGGTGCGTCGTGTCCCCGACCGCTGTGTAGTCCATGCGCAGGTTGTCGCCGATGGCGCCGACGACAACGAAGCCGGTGTGAAGCCCGAGGCGGAGCTTCAACGGCACCGGGCGGCCAGGCTCCGCCTCTAAAGGCCGCTCCGCCACGGCCCGCGTGATCGCCAGGGCCGCGAGCACTGCGCGCCGGGCATGATCCTCGTGGGCGAGAGGGGCGCCGAAGAGCGCCATGAAGCCGTCGCCGAGGAACTGGTTGATCGTGCCCTCGTAGCGGTGGACCTCGGCCAGGGCGGTCTCGAAGAAGCCGTTGAGTAGCGCGTGCATGCCCTCGGGACCGAGTGTCTCGGCGAGCACCGTGGAGCTGACGACGTCGCAGAACAGCACGGTGACAGGCTTGCGCTCGCCTTCGATGGCCGTCCGCGACGCGAGGATCTTTTCCGCCAGGTGGCGCGGGGTGTAGGACTCAGGTACGCGCGCTTCTCCGAGGGTCGGAGTCGCGGGGAGCGCGGTACCGCACTCCCCGCAGAACTTTTGTGTTGGCGTGTTGGCCGCGCCGCAGGATGGGCAGGCACGCATCAGCGGCGTGCCGCATTCACCACAAAATTTCAGTCCGGGCGGGTTGTCGTGCTGACAGCGTGAGCACCTCATGGGGATATCGAAGCAGCCTCCGGCAGTGCGGCGCCGCTCAGGGAGCGCGTGGGGCGCTGAGCTCGAGCTGGATGTTGTCAGGGTCGCGAAAGATGAGAATGCAGATCCCAAAGGCCGGCCCGAGATCCCGAATCTCTGAGTGCGGGATACGCCGTGTGTCAAGCACGCCGACGGCGTGCTCGAGATCGGCCCGGCTCGCCACGCCGAAGCTAAGGTGATCGAGCCCGATCCGGTTCTCGTCGAAGCGGTCACCCGGCATGGCGCGACCCGGGTCGGGGTGCGGACCGATGCCGATCCCCACGTGGCCGTTGCTCAGGAAAGCGCCCGGGTTCAGGTCCATGAGCTTCTTGAAGCCCAGGACCTCGGTAAAGAACACGACGGTCCGGTCTACGTTACTCACAGTGAGCCGGAGATGATGGACGCCCTGCGTCGCGATGGAGTCGGCCATGAGCACCCCTCCCTCTGAGCCTGGGGATCTGACTCTCGACTCGTGCTACCCGCTTGTCAAGCGGGACACGCGCGACGAGCTTCCTCAGCCGCTGACTGCCTCAATACGGGACGGCAAAGAGCCTCAATTAATTGGCCCTGGCCGGCAGCGCGGGCGCCACCGTCTCGGGCAGCGGGCGCCCCTTCGTTTCGGGCAGAAGGGCGCAGCGACCAGACCGAGAATGAAGAACAGGCCGACGATCGTGGCGGCGCGGCCATACCCGCCGAGGCTGACGATCAGGCCTCCGGCGATCAACGGCCGACGCATGAAATGAAGCGCGGCGCGTTAAAGCTGAACGCGACCGCCGTGGCGCGCATGCGCGTCGGAAACAGTTCTGGCAGCCAGATCGGTTGTCCTTCGGCAAAACCTCAGCCGGCAGTCAAGTGGTTGATCTGTCGGTCATGACCCGAGCACTATCAGAGCTCGATGATCACGCTCATGCTCCGCCTGCTTCGGCTCCTCCCCTTCCTCGTTGGCGGCCACTGCCAGCTCGCTCTCGAGAACCTGGCCTTGCGCCAGCAACTCGACGTCTACAAGCGAACCATGGCCCGACCCCCACTACGCCGAACTGATCGGCTCTTCTGGGTCGTGCTCGCCAGAGTGTGGACCGGATGGAGGCGGCCTCTCGTGATCGTGACGCCGAACACCGTCCTGCGGTGGCAGCGACGTCGCTTCCGCGAGTACTGGACCAAGCTCTCCGCCGGGCCCACCGGCGGTCGCCCGCCCGTCAGCGCCGAGATCGAAGCCCTGGTCAGCCGAATGGTCGCGGCGAATCCACTCTTATACTCGGTCCGTCCTGAGTCGTAGGTCAGGAGGGGAGACTTCCTGCCCAGGGAACAAAGAGCAGAAGGAAGAGGGCCAAGCATGACGGCCAGGCGCTTGCTGACCAGAGGACCGAATCCCCTGGAGCCCCCGGAGGCTCAGCCCCAGACTGTCCCGGTCGGCAAGAGAACGGCGCTGAAGGTTCAAGAGAAAGTCGCCCCCCGGAGGGCCGGTATAAGGGCAACCTGCCGTTCGTGCTCCACGGCCGCACGTGCGACGCGCCAAGGAGGCGGATCAGTGCGCTACTACCTCGGCGTCGATTGGGCGGATCAAACGCATGCGGTCTGGGTCGTGGATGAGCGCGGGACGAAACTCACCGCACGCACGGTGCCGCACACGGCGGAGGGCTTGAGTGAGTGGGGTCGGGAGCTGGACGAGTGGCGGGCGCAGGGGATCGAGCTGTGGGCAGCGATTGAGCGGCCCGAAGGTCGAGTGGTGGATTTCCTGCTCGACCACGGCGTCGTGGTTTATCCCGTGAACCCCAAGGCACTGGACCGGGCCCGGGATCGGTTCCGGCAGAGTGGAGCGAAGGACGATCCGTTCGACGCCCGCGTGCTGGCCGACTTCCTGCGCACGGATCACGCGCACCTCCACGTCTTGCAGCCGAGCTCGGAGGCGGCCCAGGAGCTCAAACTCCTCACGGAGGACTACCAGCGGCAGATCCGGCAGCAGACGCGCCTCGTCAACCAGCTGACGATCACGCTGAAGGCGTACTATCCGCGGGCGCTGGAGGTGGCTGAATTGACGACCGCGTTGGCGCGGGCGTTCCTGGAGGCCTATCCGACCCCGGAGGCCGTGATCGCCCTCACCGAACGCCAGTGGCAGCGGTGGGCCCGCGCTCATCGACTGAGCGAGGCTCGGACTCTGGAGCTCTGGAATGTCCTCCAGCGACCGCAGCTGCCCGTGCCGGCCCACGTGGTGCGGGCCAAGGCCCGGTTGATGCGGACCCTGGTGGCGGAGCTGGCCGCGGTGGTGGCGGCCGTCAGCGAGTACCGGGAGGCAATCGAGGATTTTTTCGCCCGCATGCCGACGGCGCAGTGGATTCGGACGCTGCCCATCGGTGACCATGGCATCACGGCCCCGACGCTCTGGGCCCGCCTGGGCGATGCCCCCGAGCGTTGGGAGTCGTTTCGGCATCTGCAGGCACAGGCGGGAGCCGTGCCCGTGACGAAGCGGAGCGGCCAGCAGCGCTTCGTCCAGTTCCGCTTCGCCTGTGACAAGCCGTTGCGCTACATCGTCGATCAGGTGGCGTTCCTCTCGCTGCAGAGGAATGAGTGGGCCCGGGCGTACTACGATCAGCAGCGGGTGCGGGGACATTCGCATCGCCAGGCTCTCCGGGCGTTGGGCGCAAAGTGGTTGAAGATCATCTTCGTGATGTGGAAACGCCAAGCTTCGTATGACGACCAGTACCACCTCGCCTCTATGGCGCGGCAGCTGCTGCGGCAGCCGCAGAAAAAAATCGCTTGACATGAACCAGAGAAAGTCTGGGGCGCCCCGCGAATCCATGGTGAGCTCCTGAAGCTTGGCATCGACGTGGCCGAGCGTACCGTCTCCCGGCTCATGCCGAAGCGCTGCCCAGCCCCCTCGCAGACTTGGCGCACGTTCCTCACCAACCATATTCGCGACCTCGTCTCGATCGACTTCTTCACAGTTCCCACCGCCCGTTTGCGCGTCCTGTTCGTCTTCGTCGTGCTCGCCCACCACCGCCGGCGCGTCCTCCACTTCAATGTCACTGAGCATCCCACCGCTGCCTGGACGGCCCAGCAGATCGTGGACGCCTTCCCGGACGACTCCGCCCCGTCCTATCTCCTCCGCGATCGCGACTCGGTCTACGGTCACGTGTTCCGGCAACGCGTGAAGGGCATGGGTGTCGGTGAAGTCCTCACGGCGCCTCACAGCCCATGGCAGAACCCCCTCGCGGAGCGACTCATCGGCTCGATCCGGCGCGAGTGTCTGAATCACGTAATCGTGCTTGGCGAACGGCACCTGCGCCGCACCCTGGCTCGCTACTTCGCGTACTACCATCGGGCGCGTACTCACCTTTCGCTCGCCAAGGATGCGCCCCACGGCCGGCCAATTGAGCGGCCGGAACTCGGCACGGTCATCCCGATTCGCGAAGTCGGTGGCCTCCACCATCGTTACGTCCGACGGGCGGCATGATCCAGCCGAAGCGGTTCGCCACGATCGGCCCGTCCTTCCGTCAGGCTGCTCGCCGCCGCCCAACTTCCCGAACGATCCGCGTTGTTTAGCGGTGGCGCTACGGACCTGAGCTGCTGGCCGTCCCCTGTCCTGGTGTTCCTCGGCCTGTCACGAGAGCATCGGCCGTCAACCCAGTGGGATGAGGTTTTGGCGAAGGACAGGCTTATCGGCTCCATCCGGCGCGAGTGTCTGAATCACGTCCTCGTCCTTGGCGAACGACACCTGCGCCGCACCCTGGCTCGCTACTTCGCGTACTACCACCGGGCGCGTACTCACCTCTCGCTCGACAAGGATGCGCCCCACGGCCGGCGAATCGAGCGGCCGGAACTCGGCAGGGTCTTCCCGATTCGCGAAGTCGGTGGCCTCCACCATCGCTACGTCCCGACGGGCCGCCTGATCCAGCCGAGCCGGTTCGCGACGATCAGTCCCGTCCTTCCGTCAGGCTGCTCGCCGCCCCACCCCAAACGCTCCGCATCGTTCAGTGGTGGCCCGACGGACCTGCTGGCCGCCCCTCCTGTCTGGAGTCTCCTAGCGTTCCTTGGCCTGTCGCGAAAGCATCGGCCGTCGTCAACTGAGTGGGATGAGGTTTTGGCGAAGGACAGGGCCGAACGCTGGGACGCGCACTACCCAAGTCCAATCGGCGCGAAGGTGCAATCGCCGACAGTCTGTTAGAAGTTCGTGTGACCCTGAAGAGATCCTGAAGATTTGGTGAAGATTTCTTCAGTGCTTTACGCTTGACCGTCCGGGTGGCAGTGACTAGCTTTGACAAACCTGTGGGTATGCGTAGGTGATCCCGAGTTCGACAGCCCCTCGGTGGGAGGAGACCGATGAAGCGATTCGTCTCAGCACTCGTCTTGGTCGCTTCGACGTCTAGCCCAGTACTGGCCACAGAATGTCCGACGCTGCAAGCTCAGATCGACGCCGCGATTGGGACCCGCTACGACCCGAGTGCCGCCAACGCCCGCCAACTCGCGGCGGAGGCCTGGGCGCTGCATCAAGCTGACGCATAAGCAGTAGCGGCCCGCCCGGGGGGCTCAGTTCAGCGACGCGAGGCGCAGCGGATCCTGTCCGCTTCATGAGGCGTAACCCACCACCCCACAAAGGGCAGGCGACAGTGAGCAGGTACCCATTCCATGCAGGCTGAGTGGTATCGGCGGTCAGGGGGCCGTGGGGGCGCTGGGCAGCGATGAAGTCGGTAAGGTCGGGAAATTCCATCCCCAGTCGACCGAAGAGCGTCGCGGGCACCCGGTTGGCGCTGACCGCGTGTCGCAAGTTCGTCGAGCTCCAGGCCCTTCGGGGCAGGAGCCAGAACGTGGGCTCGACGTTCACCTTCGCGGCGCTGGTCTCCCGTGTCGAAACACCTGACCCTCATCACATTGCGGTGCCGTTCCTGGGACATTGAAGCCCAACTGTCTCTTCATCGTTAATGGTCTGGGCATGGGCAACAGCACGCGTTGTTTCGCCATCATGCAGCATTTGCACGACCGCGGCGCCAGCATCCACGTCCTGACTTCAGGCAACGGCTTAGAATTCTTTCAGGACAAGAAACAAGTCACCTCGCTCAGCCCAATGGCCTCGTTTTACTACGCCGTCAGACACGGGCGAATCAGCGCGTGGCACACCGTTACCTCACTGCGCGTGCTCGCTCAACGCGCGCGAGAGAAAACAGCGCAACTGGAAAGGCTACTCTCAGCAATTCGCCCCGACGTGGCGGTCATTGACTCCGAATACACTGTCGGTCCACTCCGCCAACGCGCAATCCCCGTTGTCGGTCTGAACAACTCCGAAGTTGTCGTCTCTGAATACTTGCGCGCCGCGAACAATCCGCCCTC
>QHSQ01000034.1 GCA_003221615.1 Candidatus Rokuibacteriota bacterium | reverse complement strand
GACGCGGGCGATGCCCACGCGCTGTTGCATGCCGCCGCTGAGCTCGGCGGGATACGCGCGCTCGAACCCGGCGAGCCCGACGAGATTCAGGTAGGAGCGGGCCTGCGCCGTCCGCTCGGTCGGTCCGATCCCCCGCATCTTGAGACCGAACTCGACGTTGGCGAGCACGGTCTTCCACGGAAACAGCGAGTGCTGCTGAAAGACCATCCCGCGATCCGCGCCGGGTTCTGTCACGACCTGGCCGTCCACCGCGACCCGGCCGACGGTCGGCTGCACGAAGCCCGCGACCGCGTTGAGCACCGTGGTCTTGCCGCACCCGGAGGGCCCGAGCAAGGCCACGAACTCCCCCGGCGTCGTCATCAACGTGAACCGGCGAACCGCTTCCACCCGGCGGTCGTCGGAGCCGAAGGCGATGCTGAGATCGGTGATCTCGATGCGTCCGGTGGGGCCGCCGTTCACCGTCACGGCCTCACGCTCCTTCCTTCTCCTGTCGGGGCAGCCACGGCATGCAGCGCGCGCCGCCCCACCGGATGAGCGCGCTCGACAGCATGCCGAGCACCCCGATCGTGAGCATCCCGACCACGATCTGCGGGTACTTCACGATGCCGTACGCGACCCACGTGAAGTAGCCGACGCCGAATTGCCCGGAGATCATCTCCGCCGAGATCAAGCAGATCCAGGACACGCCCATGCCGACCGACAGCCCCGTCACGATCGACGGCAGGGCGCCGGGCAAGACGACCTCGCGAAAGATCGCGGCGCGTCCGGCGCCGAGGCTCGTGGCCGCGCGCACGAGCTGACGGTCGATGCCCTCGACCCCGTGGATCGTGTTCAGCACGATCGGAAAGAACGCGCCGAGCGTGGTGATGAACACGATGCTCGACCGCTCGGTCGGCCAGAGCATGATGCTGATGGGCACCCACGCCACCGCGGGAATCGGACGGAACAGCTCGATGGGCGGGAACAAGGTGTCCTCGGCCAGCCCGAAGCGCCCGATGAGCAAGCCGAGCCCGACGCCCAGCACGGTGGCGATCGCGAAGCCGAGCCAGATGCGCTCGAGGCTGGCCAGGATGTGCACGTAGAAGCCCGAGCTGCCGAACAGCTCGATCGCCTCCGCGAGGACGTCTCCCGGCGAGGGAATGTTCTGGAATCGCACGTAGAAATCGAGGTCCCACAGAGTGGCGGCGTGCCACGCGAGCAGGAAGAGCCCGATGGACGAGGCGCGGAGCGCGGGCCGTCGCCAGCTCGCCACGCGCGCGGGCGCGGCGGCGCCCGGCTGTGCGGCCGGCGCGCCGACGAGCGTCGCCATCTACCTCGCGGCCCCCAGCTTCTTCGCTTCCTCGAGCGAGAGCACCTTGCCGCCGTTCTTGGTCGCGAAGGCTTCCGCCTCCTCTTTCCAGGCAAAGGCGACGAGCGAGGCGGACACGGCCTTGCCGATGCCGCCGGCGACGTAGAACGCCCGATGGGCGAAGAGCTTGAGCCCAGTCGAGTAGTCGAAGACGTACGCCGCGTTGACGATGCGGCCGCTCGACTCCGCCTCGCGCAGCGCGGCCATCATGACCGCCAGCGAGGCGTAGGGCTTGATGGCCTCGCCCTTCAGCCACACCTCGGCCGCCGCGCGCGGATCCTTGATCGGCGTGCCGGTGCTCGCGTCCTTGCCCTCCATGGGCGAGGTGCCCGCCACCATCACGCGCTGGTCGCGGCTGTAGTCGCGGCCGAGCTCACGGTAGGCCTGCTTGATGAACCGGTCGTCGATGAAGCCCTCGACGTCCGCGCCCTTGATGATGTTCATCTTCTGGAGCACGGTCGCGTCGTATTTCAGCACCTCGACCCACTTCGGCTTGATCGTCGCGTCGAGCGTGAGGAAGCCGCCGCGCCCGAAGTAGAGGTAGAGCACCTCCCTGGGGATCGACGTCCATTGCTCCTGCTTCGTGGTCGCCTCTTCGGGGTTCTTCGTGATCCACTCGTTGGCCTCGACGACCGCCTTGAGATAGGCGACGACGATCTCCGGGTGCTTCTCGAGAAAGTCCTTGCGGACGACGGGGCCGTGCAGGTACGCGACCGAAGCCTGGCTGCCGTCGAAGATCTTCCGCCCGAACCCTTTGAACTCCATCAGCTCGCCCCACGGACAGAAGTCCGCGTGCGCGTCGATCTTCTTCTCCTGGATGCTGGTGGCGCCGATGGGCGGCGCCTGATTGATCAAGGTGAAGAAGTCCGGCGTGAGCCCGCGGTCCACCAGCGCCTTGAGGAGCATCCCGTGCGCGGCCGAGCCGAACGGCACCGAGACCTTCTTGCCCTTGAGATCCTCGAACCGGTAGATGGGCGCCTCGGCCGGCACCACGATCGAGTTGCCGGAACCATACATGTTGTAGCCGGTCATCGACACGATCACCGAGCGCAGGCTGTTCGTTTCCTGGAAGCGGGCGATGTTGACGAGCAGCGGGTAGTCGCCCATGACTCCGATGTCGAGCTTGCCGGCCAGCATCTGGCTGGTGATGGGAGGTCCCGACGTGTAGTCCTCCCACACGATGTCGTACTTCGCGCCCACGTATTTGCCCGTGCGCGGCAGATGCTTCTCGAGGAGTCCGAGCTGCTTGACGGTGATGCCTCCCGAATAGGTGTCGGTGCACAAGCTCTGATGGCCGATCCCGATCCTGATCGTTTCTGGTGTCGCGCTGGACGCGGAGATGAGCACGAGCGCGGTCACGAGACCGATGGATGACGCGAGCGGTCTTGGGCCGATCATCGCAATTTGTCTCCCCATTCCTCTCGACGAGCTCGGGCGGACGACGCCCCTCCCGGTCGGCTCGTGCGAGGACGCCCAACAATCGGAGACCGAGTCGCGCCAGTCAATGTCCAGGGCTGTGGAATTTCTGTAGGCGACGACGGTTTCCTGTGGCAGGCTCTGGGCGTGAAGCCGCACCGCGGCCACGCGCAGGTGGCGGCCGCCCCGAAGGACGTCGAAGCGAGGCCGCACGATCGACCGGTAGTGCTCGTCGTCGACGACGACGCCAGCGTCCGCGAGGGCTTGCGCTTCGCGCTCGACGAGCACTACGCGGTCCTGGACGCGCCGCACGGACGCTCCGCGCTGAGTATCGTCCGCGCCGAGCGCGTCGACGTCGTGCTCCTCGACATCCTGATGCCGGAGGTCGATGGGCTCGAGATCCTTCAGGAGCTCAAGGCGCTCGAGCCGGATCTTCCGGTCATCATGATGACCGCGGTGAAGACGGTGCGCACCACCGTCGCCGCCATGAAGCTCGGGGCCTCAGACTACGTCACCAAGCCGTTTCAGGAGGACGAGCTGATCGCCGCGATTCGCCAGGCGCTCGAGCAGCGCGCACGGCGCGCCGCCGCGCCGGCCGAGCGCGATCGTGCCGAACGCGACGCGCGTCTGCCGCGGACGCACCGGCTGCTCGTGATTGGCGGCGAGCCCGGATGGCGCGCGGCGCTCGCGGTCGTGCTGTCGCGTGCGGCCGGCGTCGAGACGAGCGCCTCCATCGCCGACGGGTTGAACGACATGCTCCGATTTCGTCCGACCTGCGTCGTGCTGAACGTCAAGCGCTCGACGGCGGAGGCGGGGCGCTTTCTCGGAGCGCTGAGCGCGCAGCTGCCGGCATGTCCGGTGCTCGTCGTGTGCGACGACGTCTACCTGGGGGCCGCACCGGTCTGGGAGAGCTTGAATATCCGCGGCGTTCTGCGGCCGCCGGTTCGGTTCGAAGATCTGGTGGACCGCATCGGTGCGGTGCTGCCGCCGGGTGACAGCCTCAGCGACCCGTGGCCGCGCCTCGGCGAGTCGGTGGGCCGTACGATCGACCACCTGAGCCGGCACTACGACGAGGACCTGACCGTCGACGGCATCGCCGCGATCACCGACATCTCCGCGAGCCACCTCGCCCATCGCTTCCGCTCGGAGCTCGGCATGAGCGTCCGCGACTATCTCACGCGAGTTCGCGTGACGATCGCCCAGGACCTGCTGGCACACACCGACGAGAAGCTCGAATCCATCGCCGCGCGGCTGGGCTTCGCCGACACCTCGCATCTGGCCCACGTTTTCCAGCGGATCACCCGAAGGCCACCGAGCGCGTACCGTCGATCGACGCGCTGAAGTCGGCCGCGTCGGCGTCGCCCTCCCTGCCCGTCCCGCGGGCAACCAGCAACCCAAGACAGAGACTCGGCAGTCCTGAACATCGTTTCTGGCTTGCCGGCGGACGAAGTTCGCCGATACTCACACGTCAGCTCACGACCGCAAGGGAGAAACGTGTGGACCAGTGGCTGCTCGTGTACGTGACAATCGGCGCGTTCATCGGTTTCTTCGCGGGCATGCTCGGGATGGGCGGCGGCGGCATCCAGGTGCCGCTGACGACGATGGCCTTCGCGGCGCAGGGCTTTCCGCGCGAGCACATGCTGCACGTCGCGCTCGGCACGGCCATGGCGACCGTGATCTTCACGTCGCTCTCGAGCCTGCGCGCTCACCACCGTCACGGCGCGGTCAACTGGAGCGTGTTGCGCCGGCTGATCCCCGGGATCGTGATCGGCACCGGCCTCGGCACCTTGCTGGCGCGCCACATTCCGACGTTTCCGCTCGCGGTGATCTTCGTGGTGTTCGTGCTCTACATGGCCTCCAGCATGCTCTTCAACTGGAAGCCGAAGCCGACGCGGCAGCTCCCGCCGACGCCGGGACTCTTCGTCGCGGGCACGCTGATCGGCGTCTGCTCGGCGCTGGCGGCCATGGGCGGCGCCACCCTGACGATCCCGTTCCTGGTCTTCTGCAACGTGCCGTTCCACACCGCGATCGGCACCGCGTCGGCCGTCGGCTTCCCGATCGCGGTGGTCGGCACGCTCGGCTACCTCGTGAACGGCTGGGGCGCTGAGGGACTGCCGGCGCACAGCGTGGGCTACATCTACGTGCCGGCGCTGATCGGGTTCACGGTGGGGAGCATGGTGCTGGCGCCCTTCGGCGCGCGGCTGGCCCACCGCACGTCGGAGCGGTCCCTCAAGCGGATCTTCGCCGTCGTCATCGGCGCGCTCGGTCTCAAGATGCTGGTCGCGCTGGCGTAGGCGCGGAGACGCGATCGTGCACCGAACGATCGGCAGTCTCCTCGTCGCCAACCGCGGCGAGATCGCCGTCCGGATCATCCGCGCCGCGCGCGAGCTCGGCCTGCGCACGGTGGCGATCTTTTCCGAAGAGGATCGCGTCGCGCGCCATCGCTTCACCGCCCACGAGAGCTATCTCGTCGGCGCCGGCCGGGCGCCGATCGAGGCCTATCTCGATCTGGACGACGTCATCCGCGTGGCGCGCCGGGCGCGCGTGGACGCGATTCACCCCGGCTACGGATTTCTCGCCGCCAAGCCCGAGCTCGCCGCCGCCTGCGCGGAGGCCGGCATCGCCTTCGTCGGTCCGCGCGCCGAGGTGCTGCGCGCGCTCGGCGACAAGCTCGCGGCGCGCGCGCTGGCGCAAACGGTGGGCGTGCCCGTGCTGCCCGCGACCGGTCCGCTCCCGCGCGATCATGCGCAGGCGAAGGACCTCGCCGCGGCCATCGGTTATCCCCTCATGGTCAAGGCCAGTCGCGGTGGAGGCGGTCGGGGCCTGCGCGTGGTGGAGTCGCCGACGGAGCTTCCCGAGCTGATCGAGACGGCGCGGCGCGAGGCGCGCGCGGCCTTCGGCGAGGACCTCGTGTACGCCGAGAAGGTGCTGCGCCGGGCGCGCCACGTCGAGGTGCAGATCCTGGGCGACCTCTACGGAAACCTGGTCCACCTGTTCGAGCGCGATTGCTCGATTCAGCGGCGGCATCAGAAGCTCATCGAGTGGGCGCCGGCGCCGTCCCTGAGCGAGGCCGAGCGTGGGACCCTCTGCGACGCGGCGCTCACGCTGGCGCGGGCCGCTCACTACACGCACGCGGGGACCGTCGAGTTCCTCCTGGACGCCGACACCCGGGCCTTCTACTTCATCGAGGTCAACCCGCGTCTGCAGGTCGAGCACACCGTCACCGAGGAAGTCACCGGTATCGACATCGTCAAGGCGCAGCTTCGGATCGCCGCCGGGGCCCGCATCGGCGGTCCCGCCTCCGGTGTGCCGTCGCAAGAGGCGATCACGCTGTCGGGGCACGCGCTCCAGTGCCGGGTGACGACCGAAGATCCGGCGAACGGCTTCGCGCCCGTTCACGGGCGGCTCGACGCGTGCCGGCTCCCGGCGGGCTTCGGCATCCGCGTCGATGCGGGAAGCGCCCATACGGGGGCGATCGTCTCTGCCTTCTACGACTCGCTGCTCATGAAGATCGTGGCGCGCGGTGACTCGCCGGACGAGGCGATCGGCCGTATGGCGAGGGCCCTCGGCGAGACGCGGGTCGACGGCGTGGCGTCCAATCTGCCATTTCTCGAGCGGGTGATCACGCACCCGGCGTTCGCCGGCGGCAAGTGCACCACGACGTTCGTCGACGAGACGCCGGAGCTCTTCGAGCCCGTCCCGGCGCCGGATGGGGCGCACCGCCTTCTCGAGTTCGTCGCCGACGTCACCGTCAACGGCAACCCGGAGATGGTCGGACGGTCGCGTTCCACCGCGCCGCTCACGCGGGCGCCGGTGCCCCGCTACGACGCCGACCGGCCGATCCCGCCGGGCAGCCGCGATCGGCTGCGCGAGCTGGGGCCGGAGCGCTTCCTCGGCTGGATGCGGCGCGAGAAGCGCATCCACTTCACCGACACGACCGTCCGCGACGCGCAGCAGTCGCTGCTGGCCACGCGGGTGAGGACGCACGACATCCTGGCGGTGGCCCCGGCGTACGCGCGGCTGGCGCCCCAGCTCTTCTCGCTCGAGTGCTGGGGCGGCGCGACGTTCGACGTCATGCTGCGGTTCCTGCGGGAGGACCCGTGGGAGCGGCTGGCTCGTCTACGCGAGGCCGTTCCGAACCTGCTCCTGCAGATGATGGTGCGCGCCTCGAACGCGGTCGGCTACACGAGCTATCCCGACAACGTCGTGCAGCACTTCATCACGCAGGCGGCGCGCGAAGGCATCGATCTCTTCCGCGTGTTCGATTCGCTGAACGGCGTCGACAACATGCGCGTCGCGATCGACGCGGTGCGGGGCACCGGGGCCCTGTGCGAGGCCGCGATGTGCTACACGGGCGATCTGTTCGACGCCGCGCGCCCGAAGTGGAACCTGCGCTACTACATCGATCTCGCCCGTCAGCTCGAAAAGGCCGGCGCGCAGATCCTCGGCATCAAGGACATGGCCGGCGTCTGCCGGCCGCGCGCCGCCCGGGCGCTGGTCGAGGCGCTGCGCGGCGAGATCGGGCTCCCGATTCACTTCGACACGCACGACACGAGCGGCATCGCCGCCGCCAGCGTCCTGGCCGCCATCGACGCCGGCGCCGACGCGGTGTACGGCGCGCTCGACGCGATGAGCGGGCTCACGTCGCAGCCGAACCTGAGCGCGATGGCCTCCGCGCTGGCGGGGTCGGCGCTCGATCCGGGGCTCGATCCCGACATCTTGCAATCGCTGTCGCGCTACTGGGAGGTCGTCCGGCGCTCCTACGCGCCGTTCGAAGCCGACATGCGCGCCGGGACGGCCGAGGTCTACCGGCACGAGATGCCGGGACCACAGTACACGAACCTCCGCGCCCAGGCCCGCGGGATGGGGCTCGAGCACCGCTGGGACGAGATCTGTCAGCGATACGCCGAGGTCAATCTGCTGTTCGGCGATCTCGTGAAGATCACCCCGACGTCCACGGCGGTCGCGGACATGGCGCTGTGCATGGTCGCCAACGGGCTGAGCCGCGACGACGTGCTCGATCCGGCGCGCGATCTGGCGTTCCCGAAGTCGGTCGTGTCGCTCTTCCGCGGCGAGGTCGGCGCCCCGCCGGAGGGCTTCCCCGCCGATCTGCAGCGCAAGGTCCTCAAGGGACAGCCGGTGATCTACGGTCGTGCCGCCGCGCAGCTACCGGCCGCCGATCTGGCGGCGAAGCGTCGCGAGCTCGAGGCGACCCTGCGGCGCCCGGTGAGCGAGCGCGATCTCTCGTCGTGGCTCTTGTTCCCCGCGCTCTTCCTCGAGTACGCGCGGCATCGCGAGCGCTTCGGCGACGTCTCGATGCTGCCGACCAGCGCCTTCCTCTACGGGCTTCGCGAAGGCGAAGAGATCGAGGTCGAGGTGGCGCCCGGCCGGAAGCACGTGATCGGCCTGCTCGCTCGCACGGACCCCGACGCGGATGGCTTCGTGACGCTCTTCGCGACCGTGGACGGCCAGCTGCAGATGCTCAGGCTCGCGACCCCCGCGGCGACCGTTCAGGGAGCGCGCGCACAAGCGCAAGACGGCAACCCTTCACACGTGAGCGCCGGGTTGGCCGGCACCGTCGTCGCGGTGGGGGTGCGCGCCGGTCAGGTCGTGGCGCGCGGGGAAACGCTACTGGCGATCGAGGCGATGAAGATGGAGACCCACATCATCGCCGAGCGCGACGCCAGGGTCGCCGAAGTGTACGTGGCGCCCGGCGACGCCGTGGGCCCACGCGACCTGCTGATTCTGCTGTCGTGACCCGAGCCGCCGCGGGCTTCGCGGCGGTCTCAGCTTCGCTTCGAGGCCAGCAAGGACTGCATCAGGCGGTCCATCTCGCGCTCGAGCGCCGTGCTGAGCTTGTCGGCCTCGCTGATGTTGCCGTCACGCGCGAGCACCTCCAGGCCCTGGGCGAGGCCCGCGGCCGTCGTCGCGCCGATCACCTTCAGGGCGCCCTTGAGCGTGTGGGCCTCGCGCGTGAGCTCCGTTGCCTCGCCGCCGGCGATCGCCTTGCGAATCGCGTCCATGCGGACCGGCGCGTCCTCGACGAAGATTCCGAGCAGCTCGTCCAGGAGCGCGCGATCGCCGCCGACGTAATGGAGCGCGGCGGTGAGATCGAACCCCGCCTCCGGCGCCGCCGGCGCGCCCTCGCGCCGGCCCGGAGCGTCCTCGCTCTGCCCCGACGCGCTCGGGTCCGGCAAATCGTTGGCGCTTCGGGCCGAAGCGCCGCTGCGCTGGCCCGGCGTCGTGCCTGAATTCGCGGTCGCGCCGCCGTCGTCGAGCAGTCGGTTCAGCGCGGCCGACAGCTCCTCGGGCTTGACCGGCTTGGTCAGGTAGTCGTCCATGCCGGCCGCGAGGCATCGCTCACGATCTCCTCGCATCGCGTATGCCGTGAGCGCCATGATCCGCAGCCGGCGGCGGCCCGGATGCCGGGCCTCGCTCTCGCGGATGGCCTTGGTGGCCGCGAGCCCATCCATCACGGGCATCTGGACGTCCATCAGCGCCACGTCGAAGGGCCGACTCTCGTACGCCTCGACGGCTTCTTGCCCGTTGACGGTGACGATCGGAATGTGCCCCATCTTTTCCAGGAGCCGCACGATCACGCGCTGGTTGACCGCGTTGTCTTCCGCCACCAGGACATGCAGGCGCCTGGCCGAGGCATCGCGCCCGACGGGAACCAACGGCGTGGTCGGGTCGATCGATTGGCCGAGGGCGAGGAGCACGGCGCTGAGCAGCTCCGACGGCGTGAAGGGCTTGACCAGGTGGCGGGCGACTCCAAGCGTACGACAGCGCGCGAGATCGCCGCTCATCACGTCCGAGGTCAGCAGCATGACCGTCACGCCGGCCAGCGCCGGCTCCTGGCGGATGCGCTCGGCAACGACGAAGCCGTCGAGGTCGGGCATCCGCGCATCGAGCAGCACCAGCTCGAAGGTGCGCCCGGCCCCCCGCGCACGCTCGAGCTCGGCCAGCGCCGTGCGCCCGTCCTCGACGATCGTCGGGGTCGCGCCCCACGCGGTCAGCATCGCCTCGAGCAACCGTCGGTTGGTCGCGTTGTCGTCGGCGGCCAGCACCGGAAGCCCCTGGAGCGCGTGCGACGGCGCCGCCACCCGCTTGGGAACCGGCACCCGGGCCCGCTCGAGCACCAGCGTGAAGTGGAAGGTGCTGCCGCGACCGAGCTCGCTGTCGAGCCAGATGCGCCCGCCCATCCGCTCGACCAGCCGGCGACAGATGGCGAGACCAAGTCCGGTCCCGCCGAACCGGCGCGTCGTCGAGGCGTCGGCCTGAGCGAAGGCGTCGAAGATGAGCCGACTCTTGTCGGGCGCGATCCCGATGCCCGTGTCCTGCACGGCCACGCGAAGGGTCACGCTCTCGGCGGTCACGGCCTCGGCGTCGACGCGAACAGCGACCTCGCCCTGCTCGGTGAACTTGATCGCGTTGCCGACCAGGTTGACGAGGATCTGGCCGATCCGCCCGGTATCGCCGACGAGGTCGTCCGGGACATTCGGACGAATCTCGTACGCGAGCTCGAGCGACTTGGCGTGGGCGAGCGAGGCGAGCGTCTTGACCGTCTCGCCCAAGGTCTCCCGCAGGGCGAAGGGCACCGGCTCGAGCTCCGGTCGGCCGGCCTCGTTGCGAAACGGCGTGGCCACGACCGAGACTTCGATGAGCAGTCCTCCTCTCGTCTTGGCGCACGTCTCGAACGACGCCGGCACCGCCCGCTGCGCGATGACCCCCGGCGCCTCCACGTGCGCCCCGCGACCGCCCCACAGGTCGAGCTCGCGCAGGGGCCTCCCGATCGCCTCGGCGGCGCTGTAGCCGTAGAGTCGGGTGGCGCCCCGGTTCCAGGAGGTGATGATGCCGCTCTGGTCGTGAGAGAAGATCGCATCACTCGATTGCTCGACCTGGAGCGCGAGCAGCCGGTTCTTCTCCTCGCTGAGGCGCAAGGACGCCAGCAATGATTCGATATTCTCCGCCATACTGTTGAACGCCTGGATGCATTGCGCCGTCTCGGGCGGCCCCGCGGCAGAGATCCGGACGGCATAATCGCCCTGCCCAAAGCGGCGGGCGCTCGCCGCCAGGTCGCGGAGCGGCTGGACGCCGCTGCGAAGGATGACCAGGGTCACCGCGAGCGACAACCCGGTCCCGAGCAGGAGGATGCCGAGCTTCTCCCAAAAGCCGCGCCAGAGCTTGTTGATGGACAGCGCGGGATTGAGCCGCAAGGAGACGGTGCCGTACTTCTCCCCGCCGACGATGACCGGCTGCGAATCCTCGAGTGTCGGCAAGTGGAGCCTGTCGACGAACCACTGAGGGGCTTCTGAGCGGATCTGCGGCCCGAGGGCCGCGACGGGATGACCGGCACTGTCGGTCCACGCGAATCTGGCGATGGTGAGCTGGCGGGCACGCGCCTCCACCATCTGCTCGATCACCGAATAGTCACCGACGACGGCGGGGCCGCTCATCGCCGGCAGGGCGAAGGTCATCTCCTCGCGCAGCTGCTCACTCAGGGTCGCGCGCTGATCGGCGATTTCCCCGCGGAGGATGGAATAGAGCAGAGCGGCCCCGCAGCCGATCAGCGCAAGACTACTGCCGACCACGAGCCGAACCGTGAGCGAGAAATTGCCCCGCCCGAGTCCGGCGAGCGTGAAGCCCACTACTGAAGCTCGACCTTCACCAGGGTCGTCCGGTAGAACTTCCGCATGTTGTCGAACTCGCTGTCCTTCGAGGCCACGAACCGCATCGGCGTCGCCTGCTTCAGGACGTTGGCGCTCGCCGCCAGGACCTTGGCGCCCTCCGGGTCATCGGCCATCTTGAGAAACGCCTCACGGACCGCCTTGACGGTGTCGGCGGGAACCGAGGGGAGAGCCGAGAGGGCGAGGCTCAGGTACTTCTCCGAGCTCCACAGGGTGCGGTAGGCGATGTTCTCACGCTGAGCGAAGGCCCGCATCACCTCGGCGTTCACGCCCGCGGCGATGGCGCGCCCGGCCTTGAGCTGACCCATGGCGCCTTCCTGGTTGCCTGCGAAGTGGACCTTGACCTGGATCCCCTTGCGGAGCAGCGCATCCATCGGAAGGTGATAACCGTAGAACGCTGCGGTGTGCGGGAACACGACCTCTTGACCCTGGAGGTCGGCCAGCGAGCGGATCGGAGAGTCCTTGAGGACCACGATTTCCCCGGTGCCGGCCTCCTCTTGCGAGCGCGCGAACACCCGGTAGCCGCTCTCCTCGTTCTCCTTGATGAAGTTGTGGTTGGAGTAGAGGAAATGGTAGTCACCGCGCCTGACCATCGCCGTATGCTCAGGGCCGGTTTGGGCGACCTTGAGCTGGAGCAGCACGCCACTCTTGTCAGAGACGTATCGCAGAATCGGGTTCCAGAACTGCGCAGTCAGGGTCGGGCTGCGCCAGATGATGACTCCGAACGAGAGCGGCTGAGGCTGACTCTGCGACCAGTTCGGCGTCCCGAGAGTCAAGAGCAGCAGGGCGACGACCGAGGCCGCGCCAACCCACTTCTTCATGGGACCTTCCTCCAATCCTTTCGCCGACATAGATGCCCGCAGTGGACAGAGCAAGGCGTGAGCCAATTCGTTCAGCCTTTGATAGCAGGTACTTAGCGATCCAGATGGTGCGGGTCTTGCCGGACCAGACCAGAACGATTGTCAGATCTGTCAGTACCCCTGGGACGCATCGCCGTGCTTGCCCGGTGACGCGATCGGTCTGCGCGGCAGCTCGATGCTCGTCGACATCGCAGGCCAGGAAGTGCCGCTCGGGGGCGATATCATTCTGTCGGTCGACGGGATCGGCGTCGATACCGCGAACATCAGCAAGATTCGAGATCTGCTGGAGCTGACCGGCAAGGCTCCCTGACCGCGGAGTGAGTCGCGGCCTCAGACCTGGCCGCCCCACGACGAGCTTGCGACCTCACGCCAGCGCGCGCGGATCCGGTCGAACTCGTCGGCCGGGAGCGCGCCGGCCTGGAGGAGCGCGGCGTTGGCCTGCCATCGCTCGGGCTTCGTGGTCCCGACGATCGCGGTGTGGACGCCGGGCACGCTCAGGGTGAAGCGCAGCGCCGTGCTCACGACCGTGTCGGGCTCGGACCTCAAGAACGGATAGTCGAGCCTCCGGAGACGTGACCAGTAGGTCTGGTAGTACGGCTCGGACGGCTTACGGTCGTAGCTCCACGCGACGTTCGCGAGCGGTCGCTTCGCGATCACCCCCATCCGGCGGGCGAGCGCCAGGGGGAGCGTTCGCTCGATCGCCTCCTGATCCGCGATACTGACAGAGGTCTGGAGCGTGTCGAACCGCCCGCATTCGACGGCGTAGCGCGCGGCTTCGCCGTCGCCGCTGTAGCCGATGTAGCGCGCCCAGCCGCGCTCGCGAGCCTGCTCCAACGCCTCGATGGCCTCGCCCTTTCGAAGCTCGGCGAGCGAGCAGCTGTGGAGCTGGATGAGATCGACGTAGTCGGTCTTGAGGCGGCGCAGGCTCCGCTCGATGCTGGCCAGCAACGGCGTACGGCGCCAGTCGGCGCCCGACCAGCCGCCGGCGTGCCCACACTTCGTGAAGAGCCGGACGTCCTGCCGCCGGGCACCGATCGCCTTGCCGATCAGGCTCTCGCTGTCGTCGTAGCACTCCGCGGTGTCGATCACGTTCAGACCGGCGTCGAGCGCGCTTCCGAGCAGCCGCGCGACCGTCCGCGCGCTCACGCTCTGATAGCCGATCTCGGATCCGCCGAATCCGAGCACGCTCGCCACGATGTCCGTCCGGCCGAGCCTGCGCTGCTCCATCGCTTCGTTCGCGCGCCCGCGCGCCGGCGTCATGGACCGAGACGGTACCATAGCCCTGTGCCGAGGGTGGACGCGCTCAGGACAACCGCACACGCATCAGGAGAACGCCCATGACGAGGATCAGCGAAGTCGAACGGCCGGGGCTGGCGGTTCGCGCCTTCTATCGGATCGGGCAAGCGATCTACGGCCGGGTGCCCACGCCGGAGCGGCTCATGGCGCACCGGGTGCCGCTCATGCTGGGGCTCGGCGGACTCTACGCCGTGCTCGAGTGGTTCGGCCGGGTCGAGCCCACGCTCCGCGCGCTCATCAACGTACAGGTCGCCGAACTGTACGGCAGCGCCTACTGAATGGACATCCGCCGCGCCGTCGGCGCGAGAGCGGGGATCCCGAGCGAGAAGCTCGACGACCTCCTGCGCTACCGACAGAGCGACCGGTTCACCCCGCGCGAGCAGGTTGCGCTCGAGTACGCCGAGCGCATCACGCGCGACGACCAGGAAGTGACCGACACGTGCATGACACGGCTGCGCGAGCACTTCTCCGAGGCCGAAGTGGTCGAGCTGACCTTCATCGTGGGCTTCCAGACCTTCGCCAGCAAGTTCGCCAAGGCGTTTCGTCTGGCCCCGCAGGGCTTCGCCAGGGTCTGACGGCGACGAACGCGGAGGCGGCGGCTACGGCCGCGTGCAGTAGGACGGGACCCAGCTGACGTCGAGGACCTCCGGGCTGATCGTGCTGTAGTCGAACGCCTCCGCGTCCTTTCGCATCTGGCGGGTATCGAACAGGAGCGGCGCCTCCGGGATTCCTCCGAAGAACGCGCGAAACATCGGCCGCACCATCAGCTTGGCGGCGCGCACGCCAATCGGTCCCATGAAATTCCGCCGCTCGCCCACGTGTGAGAGCTCGTCGGTCATGATCGCGCGCAGGAGCTCACGGATCCGGTCGCGCACGTCGGGCTCGTCACCGACGACGCCGTCCAGCATCTTGTCGAGCTGCAGGTACACGGTCAGCCCCATCAGCTCGCTGACGAAGGCCGGCGGCGCCACCAGCGCTCCCGGCAAGCGCGCGAACGCGCCGTAGAGCTGCTTGGTCCGCTTGGGCAGCGGCCCCCACTCGACGCCGTCCAGGCCGAAGGTCCGGAACATCTCCTGGAACAGCCGCATGTGGCAGAACTCCTCGGCGAGGTGGTAGCGGCTGATCTTGTCGATCAGATAGACCGCGCGGGCTACCGGCGGGCATTCGTCCCAGGCCGCCGAGATCCCGATCCACTCGTGACGCGCGAACTTGTAGAGAAAGGTCAGCAACAGGGTCCGCCGGTCGAGGCTCCGCGGATCGTCTCGCATCGTGATGTAGTTGCGATCGAACGTGTCCGGGACCGGCCGGCGCGTTCGCACGGTGTCCGACTGGAAGCGCGCGAGATTCTTATGCTTCTCGGACAGATCCTTCGCGTCCTCGAGGATCTCGCCGTCTCGTCGCTGCTGGTAGCGCCAATAGCTCTCGAAGTTTTCCTCGCGCTCGCGCTCGGTGGCGGGAGAAAAGATCGACGCGCGTCCGGGACGACGGATGGATGCCATCCACGACCTCCACGTAGTTGAGCGATCTCACATGGCAAGCCTACAGACAACATAGTTCTCGCTCCACGATTTGGAAGGCGGTCGACTCTGAGGATCGCTTCAGGGCGCGGCGTGTCCTCAGGCGAGGACGGCCGCGCCGGCGTAGGCGATCTGCTCGTCCTCGTGCGACTGGACCCCCGACACGCCGATCGCGCCGACGCACTCGTTCTGGTACATGACCGGCACGCCGCCCTGAAGGGGCAGCACACCGGGAAACTTCATGAACGACGGCCGCTCCTTGATCCGATCCTCCCAGAACTTCGACGGCCGGCGCGTGCGGGCCGCGGTGACCGCCTTCTCCGTGGCGACCTCGGCGGTCACCGGGCCGGCCCCGTCGAGCCGCTCGAGATAGAGCAAGTAGCCGGCGTCGTCCACCACGGCGATGGAGACGTTCCACTTGTTCTTGGTCGCTTCGGTCTTGCAGGCGGCGACCATCTTCTGAACGTCCGACGCGGTGAGCGTGGGCCTGTTGCGCATGGCGGGCTCCTTCGATCAGGGTGAGGCGGACTGTAGTGCAGCTTCCGAGCCCCTGTCAACGCGCCGGCCGCAGCGGCCGTTGACACGTTTGACGGCGCCGCCTAGCATCCCGGTGGCTGATCGAGCGCGCGAACGTTTCGTTCACCAGGAGTGACGACGATGCGAACGCTGATCCAGGGCGGATGGGTGGTCGGCTACGACGGTCGCGGACACGAGCTGATTCCGCACGGGTGCGTGGTCTTCGAGGACGACCGCGTCGTTCACGTCGGATCCCGCTTCGACGGACCGGTCGACCGGCGTGTGGATGCCACCGGCAAGCTGGTCGCTCCCGGCCTGATCAATTGTCACCTGCACGCGGCCACGAACGCGGGGCAAGCGGTCTTCCTCGACGGGCTCAAGGCCGACTACTTCGGCAGCAACTTCGTCGGCTACGTCGCGCCCCGCCGGGGCGCGGCGGTGCCGCGGGCGGGCGACCGAGCGGACGTGGCGGGGACCTACGGCCTGTGGTCGGCGCTCCGCGCCGGCGCCACCACGATCATGGACGTCGGCACGATGCCGGGCGGTCCGGCCGCGTTCACACGCATCGCCGGCGAGCTCGGCGTTCGCGCATACGTGGGGCCGGCGTTTCGCTCCGCGAGCTATGCCTTCGATGGCAGCCGGATCGTCTGGGAATGGGATGAGGCCGCCGGGGTGGCCGGGCTCGAGCGAGCGGTCGCATACATCAAGGAGCACGACGGCGCCTACGACGGACGCATCAAGGCGATGCTGTATCCCGGCCAGCTCGACACCTGCACGCCGGATCTCCTGCGCCGGGCGCGCCGCTGGGCCGACGATCTGGGCGTGCCGATGCAGCTCCACGCTGCGATGAACCAGCGCGAGTTCCACCACATTCTCGAGCAGCACGGCCAGACGCCGATCCAGCTCCTGCACTCGATCGGCTTCTTGAAGCCTGGCACGGGCCTCGGCCACTGTGTTTTTCACAACGAGCACTCCTGGTGCCACTACCCCTACGCGGACGACCTGAAGCTCCTCGCCGACAGCGGCGTGACCGTCGTTCACGCCCCGTACAAGTACGCCAAGATGGGCGTGCAGTTCGAGTCGTTCGAGCGCTATCGCGCGCTCGGGATCAACATCGCGCTCGGCACCGACACGTACCCGCAAGACCTCATCCACGAGATGCGCTGGGCCGCCTTGATGTGCCGGATGGCCGACGGGAGCTTCCGGGTGGGCCGGCCGCAGGACGTCTTCGACGCCGCCACGCTCGGCGGCGCACGCCACCTCGGGCGCGACGACCTCGGCCGGCTGGCGCCGGGCGCGAAGGCCGACATCATCGTCGTCGATCTGCGCCAGCTCAACTACGGCGCCGTGCACGATCCCATCAAGTCGCTGGTCGAGTGCGGCACCGGCCGCGACGTCGAGACAATCATTGTCGACGGTCAGGTACTCGTGGAGGGCGGCCGAGCGGTGCGCGTCGACGAGCAGGCGCTACTGCGCGACGTCCAGGAGGAGGGCGAGCGGCTCTGGAAGGCGATCCCGCAATGGCACTGGACCGCCAAGCCACTCGACGAGATCGTGCCGCCGAGCTACCCGATCCGCGAACCGTAACGCCTCGCGTGGAGGCGGCGACGGCCTGACGGGTGCGGTAGGGGTCACGGGACCACGCGGCACGCGTCCGCTACCCCCCTGCGGCTGGGCTCCATCTGGGCGCGGGGACGTCCGCCACCGCTTGGAGGGAACGGGTCTCGTCGACCCCTACCGCGCCCGCCAGGCCGCCGCCGACTTACCCAGGACGTACGACACGTCGCTACCAGCAGCGAAGCGAGTCGTGCAGGATCGCCCCGATCTCGAGAGCGCCCACCGCGCGCGGCGATCCGCTCAGGAGGCGCGGCTGCTTCAGCGTGCCTTCGACCAGCGCAGGGACATCGGCCTCACCGTAGCCGAACGCGGTGAGTCCGTTGGGAATACCGACGTCGCGCATGAGCGCCAGGAGCGCGCCGGGCAATGCTTCGCGCGCGTCGCGCTCGGAGAGCCCGGCGGTCGGGACGCCCATCAGCTCCGCCGCGCGCAGATGGCGCTCGGGCGAGGTCGCGTAGGTGAAGCGGAACGTGGCCGGCGCGGTCACGACGACCGAGACGCCGTGGGGCACCAGCGCGTGATTAGTCCGGTAGCCGCTCGGGACGTACTCGCGGACGAGCCCCGCGATTGGATAGCCGAGCGCGTGCGGAATGTGCACGCCGGCGTTGCCGAAGCCGACACCCGCATAGTTGGCCGCCAGCGCCAGGTTCAGGCGCGCCTCGAGGTCGAGCCCGTTGAGCACCGCGCGGCGCAGGTACTTGCCGACGTACTCGATGGCCTTCTCGCACCAGATGTCGCTGGCCGGGTTGGCGCCGATGTACGCGGGGCGATCGGGTGGATGGTGCTTGGCCCGCGCGTTGTATGGGCGCGTCGTGTACGACTCGATCGCGTGCGTCAGGATGTCGGCGCCCGCCGCGGCCGTCACTTCCGGCGGCGCGGTGAGCGTGTTGAGCGGATCGACGATGCCGAGGGCCGGACGGAGCAGCCGGTGCGAGATACCGGCCTTCACGTGGTGGTCGAGCACGTGAGTCACCGCGACCGCGGTCGTCTCGCTGCCGGTTCCCGCCGTCGTCGGCACCGCGATCAAGGGCTTGAGCGGGCCCGGCACTGCCCGGCCCCGCCCCACCGGCTGGTTCACGTAGTCGAGCAGTGGGGCCGGAAACGTCGTCAGCAGATTCACCGCCTTGCACGTATCGAGTGCGCTGCCGCCGCCGACCGCGACGAGCCCGTCGAGCTCGCGCTGACGCGCGTACTCGGCGGCCTCCTCCATCGACCGGTCGGTGGGCTCGATCTCGACGCCGTCGTAGATATCCGCCTTGATCCCTTCCTCTTCGAGAAGCGTGCGGACGCGGTCGGGCAGCCCGAGCTCGCCGATGCGCCGGTCGGTCACGATCAGCACGCGCTTGAGCCCGAGCCGTCGAGCGTCGTACGCGATCTCGTCGGTGGCGCCGAGCCCGAACTTGATCGGCGAGGCTTCCATCACGAACACGGTTTCGGTCGGTAGGGTCACGCCCTTCATGGCTTCCTCTCTTTGTCGGTACGCGCCGGTCGCCTCGCTCGTTGTCGGCGCACCTCGTCCGGCGAGATCCCAGCCCGGCGACGGCCCGCAGCGCGGACTAACCTTCGTAAGCGCGCCTCGGCCGGCGGGGCCCCAGCCCCGCGACGGCCTGCGGCGCGACTAGCCTTCGTAAGCGCGCCTCGGCCGGCGGGGCCCCAGCCCCGCGACGGCCTGCGGCACGCACTGCCCGGATTATAATCGTCGCGGTGAGTCGATCGCCGCTCCCCGCCCCTGGCCCCCCGCCGGGCACGAAGTTCGGGGCGCTTCAGCACCGCGACTACCGTCGCTACTTCGCCCTCGTCCTTCTCAGCGCGACCGCCGACAACATCGAGCACGTCATCAGCTACTGGGTCATCTTCCAGACGTTTCATTCGCCGATGCTCGCCGGGTTCGCCGTCATCAGCCACTGGGTGCCCTTCCTGCTCTTCTCGGTCTACGCGGGCGCCCTGGCCGACCGCTTCGACTGCCGCAAGCTCATCCAGATCTCGCAGGGGCTATTCGCGCTCGCCTCGCTCGCGTGGGCCGTGCTGTTCATGACGGGGACCCTGCGCATCTGGCACGCCGCGGTGATCTTGTTGATCCACGGCGCGGCCGGGGTGATCGGCCTACCGGCCTCGCAGCTGATCGTGTACGACATCGTGGGGCCCGAGCGCCTGCCGAGCGCGATCCGCCTCAACGCCACGAGCCGATACCTGGCGATCCTCTTCGGCCCCGCGGTCGGCGGTGGGCTCATGCTCCTCCTCGGGCCGGGGCGCGGACTGCTGGCCAACATCCTCATCTACGTCCCATTCACGCTCTTTCTGATCCGCATGCCGTACACGGGCCATCGGCGCGATCCCGGGGCGCGGCGGGCGACGCGCTTCGGCTTCGCCCAGATCCGCCGGCTCCTGCGCGAGGCCCGCTCGGAGCCCCGCCTGCTCACGATGATCGCGCTCGGCGGGACCACGTCCTTCCTCGTGGGCAACGCGTTTCAGGCGCAGATGCCGGAGTACGCTCACCACCTCGGCGCCGACGAGGCCGGCGCCTGGTACAGCGTGCTGCTCGCCGCCAACGCGGTCGGGGCCATCATCGGCGCCGTGCTCCTCGAGAGCGCGACGTTCGTCACGCTCAGCGCGCGCGCGGCGATCGTGTGCGCGCTGGTCTGGGGCGTGTTGATGGCCGTGTTCCCGGCGGCGCAGAGCTATCCGGCGGCGGTCATCGTGCTCGGGATGGCGGGGATCTTCAACGTCGCCTTCACGTCGATGGCCCAGACCATCGTGCAGCTGCTGGCGCCGCCCCACCTGCGGGGCAGCATGGTCGGCCTCTTCAACACCTCGATGCTCGGGCTACGCGCGGGAAGCGGCCTGACGGTCGGAGTCCTCGGCGCTCTGATCGGGGTGCAATGGTCGCTGACGTTCAGCTCGGCGGCCGTCGTGCTGGTCGCGCTCGGGCTGCTCGCAGTCGAAGCCCGCGCGCGGCAGCGGCCGTCGGCCTAACCGCCGCCGCGCGCGATGGGGGTGCGCGCTGCAGGCTGTCGCCGGGCTGGGGCCCCGCCGGCCGAGGCGCGCCTGTAATGCAGGGCTCTCAGGCGCCGAGAGCCGTGCGGATGCTCTTGAGGTGCTCCTCGACGTGATTGAGGAGAATGCCGTTGATGATCTGCTCCACGCTCATCGGCGGCATCCCCGTGAGGACGGTGCCGCTCTTGCCCAGGTCGGCGTCGCTCAGCCCCCGCACGACGGCGGCCGCCGCGGCCGCGTTCTTCTTGTGCAACGCGATCGTCTCGGCCTTGGACGCATTCGCGAATTCCTTGGCGTGCTTCGCGTTCATGTCGTGAAGCATGTCCATGGTGAAACCCGGAACGGACTTCCCGCCGGCGACCGTCTTGATGATGCCGCTGATGCCCTCGTGGCCCCCCGCGAGATGGTGCGCCACCACGCCGACCGTCCATTTCTCCGATGTCGTCGTCTTCTTCCAGTCGGCGTCGCTCAGGCGCTCGAACACCCCGGTCGCCTCCTGCACCTTCTGCTCGAACTGCTTCGCAAGCGCTTCGGCTTTGGCTGCCATGGTGTCCTCCTCCGTGAGGGTGGCGTGTGGCGGATTGATCATCCCAGATGATACCGCCGCGTTCAAGAGTCCGGCCCGACGGAGCCATCGAGCGGCCCGGGTTGTCAACGGCCGCGCGCTGGGCGATAGTGCGGCCGTCATGAAGATCTACGCGTTCGATCTGATGCCCTGGCCGCACCTCGCGCAGGCGTCCTACTACCCCGATCCGAACCGACTCTACGACCCGGCGCTCGGCCGCCAAGTGTACGACGAGCACTTCCGGCAGATGGAGCTCTACGAAGAGTGCGGCTACGACGCGATCTGCATCAACGAGCACCACGCCAAGCCCTACGGCCTGATGCCGTCGCCGAACCTCATCGCGGCCGTGCTCACCCAGCGGACCAAGCGCATCAAGATCGGCATCTTCGGCAATCTCCCCGCGCTCCACGCGCATCCGCTGCGCCTGGCCGAGGAAGTCGCGATGCTCGACGTGATGTCGGGCGGCCGCGTCATCTCCGGGTTCGTGCGGGGCGTGCCGCAGGAGTTTCTCGCCTACAGCATCCCGCTCGCCGACGCGCGCCCGCGCATGACCGAGGCGTGGGATCTGGTGGTCAAGGCCTGGACGGAGCGGGAGCCGTTCGCGTGGCGCGGGAAATACTTCGACTACGACCGCGTCTCGATCTGGCCGCGTCCGCTCCAACAGCCGCATCCGCCGATTCTCCTGCCCGCCGACAGCGACGAAGGGCTCGAGATCGCGGCGAGCCGCCGGGTTCCGACGGGCTCGGCGTACCGGTCGGTCGGCCGGGTGCGCGCCGTGTTCGATCGCTATCGCGAGCTGGCCCGAAAGCACGGCTGGGCGCCCGGCCCCGAGCACTGCCACCTGGTGCGCCACGTGTACGTCGCCGAGACGAATGCGCGGGCGCGTGAGGAAGCCGAGCCGCACCTCGACTATTTCTGGCAGAAGCTCTTGAGCTACCACCGCGGCTCGATGGCGCTCATGGGACAGTCGGCGCCGCCGCGGCCGGCGCGGATCGAGAAGGCCGAGGATCTGCCGCTCTACGAGTTCGACTTCGATCTATGCCAGAAGGAGGGCTTGTCGATCGTGGGCGATCCGGACCACGTCGTCCGCGAGATCCGCGCACAGGCCCGCGAGCTCGGCGTCGGCGTCCTGGTCGGCCTCTTTCAATTCGGCTCGATGCCGCACGCGCTGGCCGTCAAGAACATCCGGCTCTTCGGCGAGAAAGTCCTGCCGGCGCTCAAGCGCGACTGAGCGGACCGTGACGTTCTGGATCACCCAGGCCCTGAACGGGATCTCGTTCGGCATGCTGCTGTTCCTGCTCGCGGCCGGCCTCTCGCTGATCTACGGGCTCATGCGCATGCTGAACCTGGCCCACGGCTCCTACTACATCCTCGGCGGGTATGTCGGCCTGGCGGCGATGCGCGCGACCGGCAGCTTCGTGCTCGCCGCTCTGGCCGCCACCGCCGTCGTCACCCTGGTCGGCATCGTGATGGAGCGCTTCTTTCTGCGCCGGTTCCCGGAACAGGAGCTTCCGCAGGCGCTCCTGACGTTCGGATTTCTCCTCATTTTCGCCGACCTCTCGCTGTGGATCTGGGGCGGAACGCCGCAGACCTTGGCCAAGCCCGAGATCTTCGAGCGCTCGATCCGGATCGGCGCGATCGTCTTTCCAACCTATCGCCTCTTCGTCATCGGCGTCGGTCTCGTCATGGGCCTGGGGCTCTGGTGGCTCCAGGAAGGCACGCGCCTGGGCGCGATGATCCGCGCCGGCGTGGACGACGCCGAGATGGCGCGCGGCACCGGCGTGAACGTCGGACTCCTCTCGACCGCCGTGTTCGCGCTCGGCGCCTTCCTGGCCGGGCTCGGCGGCATCATCGGCGGGCCGTTCGTCGGTGTCTATCCCGGCGCGGATTTCGAGATCCTCGAGATGGCACTGGTCGTCGTCATCATCGGCGGGCTCGGCAGTCTCAAGGGCGCCTTCGTCGGCGGCCTCGTGGTCGGCCTGCTCGACAACTTCGGCAAGGCGCTCTTTCCCGAGCTCGCCCTGTTCACGGTGTTCGCGCCGATGGCCGTCATCCTCGCCATCCGGCCCACGGGTCTGTTCGGCGCCCGGTGAAGACGCGCGTCGCGAGCGGAGCGGCGGCGCTCGCGGTTCTTGTCGCGCTGCCCGCCGTCCTGTCCTCGTATCAGCTGAGCCTGGTCACCAAGATGCTCATCTTCGGCATCTTCGCGATGAGCCTCGATCTCCTCCTGGGCTACGCCGGGCTGCCGTCGCTCGGCCACGCCGCCTATTTCGGTGTCGCCGCGTACACGGTCGGTCTCCTGGCGCTTCGGGTCGCCAACAACTTCTGGCTCGATTTCCCGGCGGGGCTCCTGATGGCGGCCGGCGTGAGCGCGCTCTTCGGACTCTTCGCGCTCAGGACCCGCGGAAGCTACTTCCTGATGATCACGCTTGCGCTCGGCCAGGTCCTGTGGGGCATCGCCTTCGGGTGGCGCTCGCTCACGGGCGGCGACGATGGGCTCCCGAGCGTGCCGCGGCCCGATCTGTCGTTGCCGTGGGCGCTGACCGGCGGCATCCCCTTCTACTACTTCGTGCTGATCTTTTTCGCAGTCGCGGTCGGCGCGCTCGCGCTGATCGTGAGCTCGCCCTTCGGACGCGCCCTCGTCGGCATCCGGGAGAGCGAGCGGCGCATGGAGGTGCTCGGCTTCGACGTGTGGCGCTACAAATACGTCGCCTTCATCCTGGCGGGGCTCTTCGCCGGCCTCGCCGGCAATCTCTTCGTCTACTTCAACGGCTTCGTGAGCCCGAGCTATCTCAATATCCTCTTCTCGGCGTCCGCGCTGCTCATGGTGATCCTCGGGGGCTCCGGCACCCTGCTCGGCCCCGCGATCGGCGCGGCCGTCATCGTGGGTCTCGAGAACTTCATCAGCGGGTACATGGAGCGCTGGGTGTTGGTCCTCGGCGTCATCTACGTGCTCGTCACCCTCTTCGCGCCCAGCGGCCTGGTGGGTCTCGTCCGGGAGCGCCTGGGAAACTCAGGGACATGACGGCGCTGGAGGTCGACAAGCTCTCTCACAGCTTCGGCGGCCTCACCGCGCTCGCCGACGTGAGCCTCGCGGTCGCGCCGGGCGAGCGTCTGGCGATCATCGGTCCCAACGGCGCCGGCAAGACCACGCTCTTCAACATCGTCACCGGGATCTTCCGGCCCTCGTCGGGACGGATCCGCCTCTTCGGCCGGGACGTGACGCGGGTGCCGGCCCACCGTCGCGCCCAGCTCGGGCTGGCCCGCACCTTCCAGATCTCGACCTTGTTCCCGAAGCTCACCGTGCTCGACAGCGTGCTGCTCGCCGTGCAAGGGCTCGACGCCGCGCGCTTCACGCTCCACCGACCGCGCACGGCGTACGGTCACCTGCGCGAGCGCGCCGAGGCGCTGCTCGCCGACTGGGGCCTCGCCGACCGCGCCCGTCAGGTCACCCGGCGGCTCTCGTACGGCGAGCAGCGTCAGGTCGAGCTCATCCTGGCCCTCGCCGGCGCGCCGAAGGTGCTGCTGCTCGACGAGCCGACCGCGGGGCTCTCGCCCGCGGAGACGGCGTCGGTCGCGGCAATGATCCGCCGCTTCTCCCGCGATACGACGATCTTGCTGATCGAGCACGACATGGACGTGGCCCTCGACCTGGTCGACCGCGTGACCGTGCTCGTCCAGGGGCGCGTCCTCGCCGAGGGCAGCAAGGACGAGATCCGCGGCAACCCAAAAGTCGCGGCCATCTACTTCGGGACCGACGATGCTTGAGGTCCAGGACATCCACACCAACTACGGCGAGAGCTACGTCTTGCAGGGCGTCTCGGTGCGCGTCGGCCAGGGCGAGGTCGTGGCCGTGCTCGGCCGCAACGGCGTCGGCAAGACCACGCTGATCCGCTCGATCGTCGGCTTCACGCCCGCGCGCCGCGGGCGAGTCCTGCTGAAGGGGGAGGACATCACGCGTCTCCCCGCGCACGAGATCGCCCGGCGCGGCGTCGGCCTGGTGCCGCAGGGTCGCCGCATCTTCGCCTCGCTCGCGGTCGGTGAGCATCTCGAGATCGGCGAGCGGACCGGGAACGGCTCGGGCTGGAGCTTCGATCGCGTGCTCGAGCTCTTTCCCCGGCTGCGCGAGCGGCTGCGAAACCGCGGCAACAAGCTCTCCGGCGGAGAGCAGCAGATGCTCGCCTGCGGGCGGGCGCTGGTCGGCAACCCCGACATTCTCCTGATGGACGAGCCCTCGGAAGGTCTGGCGCCAATCCTCGTGCGCGAGCTCGGACGGATCCTCGCCGGGCTCAAGGCCGGCGGCGCCTCGATCCTACTCGTCGAGCAAAATCTGGCCTTCGCCCTCCGGGTCGCCGACCGCGTCTACCTCATGAGCAAGGGCAAGATCGTTCACGAGTCCCGGCCCGACGAGCTCCTCCGCAACGAAGAGATCAAGGCCCGGTATCTCGGCGTCTGATCGCCACGGAGACGGCGATACTGTCGGGGTCTTCCCATCGGGAATCCCGATTTGCAAATCTCCGGCTTACCTATAGCCTTCGCCTTGTCGCCGCCGGGACTTTCGCGATTTCCGTCCCTGCCACGCCAATCGACGTCAGAGGAGACGCGCCGTGACCATGAGATCTGGACGAACGTTGCTCGGGCTTTCGCTGCTCGCTCTCGCCTTGGGCGCGGCGAGCGCGCTCTCGACCACCGCCGGCGCCCAGGGCGCCAAGCTGCGCTTCGGGGTCGGTCCCCTGCAGCCCACGCCGTCCGAGACGAAGAAGGCCTACGAGCCCTTCTTCGCCTACCTGGCCAAGGAGCTCGGCCGCGATTTCGATCTCACCGCCACGACCGACTGGGCCGGCATCTCGGTGGCGCTCGCCAACAAGCAGGTCGATCTGGCGTGGATGGGACCGTGGGGCTACGTCCTGGCCAACGATGATTCCGGGGCTCGCGCGATCGCGACGGCCAAGTACGATGGTAAGCCGATCTACCACGCGATCGTCGTCTGCAAGCCCGGCCTGGTGACGAGCTGGCCGGACGGGGCCAAGGGCAAGCGCGTGTCGTTCGCCGACGTCGGCTCGACCTCGGGCTGGCTCATCCCGACCTCGTGGTTCAAGCGGCGCGGCGTCGATCCCAAGCAGCTGTTCAACTACTCGGACGGGGCCACGCACGCGGCGAACGAGATCGGCGTCGCCAGCGGCCAGGTCGACTGCGCGACGGACTTCGACAGGAACCGCAACGCGATGATCGAGGGCGGCAAGCTCGAGAAGAACGCGACCGAGGTCGTCTGGACCTCCGAGCCCCTGCCCAACGACGCGATCGCCGTCCCGCGCGATTTCGATCCGGCGCTCGCCGACCGGATCCAGAAGATCCTCGTCGGGATCACCGACGCGCAGGCCAAGACCATCCTGCCGAACCACTACACCGGCTTCGTGGCGGCAACCCACGAGAGCTATCGCATGATGCCGAAGATGGCGGGTTGGGCGGCGAAGGCGTGGCCTCCGGCCATCGACGAGCTTCCGATCTTGCTGCTCAGAACCGCCGAGACGATCGCGATGGCGGCGATCGGCACGACGGCCGCGGCCCTCCTGGCTCTGCCGCTCTGCGTCGTGGCTGCCCGCAACGTGACGCCGAGCATGGCGCTCTACTATCCATCGCGCTGGTTTCTCAACGCGCTGCGCGGCGTGGACTCGTTCGTGTTCGCGCTGCTCTTCGTCGCCGCGGTGGGCCTCGGTCCGTTCGCGGGCGTCCTTGGGATCGCGCTGCACACCTGGGGCAGCACGGCCAAGCTCTGGGCCGAGGCGATCGAGAACATCCCGCCGGGTCCGCTCGAGGCCGCGGCGGCCACCGGCGCCTCGCGTGTGAAGGTGATCGCCTACGCGCTGTTCCCCGACGTCGCGCCCAGCATGGTCTCGGTCGGGCTCTTCTGGTGGGAGTTCAACGTGCGCGCCTCGACCGTGCTCGGCGTGGTCGGCGCGGGCGGGATCGGCCAGGAGCTCAAGAACTCGATGGACCTCTTGCTGTTCCCGCGCCTGCTGACGATCATCCTGCTGATCCTGGTCACGGTCACCGTCATCGACCACACGAGCGAATGGCTGCGACGGAAGCTCGAATAGCCCAGGGGCTCAACGGCAACGGCCTCGTCGCCTACACCGAGGGGCTGACCAAGCGCTACGCGCCGGCGGTCACGGCGCTGGCCGAGGTCTCCTTCGCGGTGCGGCCCGGTGAGTTCGTCGCGGTACTCGGCCCGAGCGGCGCGGGCAAGACCACCCTCTTTCGCTGCCTCACCGGGCTCACGCGACCCGACCGCGGCACGGTCAACGTCGCCGGGCGCGACATCTGGCAAAGCCCGCGCGAGCTCCGCTTGGCGCGCCGAGAGCTGGCGCTGATCTTCCAGCAGTTCAACCTGATCCGCCGGCTGTCCGCGCTGGAGAACGTGCTGGTCGGCCGCCTGGCCCAGGTGCCGGCGTGGCGCGTGATCCTGCGACGCTTCACCCGTGCCGATCGCCAGCTGGCGCTTGGATGCCTGGACACGGTCGGCCTCCTCGACCGGGCCGGCACGCGCGCGGACGAGCTGTCCGGCGGCCAGCAGCAGCGCGTCGCCATCGCGCGCGCGCTCGCGCAGCACGCCAAGGTCATCCTGGCCGACGAGCCGGTGGCGAGCCTCGACCCGGAGTCCTCGGCAACCGTGCTCGAATCGCTCCGCTCGGCGGTGACGGCCGGCGTGGCCGTCGTCGCGAGCCTGCACCAGGTGCATCTCGCGCGGGCGTACGCTGATCGCATCGTGGCCCTGCGAGACGGGCGCATCGTCGAAGACGCGCCCGCGTCGCAACTGGACACCAGAACCATCGAGCAGATCTACGAACGCAACGGGGAGCGGAACGAATCGTGAGCCCGGGCACGCCGGCTCCGCATGCAATCGACGCCCGGTGGGATGCGGGCGAGCTCGGCTGCGGCGACCTCGTGCTCGAGCTCCGCGCGCGCCTGGAGGCGATGCGGCCGGGGCAGCTCCTTCTGCTCACCGCGCGCGACCCCGGCGCGCGGGCCGACATTCCGGCCTGGTGCCGGATGACCGGACACACGCTGGTCGCCGAACAGCATCCCGTCTACCAGATCCGTCGAAAGGAGAACTGAGCCATGGCAAACCGATTCTGTGTCAGCCTCACTCACGCGAAGGACAACCAGGACAAGGCCACGGTCGGCTTCGTGGTCGCCAATGCCGCGGTCGGCTCGGGCAAGGAGACCTTGGTCTTCCTGAGCGTCGAAGGTGTGCGTCTCGCCCAGAAAGGCTACGCCGACGATATCCGCGAAGAAGGCTTCGCCCCGCTCCGCGAGCTGATGGACAACTTCGCCAAGGCCGGCGGCACGATCTACGTCTGCTCGCCGTGCTTCAAGAAGCGCAAGCTCGACGAGAACAACCTCGTGGCCGGCGCCGCAATCGTCGGCGGCGCGAAGCTCGTCGAGTTCCTGTCCGAGGGCAGCCCCTGCGTCAGCTACTGAGTGATTCCGGGGTCACCGACCCGCGGGGAGGAGCCTGACCGATGGAGCCCGTTGACCGACACCAGCTCGACGCCGACGCGAGCTTCGACGGCGGCGATCTGGATTGCGGCAACGGGCTCCTTCTCCTGATCCGCCAGCACATTGATCCGATGGAGCGCGGCCAGCTCCTTGAATTTCGTTCCACCGAGATCTCCGTGGAGGAGGATTTCCCGGCCTGGTGCCGGATGACCGGCAACGAGCTCGTGTCCTTCGTCCGGCGCGGCAAGGAGCGCAGCTTTCTCGTCTGCAAGGGAAAGCTGGCCGAACGGCAATCCACCAGGCGCGTGAGCGCGGCGGCGCTCGCGCCCGTCACACGCCAGCCGGTCGCCGTCACGATCCCGACCGCGCTGCCGGCGCCGTCGGCGGCTCCCACCGTGCGCTCGCTGTCGGTGATGGGCATCGGGAGCTGGCCGCGCCCGCGCTGGATGCTGCAGGCGATCCACGACCACCTCGAAGGCCGTCTGGGCGAAGCCGCGTTCGAGGCGACCGGCGACGATGCCGCGCGCCTGGCCGTCGACGCTCAGGTCCGCGCGGGCGTCGACGTCGTCTCAGACGGCGAGCAGCGGCGCGACAACTACGCGAGCTTCGTGGGCGGGCGGCTCGACAACTGTCAGCTCATCCCGCTCACGGACCTCCTCCCGCTCGTCGACGACCCCGAGAAGTTCGAGCGCGAGATGCGCTCGCTCGACGTGCCGGCTTCCGAGGTGCGTCATCCCGCGCTCTTCGGGCCCCTCGGCCGGGGCCGGCCGCTGGCCGGCCACGAGCACGCGTTCCTGCGCACGCTGACCGACAAGCCGGTGAAGATCGCGCTGCCCGGGCCTTACCTCCTCACGCGCCTGATGTGGCTCGAGTGCCTCTCGGATCGCGTCTATCGCTCGCGCGAGCATCTGGCCGACGACGTCGTGCGGGTTCTGCGCGAGGAGCTCCACTTCCTGCTAGCCGCCGGCGTGTCGCTGGTGCAGGTCGACGAGCCCGTGCTCGCCGAAGTCGTCTACACAGGGGCCAAGAACACGCGCAGCTTCATGTGCGGGGCGCTCAGCGAGAAGGGCGACGCCGACCGCGAGCTCCAGCTCGCGCGCGACCTGATCAACCGGGTGGTGGCCGGACTGCCGCGGGCGCGGCTGGCGCTGCACGTGTGCCGGGGCAACTGGACGCGCAACGAGGAAGCGGCGCTGGCGGGCGACTACCGGCCGCTGGTCTCGCTCCTGTCCTCGCTCGACGTCGGCACGTTGTTCCTCGAGCTCTGCACGCCGCGCGCCGGTGAGCTGGACGTCCTCGCCGATCTGCCCCGCGACATCCGCGTGGGCGTCGGCGTCGTCAACCAGAAGCACGAGCGCATCGAGCCGATCGAGGAGATCGCCGATCGCGCACGCCGCGCCGTCAAGCTCTTCGGCCCGGACCGCGTGCTGCTCACGCCCGATTGCGGCTTCGCGACCTTCGCCGACAATCCGGTCGCCTCGGCTCAAGTCGCCGAGGCCAAGCTGCGGGCCATCGTCGAAGCCGCCGAGCTCGTGCGGCGCGGGTGACCCGCCGACCACCGATTGTCTCGGCAGCCGAGAACCACTAGGATCACGGGAGTCTGAAAGGAGCGACCATGGACATCGGCTGCCAGCTTCCGATGCAGGGCCCCGTCGCCACGCGCGATGCGCTCGTCACCTTTGCCCGCCAGGCCGAAGCGCACGGGATGGTCTCTCTGTGGGTGAGCGACCACGTCGTCTTCCCCTACACGTCCTCCGGCTACCCCGGCGGGAGGTTTCCGCATCCTCCGGAGAAGCCATACCTCGAGCCCGTCACCCTGCTCGCGGCGGCCGCGATGTGCACGACCACGGCGCGCCTCGGGGCCTCGGTGTTCGTCCTCGGCCACCGTCATCCCGTGCTCATGGCCAAGATGCTGACCACGATCGACACGCTCTCCAACGGGCGCCTGATCTGCGGCGTCGGCGTGGGCTGGTGGAAGCAGGAGATCGAGATCCTCGGCGCGCCGTTTCATGCGCGCGGCCGCCAGGCCGACGAGATGCTCCGGGTCTTCAAGGAGCTGTGGACCTCGGACCGCCCGGCCTTCAACGGCGAGTTCTACCGTTTCGACGACATCGGCTTCGCCCCGAAGCCGGTGCAGAAGCCGCATCCGCCAATCTGGGTCGGCGGCGACAGCGCGGGCGCGTTTCGCCGGGTCATCGAGCTCGGCGACGGCTGGCACGCGTCGGGCAAGACGCCGGCCGAGATGCGCGACCGCATCGCGCGCCTGCGCGCCGCCGCCGATGCGGCCAAGCGCCCGTGGTCGTCGATCACGATCTCGCTGCGGCTCGCGCTCAGCGACGACCTGGTCCGGCAAGGGACGCAGGCGGTCACCGATCTCTTCGGCGAGTATCATCGGATCGGTCTTGCTCATCTGATGGTCGACTTTCGGCGGGACGACCTCGGGCGCATGCTGGAGCTGCTCGACCTGGTGGCCACCAAGGTGCGCCCGGCGGTGGCCGCCTGAGAGGGCGGCCGTCGCCGCCGAGAGCGCGGTAGGAACCGCCCGAGGAGGTCGTATGAGCAGTGGTATCGCGCGGCCGTTGACCGGCAAGGAGTTCCTGGAAAGCCTCCGTGACGGCCGCGAGATCTGGATCTACGGCGAGCGCGTCGAGGACGTCACGACGCATCCGGCCTTTCGCAATCCGGCCCGGATGCTGGCAAGGCTCTATGACGCGCTCCACGATCCAGCCACGCATGCCGAGCTGACCTGCCCGACCGATACCGGTTCGGGCGGCTACACGCATCGGTACTTCCGCGCGCCGGCGAGCGCCGACGATCTGGTCGCGGCGCGCGACGCGATCGCCGGATGGTCGCGCCTGAGCTACGGCTGGATGGGCCGCTCGCCGGACTACAAGGCCGCGTTCCTGGCGACGCTCGGCGCCAACGCCGACTTCTACGCGCCGTATCAGGACAACGCGCGGCGGTGGTATCGCGCGGCGCAGGAGCGGGTGCTCTTCCTGAACCACGCCCTCGTCCAGCCGCCGGTCGATCGGCACCGTCCCCCCGACGAGGTCGCTGACGTGTACGTGCACGTGGAGAAGGAGACCGACGCCGGGCTGATCGTCAGCGGCGCGAAGGTCGTCGCGACCGGCTCGGCGCTGACTCACGCGAACTTCATCGCCCACCCGTCGACCACGCTGATCAAGACCAAGGAGTTCGGCGCGGTCTTCATCGCCTCGATGAACACGCCGGGCGTGAAGCTGATCTGTCGCCCATCCTACACGATGACGGCGGAGGTGATGGGCAGCCCGTTCGACTATCCCCTCTCGAGCCGGATGGACGAGAACGACGCGATCCTGGTCCTCGATCACGCGCTGGTTCCGTGGGAGAACGTGTTCGTCTACGAGAACGTGCAGAAATCGAACACGTTCTTCCAGGGCTCGGGCTTCTTCGCCCGCGCCATGTTCCACGGCTGCACGCGCCTGGCCGTGAAGCTCGACTTCATCGCCGGGCTGATGCTCAAGGCGGTCGACGCCGTCGGCTCGACCGACACGAAGAACGTGCAGGCGACGGTCGGCGAGGTGATCGCGTGGCGCAACCTCTTCTGGGGGCTGACCGACGCGATGGCGCGCAATCCGATTGCGTGGGCCGGCGCGACGGTCTTGCCGAATCCGGAGTCGGCCCAGGCCTACCGCGTGTTCGCGCCGGTCGCGTACCCGCGGATCAAGGAGCTCACCGAGGGCATCCTGGCCAGCGGGCTGATCTACCTCAACTCACACGCGGTCGACTTCAAGACGCCGGCGCTGCGGCCGTATCTCGACAAGTATCTACGCGGCTCCGACGGGACCGACGCGGTGGAGCGGATCAAGCTCATGAAGCTCCTGTGGGACGCGGTGGGCACCGAGTTCGGTGGCCGTCACGAGCTCTACGAGCGCAACTACGCGGGCGCCCCCGAGACCGTTCGCCTGATCGCGTGGCAGATGGCACAGGACAGCGGCCGCGCCGCCCAGTTCAAGGGATTCGCCGAGCAGTGCATGGCCGAGTACGATCTCGAGGGCTGGACCGCGCCCGATCTGGTCACGCCGGACGACATCAATCTCTTCCTCAAGAAGCGCCGCTGAATGGAGCCGTGAGATGAGTACGTCGCCGCCCTCGAACGAAGCGCTCCTGGCCGAGCTCGATCGCGTGGTGAAAGAAACCCTCGGGTATTTCGACGGCGCGGGCCGGACGACCAGCGCCAAGGTCGATCGCTGGCAGGCGCGCGACATTCTGATGCACTTCATCTATTTCCACGATGCGACCGCCTGGGGTATTCAGGCCGCGGCTCTCGGCGGTCCTCCCTGGCCCCTGCCGGCGGACGCCGACGTGATCAACGAGGTGTGCCGGCGGCTCCACGCGCACGAGAGCTTCGACGAGCTCCTCGCTCAGCTCCGGCAGGCGCACGCGCGGCTCGTGCAGGCCGCGCGCAACTCGACTCACCTCGACAAGCCGTGCTTCCGTCGCACCAACGGCGAAACGATAACGGGGCGGCAGCGGCTGGAAGTGCTGGCGCGCCACTGGACCGAGCACGTCCGCGAGCTTCAGGCGGCGGCGAAGACCGGCGGGTGATCGGCGCGCTTCTGGCGGTCACCCGGTAGACTCGAGGGCATGCAGGTCGCTCTGCTCTCAGCGCTGCTGACGCTCCTCGCCACGACCCCCGCGGCCGCCGACCATGGCGGCCCGCTGCGCGAGGCGCCCATGAGCCCGCTGACGGCGGCGCTCCTGTTCGCCGGGCTGGCGCTGCTGGTCGGCGCCGTCGTCGTCGTGGCGGTCCGCGTGCTGACGAAGGACCGCTAGGAGGTCCTCAAAGCTCGGCGACGTCGACCGCCTGGCCGCCGGCGGCGCTCTTCCACACGGCCTCGGTGAATTCCATGTAGCGCACGCCGTCCTCGAAGGTCGTGCGCGAGACCTTCTCCTTGCCGCGGATCGCGTTGATGAACTCTTCCTCGACGCGCCAGCCGATCCGGCGCTCGGCCGGAATCGGGATCTCGGAGAGCGCCTTGTCCCCGCGCCGGCCGCCCGAGAGCCGCCTGGCGTCGGACTCGAGCCGGAGCGTCCCTTCGGTGCCGAAGATCCACACCTCGCTGGGCGGCGCGAGCGCCGTCACTGTGCTGAAGCGCATATGCGCCACCGCGCCGCGATCGAGCGTCGCCAGGATCTCGACGTGATCGGGCACGCGCACTTCCTGCCACGCGCCGCTCGCGTCCTTGCGCCGCGGCACCGCGATCTTGGTCAGCGCGTTGACCCGGCGCGCCGGACCGAGCCATCGCATCAGCGCTTCGTACCAGATGCCCATGGTCATGACGTTGAGGCCGCTGAGCACGGCGTCCTGCCGCCAGTGGAGCGGCTCCTCGGTGTCGACGAAGCGTCCCTGGTTGGCCTGGATCTCGACGGCGAGCACTTCGCCGACATACCCCTCGGTCAGGACCTTCTGGAGCGTCGAATCCACTTCCAGGGTGTTCGGCGCCGGGACGAGCTGCTTGACCAGCTGGGGCGCTCGGCGCGCGGCCTCGAACATGCTTCGCGCCTCGGCGACGTTCATGGCCATGCGCGCCTCGCAGAGCACGTGCTTGCCCTGCTCGAGAACCGCCCGCGTGATCTCGCAGTGGGTGTTGGGCCAGGTGCCGATGCAGACCGCGTCGATGTCCGGGGCCCGGACGAGCTCACGCCAATCGCCGTAGACGCGCGCGATGCCGAACTCCTTCGCGGCCTGTTCGCCCGATGCTTTCGTCCGGTTTGCCACCGCCGCCAGCTCCACCCCGGGCTGAGCGCAGAGCTTGGGAATGTGATGCTTGCGTGAATTAGCGCCGGCGCCGACGAACCCTACGCGGATCGTTTTGTCTGTCATGGGCCGGCATGGTAGCAGTTCGCCCCTCGGACGCCAATCAGCCCGCGGCGTGCTAGGATCGAGGCACTATGGCCCACAAGGGAATGCGTTTCGGAATCTTCCTGGCGCCGTTTCATCGGATCGGCGAGAACCCCACGCTCGCCCTCACCCGCGACATGGAGCTGATCGAGTGGCTCGACTACCTGGGCTACGACGAGGTCTGGGTGGGCGAGCATCACTCGGCCGGATGGGAGCTGATCGCGTCCCCGGAGCTCTTCATCGCCGCGGCCGCTGAGCGCACGCGTCACATCATGCTCGGTTCGGGCGTGACGAGCCTGCCGTACCACCATCCGCTGCTGGTCGCACAGCGTTTCGTCCAGCTCGACCACATGACGCGCGGCCGCTCGATGCTCGGCTGCGGCCCGGGCGCGCTCGTGTCCGACGCCTACATGCTCGGCATCGAACCCGTGACGCAGCGCCCGCGCATGGACGAAGCGCTCGACGCGATCATGCAGCTCCTGCGCTGCGAAGAGCCGGTGACGATGAAGACCGACTGGTTCGAGCTGCGCCAGGCGCGCCTGTCAACGTGCACGTGGCCGACGACGATGAGGAAGCGCTGCGACAGGTCAAGCGCGCCGAGCGCCACGAGACCGTCACCTATTTCGAGGAGACGCTCGGTCGGCCGCCGGGACGCTCGGACGATCCCCTGACCGAGGGCGTGAAGATGGGCACCACGCTCGTCGGTTCGGTCGACACCGTCGTGAAGGGCATCGAGCACCTCCAGCGCCAGAGTGGCGGCGGCTTCGGCGGCTTGCTCTTCCGCGCTCACGAGTGGGCGACCCGGGAGGAGACGTTGCGCTCGTACGAGCTCTTCGCGCGCTACGTCATGCCGCGCTTCCAGGGCTCGATCGAGACGACCCGAGGATCCAACGAGTGGGCGCGCGACAACCGCAAGACGATCTTCAGCCCGAACGTGGAAGCGATCCGCCGGGCGTTCGTCGACGCCGGTCGCGCGGTCCCCTCGGAGTTCAAGCAGCGCACCTCTGGCGCGCGCGACGAGGAGCCCGCGCCCGGATAGCCGCTAGCGAACCTTGTTCTCGATCGCCGGCACGGTCTTGAGGTACCTGGCGATGGCCGCGGCGTCGGCCTCGGTGAGGTCCTTGAAGCCGGCGGAGGTGCCGGTGATCACGGTCTTCATGAGCGAGGACGCCTCCTGCCCCGAAGGCTTCACCCCGGTTCGAAGGAACAGCGCGATCTGAGTCTCGGTCCAGCGTCCGATCCCGGTCTCGCCGTGCGGCGTGATGTTGGCCGCCCGGCTGCGCTGCGGTCCGGGCCCGCCCGCGAGGAATTTAGCGTCGTCTGGTGAGAAGTCGAATCGCCGCGGCGTGTGGCACTCGGTGCAGTGCCCGGCGCCCCCGGCGAGATATGCGCCCCGCGCCAGCCCATCTCGCGGCGCGACCTTCGACGCGGCGGGGATCGTCAGGCTCGGCACCGGAATCTTCAGGGACCGCGCCGGCACGGATGACTTGATCGGCGTGACGCTTTTCAGATAGGCGACGAGCGCCTCGATTTCGTCGTCGGCGATGTTGCCGAGGTATTTGTAGGGATGGATCGGAAACAGCTTCGACCTATCGGGGCGCTCCCCACGCCGGATCGCGTTCGTCACCTGCGCGTCGGTCCACGCCCCGATTCCCGTCTCCGGGTCCGGCGTGATGTTGCGCGAGTAGACGACGCCGATGAACAGGTCGAATTTCATCCCTCCGGCATTCAATCCGACCGCGTCAGGGGGTGTGTGGCAGGCACATCCGCCGGCCGTCGCGAACACATACTTTCCGCGGGCGACGAGCTCGGTGGTCGGCCCGGCCGCGGAGGCCGGCCCGGTCGGACCATTCAGCGCGAATGCCGCCGCAACCACCGCCGCGACGCGGCGGGCGGTCATCGAGCGGTGACGGTGTGGGCCTGCAAGGCCGGCAGCACTTTGCTGCCGAACCGATATATCTGCTCGAGGAACATCTCGTGCGGCATGGCGCCACGATTCATGTTGACCAGCACGGTGGCGGCGCCGGCGTGATCGGCGGCGGCGATGACTCGTTCGATCACCTCGTCCGGCGTTCCCCACGGCCACTGCTCCGCGTCGCGCTCGACGTCGGCCAGCGACATGTCACGGTAGCGCTCGCGGGAGCCGGACACCGCGTGCATGTTCTCCGGTCGCACGTAGTCGAACGACGCCGCGCTCAGGTATCCGGAGTCTCGCTGGAGCGAAGCCTCCGTGATGTTGCCGTGACTGAAGAGGGTCCGGTTGAAGTAGAGAAGATACGGCGCGGCCTCGCGCACCGCCTGGGCCTTGCTATCGGCCACGTAGGTGCTCGCCTGGATGATTAGGTGGTCCGGCGTGAGCCGATGACCATGCTCGGCGAGGCATCGCGCGTAGTACCGGATGATGTCTTCGCGAAGACCCGGGATGGGCGCCAGGCCCGGCGTGATCGGGATGTTGTGGCGGCCCGCCCACTCGATCGTTTCCTTGCTGCCGGTGACCGGCACCCATACGGGCGGATGCGGCGCCTGCGCGGGCCGGGGCCAGATGGCGACGTCGCGATACGACCAGAACCGGCCCTCGTAGGAGAAGACCTCTTCGGTCCACGCCCGGCGAATGATCTCCCAGGCCTCCTCGAAGCGTGCGCGCGAGTCGGCCAGCGGGACCTGGTAGACGTTGTGCTCGCGCGGAATGCCGCGGGCGAATCCGGAAACGATGCGCCCGTTCGACATGCAATCGAGCATCGCCAGCTCCTCGGCGAGGCGCAGCGGGTCGTGGAGCGGGAGCAGGTTGCCGTAGACCAGGAGCTTGAGTCTCTGGGTGCGTTGAGCGGCCGCGGCGGCCAGGAGGTTGGGCGAGTTCATGAGGCCGTACGGCGAGGTGTGATGCTCGTTGAAGCCCACACCGTCGTAGCCGAGCCGGTCCATGGCCTCCCAGGCCGCGAGATGCTCGGCATAGGTGCGCACGGCCACCTCGGGCTTGAAGTGCCGCCTCGGGAGGGGCCACGGAAGCTCCTTGCCGTCCTTGAGATGATCGAGGTGCTCGGCGTAGGGAAGGAGATCGAAGACGAAGACCCTCATGGGCGCCAAGTATGCTACAAGCCAGAGCGCTCCGCTCGACCTCGACCTGCTATCATCCAGGCAGAAAGGAGCCCGCCATGGCCGCCGACACCGCGTATACGCTGGACCAGTTCCTCTCCGACACTCGAGCCACGATCAAGACGAAGGGCGTCCCGTCAGGGCTTGCCGAGATTCGCGATCACCTCGAGAAGCTGCTCCGCAATCCGGAGCTCCTGAAGAAGCATCTGGGCGATCCGGTACCGTACCGCGAGCGCACGACGATCGGCCACGATCCCGAGACCGACGTGCACGTGCTGGTCCACGGACGCGAAAAGGGCGGCAAGTCTGTCCCCCACGACCACGGTCCGTGCTGGGTGATCTACGGGAACTACAAGAATCCGACGCGCATGCGCCGCTGGCGCCGCCTCGACGACGGGAGCGAGCCCGGCCACGCCGAGCTCGAGCTCCAGCGCGACTTCCTGAACGAGCCCGGTCACGCCTCCGTGTTCGCGGTCGGCGACATCCACTCGATCGAGTACGGCGACGACACGTTCTTCCTTCGCGTCACCGGCGGTGACGTCGAGACGAAGAAGACGCTGCGCTTCGACCTCGAGAAGAAGACGGTGCAGGTCGCCGACCGCGCCCAGGGGCAACGGTAGTGCGAGCCAAGGAGGTGCCTCCGACGAGGCGAGCCCCTTCAAACGGTAGTGCGAGCCGAGGAGGTGCCTCCGACGAGGCGAGCCCCTCGATTCGAAATCGGAGGATCTCGCTGATCCCGCTCTGTCCCGAGGAGAGTTGAGCATGCCGTATGACCTGGTGATCAAGAACGGCTCGGTGGTCGATGGATCCGGTCTGCCGCGGTACCGGGCCGACGTCGGCGTGCGCCACGGCCGCATCGTAACGATCGGCCGCATCCGGGAACGCGCGCGCGAGGTGATCGACGCCGACGGCCACGTGGTCACGCCCGGCTTTATCGACGGCCACACGCACATGGACGCCCAGATCTTCTGGGATCCGCTCGGGACCTCCTCGTGCTGGCACGGCATCACCAGCGTCGTGATGGGCAACTGCGGCTTCACCTTGGCCCCCTGCGCCGAGGAGAACAAGCACCTCGTCGTCCGCAATCTTCAGCGCGCCGAGGACATCCCGCCGGCGGCCATGGAAGCCGGCATCAAGTGGAGCTGGACGACGTTCCCCGAGTTCCTCGACTGCCTCGAGGCCTTGCCCAAGGGCATCAATTACGGGGGCTACGTCGGCCACTCGGCCGTTCGCACGTTCGTGATGGGCGAGCGGGCCTTCGAGAAGCCGGCCGGCGAGGACGACCTGAAGGCGATGGAGCGCCAGGTGCGCGACGCGATCCGCGCCGGTGCGATCGGCTTCACGACCTCACGCTCGCCGGCTCACGAGACTCCGAGCGGTCAACCGGTCGCCAGCCGTCTGGCGTCGTGGGACGAAGTGCGCCGGCTGGTCGGCGTGATGGGTGACTTGAACGCCGGTCTGTTCGAGATCGCCGGCGAAGGCGTCGACCGGTCTCCGGGCGATCCGGGGCTGCGCGAGTATCACACCCGCCTGCGCGATCTCGCGATCGAGACCGGGCGACCGATCACCTTCGGCGTCTTCAGCCGGCGCGGCGTGCCCGACGTCTGGCGAAAGTACCTCGCCCTTCTCGACGAGACGGCCGCCGCGGGCGGGCGGATGTTCGCCCAGGTCCACAGCCGCTCGCTGAGCGCGCTGCTCTCGTTCAAGACGCAGATGCCCTTCGACCGGCTCCCGGTGTGGAAGGAGCTCCGCGCGTTGCCGCTCGCCGAGCAGCGCCACCGGCTCCAGGACCCCGAGCTGCGCCGGCGGCTCATCGAGGCGTCGGGCGAGACGGACGGCCGGCGGCCTGTCGGAACCGAAGCGCGTGAGGCCGACTACGACTGGCTTTTGGTCTTCGACACGGTGGAAGGTCCGCACCGGACGGTCGCCGAGGTCGCTCGCGAGCGCGGCCAGCATCCGGCCGAGACCATGATCGACCTCGCGCTCGCCAGGGACCTCGACCTGTTCTTCCTCCAGCCGGTCGCCAACGAGGACCAGGGCTATGCGCTCGAGCTGATGCGGCATCCGAGAGCCGTCGTCACGTTCTCCGACTCCGGCGCGCACGTCTCGCAGCTCATGGACTCGTCGCTGCAGACGCACCTCCTCTATCACTGGGTGCGTCGCAAGCAGGCCTTCACCCTCGAGCAGGCGATACGGATGCTGACGCTCGTGCCGGCCACGCTCTGGGGCTTCGCCGACCGGGGGCTCGTTCGCGAGGGCATGGCGGCCGATCTCGTCGTCTTCGATCCCGAGACGATCGCCGCGGAGATGCCGGAAGTCGTGGACGACCTGCCGTCGGGCGCGCGGCGCCTCGTGCAGCGCACGCGCGGGATCGCGGCAACGGTCGTCAACGGCGAAGTCTTGCTTCGCGACGGCAAGCATACCGGCGCCCTGCCCGGTCAGCTTCTACGTGGACCCCTCGCGCGGAGAGCGTAAGCGATCACGTCGCGTAACGCCGACCGATGCTGATCGCCGACGCGCAGATTCATCTGTGGGCGGCCGATCGCCTCGACCGTCCATGGCCGCCGGGCGGAGCGCACCGGGCCCACAAGCCCTACCCGGTCGGCGAGGACATGGCGCTCGCGGGCATGAAGGAGGCCGGCGTCGATCGCGCCGTGATCGTGCCTCCGTCGTGGGAAGGCGAACGCAACGACCTCGCGCTCGAGGCGGCGCGACTCCATCCCGATCAATTTGCGGTGATGGGCCGATTCCCACTGGAGAAGCCCGAAAGCCGGCCGCTCGTCGACGGCTGGAGAGACCAGCCCGGGATGCTCGGCATGCGCTTCACGTTCAACACGGAGCAGCAGCGGCCGTGGTTGACCGACGGGACAGCGGACTGGCTGTGGCCGGCGGCGGAGCGCGCGGGCATTCCGATGATGATGTCCGTCTCGGGCCAGATCCCGGCGGTCGACCGAATCGCCGAGCGCCATCCGGGCCTGAGGCTCGTGATCGATCATCTGGGCTTGCGGAGTGGAACGAAGGGCGAGCAGGCCTTCGCGGGCCTTAGGGAGCTCTGCGGGCTGGCGCGACGCCAGAACGTCGCGGTCAAGGCCTCCGCGCTGCCGTGCTACTCGATCGAGGCCTATCCCTTTGCTGACGTCCACCCGCACATCCGCCGCGTGTACGATGCGTTCGGTCCGCAACGGATGTTCTGGGGAACGGACTGGACGCGACTTCCTTGCCCCTGGCGCCAGGCCGTGACGCTGTTCACCGAAGAGCTCCCCTGGCTGTCCAGCAGTGACAAGGAATGGATCATGGGCAGCGCCATCTGCGAATGGCTCGGCTGGCCCATGCCCCGGTCGGCCTGAGCCGATCGGGCTCGACCGGTCTCAGGCCCGACTGGCGGCCGGCTGCTCCGGAGTCGCGAACACGGGATTCTCCGTCCGGTCGACCAGCGAGTCCGCACCTTCCGTGGGAAGCATCTCCGCGTAGTTCTGCGCGCCGTCGATGTCGCCTTCCCACACCTCGCGAGGCAGCTCGTAGAGCACCTCGATGCCGTGGCCGTCGGGATCCGCGATGTAGACGCTGTGGGTCATTCCGTGATTGACCCTTCTGAGGAACGGCACACCTTGGCTCTGCAGGAACGCCAGCTGCTTGAGCCAGGACTCTCGATCGGGCCAGGCGATCGCCACGTGGTTCAACCCGGTCTTGCCCGGCATCAGGCTCCACTGCTCGGGGGCGCCCCCGTTGCTCTCGGGGACTTCGGCGAGCGCGAGATCGTGATGGGTCACATCGCCCTTCGCGTCGAGGCCACTGTAGAAGCGCATCTTGGGACGCTGGCGTCCGGGAATCGGCTTGAGCTCCGCGACACAGCGAAAGCCGATGATCTCCGTCCAGAACCGGTGCGAGACTTCGAGGTTTCGTACGTTGAGGACCATGTGATTGATGCCGCGTGGCGGCAACGCCTCACGCGGAGTCACGGACGCAGCGTCGTTGGCCATGGTGCCCTCCATGCTCGAGCGTCGCCGGGCGTCTCCCCCGGACAGTACGAACATTGTACGGCACGGGGCCGCCGCATGCACCAGGCAGGGACCGGTGACGCGGTCGAGCCGACCGAAGACCTAGAGCTCGCGAGCCGGGCGAAACAAACGCTTGTAGACGTCCAGCCGCTCCATGGTCTCCGCGTCGAGCTGACCGGTCACCGTGAGCTTCTCAGCCATCTGATACTTCTCGAGCGCCGTCCGCGTCTGCGGACCGAACGTCCCGTCGATCGGGCCCGGGTTGTAACCGAGGTCGCGAAGCGCACGCTGAGCCTCTTGAACGAACGGCGGGCGCTGGCTCTGGAAATCTCCCGCAGGCGCTGCCCCTCCCACGGCCGGCCCGATCGGCTCCGATCGGCGCCGCGGCTCGAGGTGGTCGCCGTCACCAGGCACGCTCATCACCGCCGCACTCCAAATGGATTGCATCTGATGCGTTCGCTCCTCTCCGTCTCCGACCACGTTCCGCAGTCGTCATGATTCGATGCTCTCGGCGCCGGTTGTCAGGAAAGCTCGAGCGATCCGTGAATCGTCACGCCGACCGCCGAGCCATGGTCGGCTCGACGCCGATCTTCGACTCGATTCGAATATCCGGTCCGAGCTGGGACGCTTCCCGCTCGACGAGATGAATCGCTGCCTCGCGAAGATCCTCGGAGGGAACATGACCACCCACCTCGACGGTGACCGGTGAACCCTTCCACAGCGGTACGTGGGCCGTCGGCGTGATGGGAAGGCTGAAAAGCCTCGGATCACGAAGCACGGCGTCAGAGATCCGCGCCTGCACCACGATCGCTTCGCCATCGCGCTTGCGCTTGAGGTCCAGCATCTTGATGAGCGCCCCGAGTATCACCAGGAC
>QHSQ01000033.1 GCA_003221615.1 Candidatus Rokuibacteriota bacterium | reverse complement strand
CTGGCCGCCGTACCAGAGCGCGCCCATGATGCCGAAGGCGGCGAGGATCTCCATGAGCGGGTCCGTGATCTCGTCCGTCCGGTGGTCCTTGAGCGCCAGGGAGAGGAGCCCGCGATTGACCCGGTCGAAGCGCTCGACCTCGTGCGCCTCGCGTCCGAACGCCTTGACGATCTTGGTCCCGGAAAACACCTCGTGGAGGAGCACGTTCAGCTCGGCGAGCTTCTGCTGCGATCGCTTGTTGATGCGGTACAGGCGCCGGCCGATCGACCGCACGGCGACGCCGACGAAGGGAAAGACCACCAGCGCGATCAGCGCCAGGCGCCAGTCCCGCACGAACATGACGGCCGCGAGAGCCACCACCATCACCGACTGGCGGATCGTCATGACCAGCACCGTCGACGACAGCCGTGCCAGGCGGTTCACGTCGGTCACGACTCGCGACATCAGCTCCGCCGTGTGCCGGCTCGTGAAGAACGACAGCGACATCTGCTGCAGGTGCGCGTAGAGATCGCGGCGGAGCCGCGCGATCACGCGCTCGCCCACCGCGGCCATCAGATAGGACTGGCCGTAACGGGCCAGGCCCTTGGCGATGTACGCGCCGAGGAACAGGAGCGGGATGAGCTTCAGCATCGTCACGTCACGGCGGATGAAGACGTCGTCCATGGCCGGCTTGACCAGCCACGCAATCGAGCCCTCCATCGCCGCGACCACGATCGCGAGCACGGTGCCGACGATCAGCGCCGGCGCGTGGGGCCGGAGATAGCTCAGCAGGCGGCGGTAGAGGTCGGCCCGGATGCTCATGCCGCCTTCGTCACGACGAGGCGCCGGTACAGGGCCTCGGTCGCGTCGAGCTTGGCGCGGAGCGAGAAATGCGCGTCCACGCGCTTGCGACCGGCCCGCGCCATCGTCTGGGCCCAGGTCGGGTTCTCCAGCACGCGGAGCAGCGCTCCGCCCAGGGCGGCGGGATCGCGCGGGGGCACCAGGAGGCCGGTCTCGCCGTCGATCACAAGCTCGGCCATGCCGGCCAGATCGGTCGCGACGACCGGACGCTCGCAGGCGAGCGCCTCGCGAATCGAGCCGGTGAGCCCCGCGCCGGCGTACGACGCGTCGACGACCACGTCCGAGGCGGTCAGGATCTGCGGGACGTCCTCGCGGTGGCCGAGCACGAGCACGCGGCCGTCGAGCCCGCGCTCGCGCGCGTGGTCGCCGAGCTCGGCGATGCGCGGCGCGGGCGCCCCCACGAAGAGCAGGCGCGCGCGGGGGGCGGCCGGCGCGATGTGCGCCATCGCGTCGAGCACGTCACGCCAGCCGCGCCACGAGCGGACGCCGATCTGGGTGACGAGAAAGTGCTCGGCGGTGAGGCCAAGCTCTCGTCGGATCGCCTGGCCGTCGAGGCCGGGGTGGAAGCGCTCGACGTCGGTCCCCGAGTAGATCACCTCGATCTTCTCGGCCGGCACGCCCGTCGCCACCAGATCGCGCTTGATCGAGTCGCAGACCGCCACGATCGCGTGCACGCGCCGGCTGGTGTACCCGATCCGCCGCGCCCGCGGCACGTGGAAGCTGACGCCGCGGTTCAAGACCAGGCGCGGCCGCGCGCCCATGAGCCCGGCGAGCAGGGCCAGGGTGCGGGCCCGCCCCTTGTGAGCGTGGGTCACCTGGATGTCGCCAGCGCGGATCACCTTCGCGATCCGCCACGCCGCGCGAACGTCCCAGGCGCGCTGCATGGGAATCGGCGCGTAGCCGATGCCGGCCGCGCGCATCCGGTCGGCCCATATCTCGCTCGGCGGCGTCGCGACCGTGACGGCGTGGCCGCGCGCGGCCAGGCCGATCGCGAGGTCGCGCAGCTGGATCGCGGCGCCGGTGAAGTAGTCCGCCTTCGGGTACAGCTGCAGGATCCGGAGGGGTGACGTGTCCTCGGCCGGCGGGGCAGCCCCGCGACGTCCTGCGGCTCGCAAAACCATCAGGCTTGGAAGAAGGCCCGCACCGCCGCGACGACCCGGTCGATCTCCTCGTCCGTGTGGTCGGGGGACATCGGCAAGGTAAGGATCTCCTCGACGAGCCGCTCCGTGCGTGGAAGCGGCGGCGGCGCGAGGTGCTCGACCGGCGGCTGACGATGCGTCGGAACCGGATAGTGGATCCCGGTCTGGATCTCGTGCTCCTTGAGGAACCTCGCCAGCTCGCCGCGGCGGGCCGTGCGCACCACGTAGAGGTGGTACACGTGGCGGGCGTGCTCGCGCACCTCGGGCAAGACGAGCGGCAGCCCGGCGAGCCCGCGCGCGTAGCGGAGCGCGAGCGCGCGCCGGCGCTCGTTCATCGCGTCCAAACGCGGCAGCAGCACGCGCAGCGCCGCCGCCTGCAGCTCGCTGAACCGCAGATTGAAGCCGAGCTCGCCGTGCACGTTCTTGTCGAGCCGGCCGTGATCCCGCAGACGCCGGCAACGGTCGGCCATCTCGTCGTCGCCGGTGAGGATGGCGCCGCCGTCGCCCATCCCGGGCAGGTTCTTCGACGGATAGAACGAAAAGACGGCGGCGCGACCGAAGCTGCCGACCCGGCGGCCATTCCACTCGGCTCCCTGTGCCTGCGCGCAATCTTCGAGGACCCAGAGGCCCAGGCGCGAGGCCAGGCGCTCGACGGCCGTCAGATCCACGGGCTGACCATAGAGATGGACGGGGACGATCCCGACCGTCCGAGGTGTGGCCTTCGCTTCGGCGTCGGGCACGTCGAACGTGTAGAACTCGTCCGCGTCGACGAAGACCGGCGTCGCTTCCGCGAAGCAGATCGCCTCGACGGTCGGGAACGCGGTGTGCGACGGCACCAGGATCTCGTCGCCGGCCTTCACGCCGAGCGCCCGGAGCGCGAGCCAGAGCGCGGCGGTGGCCGAGCTGGTCAGCACCGCGTGCTTCACGCCGGTCGTGCTCGCCAGCTCGACCTCCAGCTGACGGCACTGCGGGCCCAGGACGTACTGACGCGAGTCGATGGCGGCCAGCACCGCCCGCTTGATCTCGTCGTCGACCGGCGGGCGCGACAGCGGGACGAACGTCACGGAGTGGGCCCGGACAGGCGGTCGTAGCGGCCGCGGTAGTAGACCAGCGGCAACCCGGCGCCCGCGCGTGCGCGCTCGACGCGTCCGACGAAGATCGTGTGGTCGCCTTCGAGATGGACGTTGACGGTCGCGCACTCCAGCTGCGCCAGCGCGTTCTCGAGGAGCGGCAGCCCCATCTGGCTCAGGGTGAAGGGCACCCCCTCGAACTTGTTCTCGACCTTCGTCGTCGCGAACCGGCGCGACACGTGCTCCTGGTCGTGGGAGAGGATGTTGACGGCGAACGTCTTGCCCGCGACCAGCGCTGGATAGCTCTGCGACTTATGGTCCACGCACACGAGGATCAGCGGCGGCTCGAGCGACACCGAGGTGAAGGCGCTCGCGGTGAGCCCGGTCGGCCGGCCGTCGCGATCGCACACGGTGATGACCGTCACACCGGAAGCGAAATGGCTCAGCGTATGGCGGAATTCGTCCGGAGAGATCACCCGCTTTTTGTAGCAGGTACGTGGCGAGAATGCAAGGTTCCGCGCATAGATAGCGGGAACGCGCGCGCGATCACATTGAAAGCATTCGGTGCTCCTGTATAGTCGCCCGTATGGTCACTCAGGACGCCGTGCTGGATGCGCTGCGGGCGGTGAAGGATCCGGATGTGCAGCAGGACATCGTGTCGCTCGGGCTCATTCGCGATCTGGCCATCGCCGAATCGCAGGTCAGCTTCACGCTCGCCTTCACGACCCAGTCGCCGGCGTCCAGGGCCACCATGCACAGCATGGCCTCGCGGGCTGTCGGGCGCGTTCCAGGGGTGTCGAAGGTCCAGGTGAAGATGGGCTCCGGCCAGGCCGCGCGCCCGCCACAGGCGGCGCACGCGCACGGCCATGCCCACGGCCAGGGCCCGTCCAAAGCCGAGGAGCTCATCCCGGAGGTCAAGCAGACGATCGCGGTCTCGTCGGGCAAGGGCGGGGTCGGCAAGTCCACGGTCACGGTGAACCTCGCCACCGCGCTTCGCCAGACGGGCGCGGCGGTCGGCATCATCGACTCCGACGTCTACGGCCCGGACATCCCGCTCATGCTGGGCTCGCGCGGGCGCCCGGGAATGTTCGAGAACCGGATCATCCCGGTCGAGGCGCACGGCATGAAGATGATGTCGATCGGGCTCCTCGTGAACGACCGGGAGCCGCTCGTCTGGCGAGGACCGATGATCCACTCGTTCATCCAGCAGATGCTGAAGGACGTCTCGTGGGGCGCCCTCGACTATCTCGTGTTCGACATGCCGCCGGGGACCGGCGACGCACAGCTCTCGCTCTCGCAGGTCATCCCGCTCTCCGGCGTCGTGATGGTGACGACGCCGCAAGAGGTCGCGCTGCTCGACGTGCGCAAGGCGATCGCGATGTTCCAGAAGCTCAACGTGCCGATCCTCGGTATCGTCGAGAACATGAGCTACTTCGTGGCGCCCGACACCGGCAAGCGCTACTCGATCTTCGGCGAAGGCGGCGGGCAGCGGCTCGCCAACGAGTACAACGTGCCGCTGCTCGCGCAGGTCCCGCTCGATCCCGCGACGCGGCTGGCCGGCGATGAGGGAACGCCGATCACCGTGCGCGCGCCCGATGCGCCGCAGGCCCGGACGTTCCGCGACCTGGCCACGGCCGTGCAGCGGCGTCTCGACGAGCTGGCCGCGCAGAGGCCGCTGCCGAAGATCGGCTGATCGAGGTCCCAGGAGCCGCGCCGTGCCGCCGCTGACCCTGCCGATCTTTCCGTTGCCCGACGTGACGTTCTTCCCGAATACCTTGCTGCCGCTCCACGTCTTCGAGGCGCGGTACCGCGCGATGGTGATGGACGTGCTCGCGCGCGACCGGCGACTCGCGGTCGTCAAGCTCAAGCCCGGTTTCGACGAGGTCACGTACCTCGGCAAGCCCGCGGTCCACGCCGTGGCGGGCGCGGGCGAGATCGTGAGCTGGGAGCGTCTGGCGACGGGTCGCTACAACATCCTCGTCAAGGGCGAGTGGCGCGTGCGGATCGAGGCGGAGCGGCCGAGCGACACCCTCTACCGGATCGTCACCGCTCAGAAGCTCGAGGACATCGCGCCGACGACCGACGTCTCGGCGGCGCTGACCCGCATCCGTGGCGCGTGCGGCCGGCTCCTGGTGGCGCTCGATCGGCCGCCCGACCTGCTGGACACGGCCCTGGCGGAGGGCCAGGCGCCCGCCGTCATCGCCGACCGGGTCGCCGCGGCCGTCGTGCCCGACCCCGCGCTTCGCCAGGAGCTGCTGGAGACGCTCGACGTCACGGGCCGCCTCGAGCGTCTCGGCGCGGCCCTCGACCAGCTCGTGAACGAGCTCCGTCGAGGGCGCGAATAGGGGCAGGAGTGGTCCCGCTCTTCCGGATACTGGCCGCGGTGATGCTGGCACTCGCCGTCACGACGTCGACGGTCGACGCGGCCCAATGGGCCTGGCTCGGGGTGCGCATCCGCGATCTATCCGAGCAGGAGATGGACGAGATCTCGTCCCGTCACGGTATGCGCGAGGGCTTCGGGGTCTTCATCGTCGAGGTGATGGAGGGAACCCCGGCCCAGACAGCGGGGATCAAGACCGGCGATCTTGTCGTCGCATTCGAGGAGCGCCCAGTGACCGAGACGCGAGTGCTCCAGCGACTGATCGCCGCGTCGGCTCCGGGGAAGGACGTGCGGCTGACCGTGCTCCGTGCCGAGGGGCGGCGCCGCCTCGATGTTCGTCTGGCGGCGATGCCTCGCTCGGTCGTCGGAGAACGAATCGGGGCCGAGTTCGGGTTCGTCGTGCGAGACGCCGAGCCCGGCGCCTCGAGTGCCCTGGCCGTGTCCATTATCGTGCCGAAGAGCTCGGCGGAACGAGGGGGGCTCGAGGTCGGCGACGTGATTCTGCAGATCAACGAGCTGGCGGTCGCCACGCGCGACGCGTTGCGTGAGGGGCTCGCCGACGCGAGTCTCGAGGCGCCACTCCGGTTGACGGTACGGCGGGGCGGCAGCCGTCTTTCGCTGATCCTCAAGGCGCCGGGCGCCTGATCTGAATTTCGCCTAACCTGAATTTATTGACAGGTTGCGCACCGCTCGAATAGGTTGTGAGCGGTGGTCCGACCACTTCCCGCGTGCCTTGTTCCTCATGATCGGTCGGCTACGGCCATTCACGCCTTTCCGAGGAGGTGCTTCATGAACGACCCGAAAACGGCTACCGAGAGCCCGCGCCGGACATTCCTGAGAGGCGCGGCACTGGCGGCGACGGGCGCGGCGACGCTCGGCTTTCCGATGGTCGCCAGGGCCCAGGGCCCGATCTCGATGCGCTGGCAGAGCACGTGGCCCCAGAAGGACATCTTCCACGAGTACGCGCTGGACTTCGCGAAGAAAGTCAACGACATGACCGGCGGCGATCTCAAGATCGAAGTACTGCCGGCCGGTGCGGTCGTGCCGGCCTTCGGTCTGCTCGACGCCGTGTCGAAGGGCACGCTCGACGGCGGCCACGGCGTCCTCGTGTACCACTACGGCAAGCAGACGGCGCTGGCCCTCTGGGGCTCTGGGCCGGGCTACGGCATGGACGCCAACATGCTGCTCAGCTGGCACAAGTACGGCGGCGGCAAGCAGCTCCTCAACAAGCTCTACGCGTCGATCGGCGCCAACGTCGTGTCGTTCCCCTACGGCCCGATGGCGACGCAGCCGCTCGGCTGGTACAAGAAGCCGATCACCAGGGTCGACGATTTCAAGGGCCTCAAGTTCCGCACGGTCGGGATCTCGATCGACGTGTTCCAGGGCCTGGGCGCCGCGGTCAACGCGCTGCCCGGCGCCGAGATCGTGCCGGCCATGGACCGCGGCCTGCTCGACGCCGCCGAGTTCAACAACGCGACGTCCGACCGCATCCTCGGGTTCGCCGACGTCTCCAAGGTGTGCATGCTGCAGAGCTATCACCAGAACGCCGAGCAGCTCGAGATCACGTTCAACAAGACGAAGTTCGACGCGCTGCCGGACAAGATGAAGTCGATCATCGAGAACGCCGTCGAGGCGGCCTCGGCCGACATGTCGTGGAAGGCGATCGACCGTTACTCGAAGGACTACATCGAGCTGCAGACCAAGGACAAGGTGCGCTTCTACAAGACGCCCGACTCGGTGCTGCAGAAGCAGCTCGAGATCTACGATCAGGTCGCCGACAAGAAGGCGACCGACAACGCGCTGTTCAAGGAGATCGCCGAGTCCCAGAAGGCGTTCGCCGCGCGGGCGGTGAAGTGGGATCTCGATACCAACGTCAGCCGGCGCATGGCCTTTAACCACTACTTCGGCAAGCCGGCCCCGAAGAAGAGCTAGTCACTCCGTGCTCGAACCCATGCGCGCCGGCCATCCGGGATCGACCGGGTGGCCGGCCGAGGCGCGCCTCTAATCCGATGAACGCCCGACGCGTGATCGGCACCGTCGACCAGATCAGCTACTGGTCGGGCAAAGCCGCCGCCTGGCTCATCGTGGCCCTGACGTTCGTCGTGGCGATCGAGGTCTTCAAGCGGTACATCCTGAACGCGCCCACCGCGTGGATCTTCGACTTCAACAACATGCTCTACGGCTCGCTCTTCATGCTGTGCGGCGCCTACACGCTGGCACTGGGCGGGCACGTGCGCGCCGACTTCGTCTACATCTACATGAAGCCGCGCGGGCAGGCGACGATGGATCTGATCCTCTACCTTCTGTTCTTCATCCCGGGAATCCTCGGGCTGATCTACGCGGGCTACGATTACGCCGCCATCTCCTGGCGCATCGGCGAGCACTCGACGGTCACCGCCGAAGGGCCGCCGGTCTATCACTTCAAGTCGGTCATTCCGATCGCCGGTCTCCTGGTCATGCTGCAGGGGCTGGCCGAGATCGTCCGGTGCGTCGAGTGCCTGCGCACGGGAGCCTGGCCGGCGCGCCTGGAGGACGTCGAGGAGATCGACGTGATCGAGACACAGCTCTCGCGTAGCGAGTACGTCGACGAGGAGTCGCGGCGGCAGGCGATGGAGGGTGCCCACGCCATCGACGAGGCCGCTCGCCACCGCAGCGTGATCGACGACACCGAGCGGCAGAGCCGAACGCCGTGAGCGAGCCCTGGCTCGGCCTCACCATGCTCGGGCTCATCGTGGTGGCGATCATGATGGGCTTCCCGACCGCCTTCACCCTGATGGGGCTCGGGATGATCTTCGGCTACATCGCCTTCTGGGTGCCCGGCGCGCACTGGTACGACAACCGGATCTTCGACCTGATCGTGCAGCGCACCTATGGCGTGATGACGAACGACACGCTCTTGTCGGTCCCGTTGTTCGTCTTCATGGGCTACATCATGGAGCGGGCGGCGCTCGTCGATCGGATGTTCCACAGCGTCCAGCTCGCGTTCCGGCGCGTGCCCGCCTCGCTCGCCGTCACGACCCTGCTGGTGTGCGCGTTCTGGGGCATCGCGTCGGGTATCGTCGGCGCCGTCGTCGTGCTGATGGGCGTCATCGCGATGCGGCCGATGCTGAACGCCGGCTACGACGTGAAGCTCGCATCGGGCGCGATCACGGCGGGCGGAACGCTCGGCATCCTGATCCCGCCGTCGGTCATGCTGATCGTCTACGCGGCGGTGGCCGGGCAGTCGATCGTCAAGCTCTACGCGGCGGCGATGCTGCCGGGCTTCTTCCTGACGTTCCTGTACCTCGTTTACATCCTGGGCTGGGCGATCATCAACCCGAAGATCGCGCCCAAGCTGCCGCCCGACCAGTACCGCGTGAAGGTGCCCGAGTACCTGACACGTCTCGAGCGCGGCCCCGCGCGCCGGGTGGTCGCCGGCGTCCTCGCGGCGGCCTTGCGCCCGAGTCTCATGAGCGGCTCCGGCCCCGACGGTCGCCCGATCGCCTATCGCGTGATCGCCCACAACGTGCTCGTGCTCTCCGTGCCGTTGCTCTTGACGGTCGGGACCTTCGCGGCGACGTGGTGGTACGTGGTCGTCTACAACGCCCCCGAAGCGGTGACCGCCGCGGCGCCGGCCGCGCGCGTCGCCGCCCCCGCGCCGCCGCCGACGGCCACCGTGCCGATCGCGACCGCGCCCGGCGCCGAAGACAAGCCTCAGGAGCTCGGCGCCGCCGGTGAGTCCGAGTCCGAGTCGGCCGAGGGCGCCAAGAAGCCGGAAGGCCCGGAGGAGATGACGTCGCTGCGTGAGTCCGGCACGGTGTCGGACGCCGGCAAGATCCCGGCGCACTTCTACGGCTGGTTCTGGGGGCTGGCGGCGGCATGCGCGCTCCTGCTGCTGTTCTACTTCTGGCGCATGGACGGCGAGCAGCTCGAGATCCTCAAGGAGCTGTGCGCCTCGGTGGTCCCCCTCGGCGTGCTCACGATCGTGGTGCTGGCGGTGATCCTGTTCGGTATCTGCACCGCGACCGAGTCGGCGGCGATCGGCGCGCTGGGCGCGCTCTACCTCGCCGTGATGGCCAAGTTCATGCGGCCGGTGCTCTGGTGGAGCCTGATCGGCTTCGTCGTCGGCATCACGCTCGGCGTGTACGAGGGCGAAGATTTCGCGTCGCTCCTGGTAGCCGGCGCGATCGGCGGGACCCTGTTCGGTACCGTCGTGCCCGGGCTCTGGCATCTCCGGAGCTCGCCGGAGCTCCGCCAGAACATCAAGGAGTCGACGTTCCTGACCGCGAAGACCACGGCGATGGTGTGCTGGCTCTTCGTCGGCTCCGCGCTGTTCTCCGCGGTGTTCGCGTTGCACGGGGGCCAGGGTCTGATCGAGCGGTGGGTGCTCTCGATGAACCTCTCGCCGCTGGGCTTCCAGCTGACGGCGCAGGCGATCATCTTCCTGCTCGGCTGGCCGCTCGAGTGGACCGAGATCATCGTGATCTTCTGCCCGATCTTCATTCCCTTGCTGACCCACTTCAACGTCGACCCGATCCTCTTCGGCACGATGGTCGCCGTGAATCTTCAGGCCGCCTTCCTGTCGCCGCCGGTCGCGATGTCGGCGTTCTACCTGAAGGGCGTTTCGCCGAGGCACGTGACCCTGAACCAGATCTTCGCGGGCATGATGCCGTACATGGTCATCGTGTGTATCTGCCTCGTGTTCATGTACATCTGGCCTGGCATGACCCTCTGGCTGCCGGAATTTCTTTACGGCAAGTAGCACCCGGAGGGAGGCTGCGCTCCCCTTCCGGCGGTCGTCGCGCGCCTTTCGGCGCGCGCTTCGGGGTGATGCTGGGCGAGTCATTGTGGTGGTAATGTTTGGGCGGTGATGGATCAGAAAGGGTTGAGCTGGGCGTCGGCGGCGGAGGCGGCGCGGATGATCCGCGAGGGTGTCGTCACGTCCGTCGAGCTCGTTCAGGCGTGTCTGGCGCGGGTGCGCGAGATCGACGGGCAGGTGCAGGCGTGGACGTTCCTCGATCCCGAGCACGCACTGGCTCAGGCGCGCGCCGCCGACGAGCTCCGCATGTCCGGGCAACCGATCGGGGCGCTGCACGGCGTCCCGGTAGGTCTCAAGGACATCATCGACACCGCGGACATGCCCACCGAGAACGGCTCGGTGCTGCACGCCGGGCGTACGCCGTCCCGCGACGCGTCGGTCGTGTCGCTGCTGCGCGGAGCGGGCGGGGTCATCCTGGGCAAGACGGTCACGACCGAGTTCGCCACGCGCACGCCGGGCAAGACGCGCAACCCGCACAATTCGGGCCACACGCCCGGCGGATCCTCCAGCGGCTCGGCCGCGGCGGTGGCGGCCGGCATGGTGCCGCTGGCGCTCGGAAGCCAGACCACCGGCTCGACGATCCGGCCGGCATCGTACTGCGGCGTCTACGGGCTCAAGCCGACGCACGGGCTGATCCCGCGCCACGGCATGTTCCAGCTCTCACGCACGCTCGATCACGTCGGTCTCTTCGCGCGGGACGTCGAGGACATCGCGCTGCTCCTCGAAGAGCTCGCCGCCTACGACGAGCGCGACCCGGACTCGCGCCCGCGCGCCCGCGTGCGGTACCGCGCTGTCGCCGCCGAGGAGCCGCCGCTGGCTCCGACGTTCGCGTTCGTGAAGACCTCGCTCTGGGAGCGGGTCGACGCCGACGCGCGCGACGCCTTCGCCGAGCTGGTGCGCCATCTCGGTGATCGCGTCGAGGAGCTCGAGCTCACCACGCCGTTCGCCGAGGTGCTCGAGTGGCAGCGCGCCGTCGGAGGGGCCGAGATCGCGATCAACCTGCGCCGCGAGTGGGAGCACGGGCGCGACAAGCTCTCGCGCGCGCTGCGGGAGCGCATCGAGCAGGGCCGCGAGGTTCGCGCGGTCGACTATCTGCGCGCGCTCGGCCGCATCCCCGAGCTCAACGCGAGCCTGACGGAGCTCTTCGAACAGCGTTACGACGCGATCCTGACGCCCGCCGCGTTCGGCACCGCCCCGAAGGGCCTCGAGTCGACCGGCGATCCAGCCTTCTGCGCGCTGTGGACGCTCTGCGGAATGCCGGCGCTCAACGTTCCACTGATGCAGGGCGCCAACGGATTACCCCTCGGCGTCCAGCTGGTCGGCGCGCGCCACCGCGACGCTCAGCTCCTGCGCACCGCCCGCTGGCTCGTCACCCACCTCTCGAACTCCTAACCGAATTCGAGTAGCGCACGCCACGAGCAGGCGCTCTGCGGCGTCATCGAGGAGCGCCACGGCGGTGCCGGGGCGCTTCCGAGCGTTGGGGGCATGGGGGCCATTTCGGGGCCCCCATGTAGACGTCGAAGCGAAATCGAGGAGCGCCACGGCGGTGCCGGGGCGCTTCCGAGCGTTGGGGGCTTGGGGGCCATTTCGGGGCCCCCATGTAGAATGTCGCGCCGCGTCTAGCATGCTGTCTTCGGCAGGCGTAGGCTCTCGCGGCGAAGTCGCCACAATCCGCCAGCACGGAGGATCTCCATGGCCGACATCGAGCGGATGTACATCAACGGCGAGTGGGTGCACGCCGACGGCGGCGCCACCTTCGATGTGAAGAATCCCGCCGACGGCTCGGTCGTCGCGAAGGTCGCGAACGGTGCCGGCCCCGACATCCAGCGCGCGGTCAGCGCCGCGCACGCGGCGTTCCGCGAGTGGTCGGTGCTGGCGCCCAAGGACCGCGGGAGCATCCTCCTCAAGATCCAGGAGCTGATGCAGGATCGGCGCGACGAGCTCGCTCGGCTCGTGACGCTCGAGAACGGCAAGCCCTACGAGGAGGCGAGGAAGGAAGTCCAGTTCTCGCTCGGCTACTTCGGCTGGTTCGCCGAGGAGGCTCGGCGGATGAGCGGCGAGTGGATCCCATCGCCGCAGCCCAGCAAGCGCTACTGGGTGCTGCGCCAGCCGATCGGCCCGGTCGCGGCGGTGACGCCGTGGAACTTCCCGGCGACGATGGTCACGCGGAAGATCGCGCCGGCCCTGGCCGCCGGCTGCACGGTCGTGCTCAAGCCGGCCTCGGCCACACCGCTCACCGCGCTCGCCATCGCGCGCATCACCGAGGTGGCCGGGCTGCCGCGGGGCGTCTTCAACGTGCTCACGACCAATCGCTCGCGGCTGGTCGGCGCCGAGCTGCTCACGCACCCGCTGATCCGCAAGATCGGCTTCACCGGGTCGACCGATGTGGGCAAGGGGATCATGGAGACGGCCGCCAAGCAGGTGACGCGGCTCTCGTTCGAGCTCGGCGGCAACGCGCCCTTCATCGTGTTCGACGACGCCGACTTCAAGGCGGCGCTCGAGGGTGCGGTGGCGATGAAGTTCCTGCGCGTGGGCGGGCAGTCGTGCATCTGCGCGAACCGGATCTACGTCCAGCGCGGCATCGCCGGAGAGTTCATCCCGGCGTTCGTCGAGGCGGTCGGGCGCTTGAAGGTGGCGCCGGGCTTCGAGCCGGGTGCCCAGATCGGCCCGCTGATCAACGAGGAGACCCGCGCGAAGGTGCATTCGCTGGTCGAGGACGCGGTGAAGCACGGCGCCAAGCTGGTGGCGGGCGGCCGCTACCTTACCGGTGACCCGTACGCGAAGGGGTTCTTCTATTCGCCGGCGGTCCTGGTCGGCGTCACCGACGACATGGCGATCGCGCAAGAAGAGATCTTCGGGCCGGCCGCGCCGCTACTGGTCTTCGACACGGAAGAAGAGGTGATCCGTCGCGCCAACGCGACCAAGTACGGGCTCGCGGCCTACTTCTACACGCGCGACATGACGCGGCTCGTTCGCGTGGCCGAGCAGCTCGAATACGGGTTGGTCGGCGCCAACGACGCCACCGGCTATACGCACGAGATCCCGTTCGGCGGCTTCAAGGAATCCGGCCTCGGACGTGAGGGTGGTCACGAGGGGATCGCCGAATACACGGAGGTGAAGTCCGTCGTCGTCAACCTCGGTTGAACCACCGGTCCGTCTATCACGTCGAGAGGCGGAGGACGATGCCTCTCTACGAGTTCTTCTGTGACAAGTGCCAGAAGGAAGTGTTGCTGACCCTGTCGATGAGCGAGCGTGAGAAGGGCGAGGCGAAGTGCCCGCAATGCGGCAGTCGCGACATGCGCCCACAGGTCGGCACGTGCTTCCCCAAGACGTCCCGAAAGTCATGAGCGCGCGAGGGATCACTCTGCCTTCCGGTGAGAGCGCTCGGAGCGGCGACTCACCGCGCGCTCGACGCGCGAGCCGCTGACGTCGACCCGGCCTGCCAACCGAGCCACGCGACGACGAGCGTGAGCGCGAGGAGCACGAGAGCGCTCAGGACGCGTGAGGCGCCGGAGAGCAGCGCGAGCGTGCCGCTCGACAGGCCGGCGAAGACGAGACCGACGACAGGGAGCACCGGCGCACCGCAGCCGACCACGCTACACGGTCCCGTCGACAGCCCGAGGACTCCGGCGAACGCTCCCACGATGCCGCCGGCGCGGCTCGTGCCGGCTCGCCAGCCGGCCAGCCGCCCCTGCTCGCGCCGATGGAGCACGAGCGCGAAGTAGGCGCCGACCAGGAGCGACATGGCGAGGAAGCGGACGAGGTCCATCGCGTCCACCGCGAAGCCCCACTCCGGGAAGCCGTACGGGCCGTCGGCCGAGAACCAGAAGACGGCGACGCGGGACAGGAAGTCGATTTTCTGATCGAGCGGCGCGCTGGAGACCAGGTAATGCGGCAGCTGGGCAAGCCATGGGTTGAAGGTGAAGTAAGTCCAGGGCTTGCGGGTGACCGCAAGGAGCAGCGGCGGCAGGAAGACGTGAAGGGCAAAGACCGAGACCAAGACCGCGAGCGTCGCGCCGGGCCGCGCGCGCACAGCGGCGCCGAGGCCCCTAAAGGTCGTCGTCACCGCGCGCGGCAGTCCGGCCATCATCGCCTCGAGTGGGGAACGGAAGTCGCCGACCACGGATTATAGGCCATGAGGCCGGGCGGCTCCGCCGGGCGTTCCTTGACATTTGCGCGAGGGATGCTACAGGCTTCACGCGTGAGGCCTCACGGCTCGCGAGACGTCCACCCAATGGAGGATCACTATGGCTGGTGAAGTGAATCGTCGGAGCTTCCTGAACTCGCTCGGCGTGAGTGTCGGCGCGGCGCTCGCAACAGCCGGGGGCGCCATCCCGGTCGTCGGCGTCGCCCACGCGCAGGACAAGCCGAAAGGAAACATCCCCGACAAGCCGTTCAAGATCGGCCATATGACCTTCTTCACGGGGCCCGCAGCCGTGCTCGGCGAGCCGATGTTCAAGGGCCAGCAGCTGGCGGCCGAGGAGATCAACGCCGCGGGCGGACTCCTCGGCAAGCGGAAGATCGAGCTCCTCAAGGCCGATGAGAACGCCGGGACCGACGCGAACGTGAAGGAGCTCCGGCGTCTGAAGCTGTCCGAGAGCATCGACTTCTTCTGTGGCATCACCTCCAGCGGCAACACGCCGGCGCTCGGGCCGGTCGCCGAGGAGCTGAAGGTCCTCACGATGTTCGTCGACGGCTGCACCGACTTCCTCTTCGACAAGGCCGTGCCGAACCCGCACTACGTCTTCCGGCTGACCAACATCCAGTCGGCGGACGGCTGCACGACCGCGCTGGCGATCGCGCAGACGTGGCCCAAGTCCAGGCGCATCGCACACATCCATCCGGACTACTCCTACGGCCGTAACGCGTTCGATCACCTGAAGATCGTCATGAAGAAGCTGATGCCGCAGGCCGAGACGGTCTCCGAGGGCTGGCCGAAGCTCGGGACGACGGACTTCAGCTCGCACATCACCAAGGCGATCGCGTCGAAGCCCGACCTGATCGTCTCGTCGGTGTGGGGCGGCGACTACGTCGCGCTCTACAAGCAGGCCCTGCGCTACGGGATGTTCCAGAAGGCGAAGTTCGCGACCACCCTGGCCGGCGGCGTCGCGCCGCACGCGCTTGGCAAGGATCACCCCGAGGGCATTATCGCGGGCGTGCACTCGAACTACCACTTCACGTACCCGAGCGGCGACAAATGGCCGCTCAACAAGACCTTCGTCGAGAAGTACCACGCGCGCTTCAACGAGTACCCGAACTTCCAGGCCGAGGGCGCCTACACCGCGACCTATATGCTGAAGGCTGCCATCGACAAGGCCAACAAGCTCGTCGGCGGCTGGCCGGACGACGACGCGATCGTCGCGATGCTCGAGGGCGCGATGATGGCCGGCCCGGCGGGCTACGTGTACATCCGTCCCGACAACCACCAGGGCTACAAGGACGCGATCATCGGCTTCAGCAAGAACGTGCCCGAGTACCCGTTCCCGATCCTGGATCCGGCGCGCATCATCACGATCCCGATCCGGAGCATCACGGCGCCTCCGGGCTGGCCCAAGGGTGAGCCGACGTCGACGTACACCTGGATCGACAAGACCTGGCCGGTCATCAAGGCTTAGCGTTCGGCCGGGGGCGGAGCCAAGGGCGGGGGGCAGGGGTACGCGAGCGGCTCCGTCACCCACTCGCCCGAATCGCAGCTCTTCGAGCTGCGGGCAGGACTCGGGGGTCCCACTACGCTGCTCGCGTACCCCTGCCCCCCGCCCTCGGCTCCGCCCCCGGCCTCTGTTCAGCGTGAATGCCCGACACCCGCTCGCGGGTTCCCTCGTGCTCGTCGCCGTCCTTTTCACTTCGGCGGAGGCGGGGCACGAGCGACTCGTCTGGCAAATGCGCTGACCGCGCCGAAAACGGAGTACGTCGTCGCCTCTCCGTATCCCATCACGCCCTGGCACGAGGATTACGCGCACCACGCCGACCTCGCGGAGTCCGCCAAGGCACGCCCGGCGACGGGACCGGTTCCGCGGCTTCGCGTACGAAAGGACTTCACCGGCCTTGTCGCGGGACCCGCCTGGCGCCCGGCCGACGGCGAATGGGATGCGACGCTCGAGGAAGTTTCGCTCTCCGAGCTCCTCCGCGACGAGGCCACGCGACTCAACGGCTGGATGGGTCCGCCGTGGCTGAAGGAGGGGTGGTTCCACGCACACGCCCTGTATGCCCGCAGCGTCACCGATGCGGGCGCGCAAAGCGCGATCGGAGAGGTGTTCGCCCGCCGCGTGAAAGGCGGCTACACGAGCGCCATCGAGCGCGTCAATCTCGAGCGTCGTCTGGTCTCGCTTCTGACGCGCGGCTGCGAGCGCGCTCCGATCGGGTATACGCTCCGGCGCGAGGCGGTCAACGACAGCTACTCCGAGGGCGTCGAGAACGTCGGCTACGACACGCAGGCGGGCCTCGGCTCGGGCGTCTTCTTCCGGACCGTGAAGCTGAAGGATTTCCCGTGGAACGGCTGGCTTCGCGTCGCGGCGGCAACCCGCCCCGCGGCGGCGTGGAACCCGATCGCGGGCTTCACCGACGAGGCGGGGGCCCTCGTCTGGTCGGTGCTCGGCGACGCCGCCGTCCTGCCCGAGCCCTACGGCGTCGGCTGGTTGCCCAACCGCGTGCGCGCCGTCGAGGTCTCCGGGCCCGTCGAGGTCCCGCGCGACGCCCTCGCGCCTGAGCCGTCGACGGGTGCGCTGCGCGCTCCGGCGCCGGGCACGGTCGCTCACCAGCGTGTCACCTACCGCGTCGCGCTCTCTAAGTTCCACGACGAGACGAAGATGACCGTCGCCGACCTCGTCTACCCGTACCTGTTCGCCCAGCGCTGGAGCACGACGAACCCGCAGGTGAACCGGACGACCGTGCTCCTGCGCGAGTGGCTGGCCGCGGTGCGCGTGGTGAAGCTCGACACCGAGGTCCGGGACTTCGGCGACCTTCAGGTGTTCCTCGAGACGCCGGTGATCGAGGTGTACCTGCGCCATGCCGCGGAGCCCGCCGAGGCGCCGGCGATCGCGCCGCCGTGGAGCGCGGTTCCGTGGCAGCTCGTCGTCCTGATGGAAGAAGCGGTCACGCGCGGGCTCGCGGCGTTCTCGGAGGACGAGGCTCGACGCCGCGGCGTTCCGTGGCTCGACCTGGCGCGCGACCGCAAGCTCGTAGCCGCGCTGGGGCCGATCGCCGAGACCTTCGAGCGTCGCGCGTACGTGCCCGAGGCGCTCAAGGGGCTCGTCACCGTCGAGCAAGCCCGGCAACGCTGGGCGGCGCTCCGGCGCTTCCGACAGCAGAATGGTCACTGGCTCGTGACGAGCGGGCCCTACCGCCTGCAGAAGTGGTCGGGCGATTCCACCGTGCTCACGGTCTTCCGCGACCTTTCGTATCCGAACGTCGTGGGCTCGTTCGACGGCTGGGCGCTGCCGCGCCGCGCGTGGGTCGCCGCGGTCGACCGGCGGGGCGATCGCCTCGAGCTGCAGGTCGACGCGCAAACCCTCACGAAATTCGAGCGCTCGTATAAGATCGTGCGGGAGCCGATGCGCCTCGAGCCCACCGGCGAGAAGGCGCGCGATGCGGTCGTGGCGCGCTGGACGGCGATCGGCGCCG
>QHSQ01000183.1 GCA_003221615.1 Candidatus Rokuibacteriota bacterium | reverse complement strand
AGCCCGGAAGCTGACAGAGCGCTTTCCGGCGATTGTCGTTGATGGTCCGGATGAGACGAGACCCGACCAGCCATGCGCTCCTGGCACAAACCACTGGTTCGCCGGACGAGAGAAGGAAACGATCGACCAAGTATTCAATTGGATACATGGCAAGGCATGGTCGCGGCTGATTCGATGATCGGCCGGAGCAAAAGCCTAACTTCTGCGTGACGTGAAGCAGCTGGTCGCGAGACCACTAGCCCTTGTCATCGGAGGGCCGCCTAGCAGCCCGTGGTGAAAGTCGGGGAAATGATGTCGTCACCGGCGCGCAGGATCGTACACTGCAGGCCATGGCGATGGGCAAACGCAAGAGCGAGCAGGCGCCGATGTGGATGGCCACGACTGAATTGCCGGTATCCCCAGGCCACCCGTTCTACGTGCGGCTGAACGCGATCCTCGACGCCGCGGGCTTCGACCGGTTTGTCGAGGAGCAATGTCGGCCGTTCTACGCGCCGGTAATGGGGCGACCCAGCCTGGCGCCGGGGCGATACTTCCGGTTGTTGTTGGTCGGGTACTTCGAAGGGCTCGACTCCGAGCGCGGGATCGCCTGGCGGGCGGCCGACTCGTTGGCCGTGCGCCACTTTCTGGGCCTGGGGCTGGACGAGGCGGCCCCGGATCACTCGACGATCTCGCGCACTCGTCGGTTGATCGATGTTGAGGCGCATCAGGCCGTGTTCACGTGGGTGCAGGAGCGTCTGGTCGAGGCGCACTTGCTCCGCGGCCAGACGCTCGCCGTGGATGCGACGACCTTGGAGGCGAACGCGGCGATGCGAAGCATCGTGCGGCGGGACACCGGGGAGAGCTATCAGCAGTTCCTCACGCGGCTCGCCCAGGCCTCCGGCCTCAAGACGCCGAGCCGGGCGGCGCTGGCCCGGCTCGACCGCCGGCGCAAGAAGCGAACGTCCAATGCGGAGTGGGTGAATCCCTCGGACCCCGATGCCAAAGTCACGCAACTGAAGGATGGGCGCACCCACTTGGCCCACAAAGTCGAGCACGCCGTCGATCTCGAGACTGGCGCGCTGGTGGCCGTGACCCTGCACGGGGCCGACGTCGGCGACACGACGAGTGTGCTCGCGACGACGCTGACGGCGGCCGAGCAGCTGGCGGCCGTGCAGGCGAGTGCGCCGACGGCCCTCGTCGGCGACCGCGGCTATCACAGCAACGACACGCTGCTGACGCTGCGGACCCTCGGCATCCGCGCCTACCTCGTCGAGCCCGAGCGCGGGCGACGGTGTTGGCGCGAGACGCCCGAGGCTCAGGGCCCCGTGTACGGCAATCGTCGGCGCGTCGGCGGCGCGCGAGGCCGGCGCCTGATGCGACGCCGGGGGGAATACGTCGAGCGCACGTTTGCCCATGTCTATGATACCGGCGGGCTGCGCCGGGTTCATTTGCGCGGCCATCCGAACATCCTGAAGCGCTTGATCGTACACGCCGGCGCCTTCAATCTCGGGCTCCTGATGCGCCACACGATTGGCCGGGGGACACCGCGTGGTCTTCAGGGCCGCCGGCGGGGGTGTTTCGCGCTCTCGCTGGTCGTGGGCTGGCTGGTCGCCACGCTTCGAACCACTCTGGCGCCAAGCTTCGCCGGCTCGCGATCTCTGGGTCGCGTCGGACTCCCGCGGTTTGCACTCGCCGCAACGGGCCGGCCGCAATGATTTTCACCACGGGCTGTTAGGCTACCAAAGCAGAGCGAAGTTCTCGCGTTCAGAAATCCCGGCCCCTGCATGGAAGATAAGATCGCGAGAAGACGATTGCCTGCGAAGCGCGTTCTAGTCGTTTCAAAATCCCTAAATTTGGAGACGATCAGATGGCGGGCTGTCGTGGTTGCTAGAGGTCATGACAACGACTCCGACATCTCTCGCGCGCCGGCGCCGGGAAGCTGGCCGGAATGCGTACAACGGAGTGTTCTGCGCTCGTCCCGTGCGCCTTGACGCCAACGACTCGGCGGAGTAGAAGGGGGATGCGGCGACGCAGGGCGCCCCGCGAGTAGAACTCCTGAGGATCGGGGGATCGGAAATGGATACCACGCCACCGGGCTCGGAGACGGCGTCGTCGGGAACGAGCTAGCGGTTCCCAGCGGCGCCACAGGCACTCAGCAGCACCAAGGCCCGGCTGCCTAGCTTGGGCGCGCAGGTGATTCTGCGCAGAAGACGAGAGGGGATGCCGTGGGCGGGTGCTGCCCGCCCACGCCCCCGACGATCTCCGCTTGTCCGACCCACGGGACGGGGCCAACCCATGGCCCAACGCCTTGTCAGCATCTCCCGCGATCGAGCCGACCGCTTTAGCGGGGCATCCGTTCATCGCACGAACGTCCAAGTAATCGCGGATCGCCGACGCACGGAGCGGAGTCAGCGCAATGTGCCAGCCTCGATCGAGCGCGACGAGGCGACCGGCGGCGGGTAAATATTGATAATTATCTCCGTCACGTTGGCTGGGTAGAAGTCCCCGCCGCGCGAACGCCACGCCAGGCGTCGGCGGTGCGGGCACCGCAGCAACTTCTCGAGGGCTCAGTTCCCGGAGCGCTTCGGCTCGATCCAGGACGCCCGCGGGTACTGTCACGTCTTCTTCCCCTGGTACAACACCGAGCACCGGCGACGAGCCTCGCGCGGTTACTCGACCGGCAGGGAAGACGTGAGGAGGCGCGTCGCGCGATCCCCCCCGAGATCTATGGCTGGTTCACCGAAGGATTTGACACGGCCGACCTATGCGACGCGAAAAAGCTACTTGACCAGTTGTCCCCAGCGTCCGCGTGAACTCGGCATCCGCGCGCTCATTGCCCCTTGCTACGTAGGGCTGGCCAGGCTCTACCGACGCATTGGAAAGCGCACCGAATCGGACGAGCACTTCGCTACCGCGGACGACGATGTCCGCGAGAGGGGGATGACGTACTGGCGGGAGAAGGCGGAGGCGGAGCGCTGATGGAGCTGCGATGAAAGCGTGAAGGTCGCGCTGGTCGTTGCGTTAGCTGTCCTTCGCCAAAACCTCATCCCATCCGGTTGACGACGGCCGATGTCTCGCGACAGGCCGGAGCGCTAGTTTAGGAGACTGTAGACAACGGGTCGGAGACAGGGCGGCCCATGGCTCGGGGCCCACCGGTGTCCTTCGCCAAAACCGCATCCACCTCGCTTGGCAAGGGATCCGTGTTTTTCCGGCAGACGTCGGCGCGGCTTCGTAGCAGGAGAGCCGTGGGCCGGACCCTCAGTCCGTCGGTGTTGACTGGTTGCACGGGGGGGCGGTGGAGGACGGAACAGCTGCCAGAAGTAAGGCAGGGGAGCGGTCGGCGTGCGTTCGGGCGTGAGACCCGCGAGTGAGGTGACGGACTACGCCGCCCGGCGGACGTAGCGATGATGCAGGCCACCGACTTCGGGAATGGCGATGATCGTGCCCAACTCGGGCGGTTCGATTGGCCGGCCGTCGGGGGCATCCTTGTCGAGCGAGAGGTGAGTGCGCGCGCGATGGTAGTACGCGAAGTACGAAATCAAGATGCGTCGCAGATGCCGCTCGCCAAGGACGACGACGTGATTGAGGCAGTCGCGCCGGACGGAGCCGATGAGCCGCTCCGCGAACGGATTTTGCCAAGGAGATTGCGGCGCCGTGAGAACTTCGCTGATGCCCAAGCCCTTCACGCGCCGCCGGAACCGCTCGCCGTAGACCGGTCGCGATCGCGGAGGAGGTAGGACGGCGCGGTGTCGTCCGGGAAGGCGTCCACGACCTGCTGGGCCGCCCAAGTGGCAGTGGGATGCTCGGTGACGTTGAAGTTGAAGTGGAGAACGCGCCGGCGGTCGTGGGCGAGCACGACGAGGACGAAGAACACCCGCAACGTGATGGAGATCGTCGACCGGCATGACACGAACACGTACCGGGCGGTCTACACGGCGCAGTTCGCCGGCAGGATCTACGTCCTTCATGCGTTCCAGAAGAAATCGAAGAAGGGCATCGCAACGCCACCAGAAGGACATCCAGCTGATCGAGAAGCGGCTCGCCGCCGCCAAGAAACACTACAAGGAAAGGCAGAACTGACCATGAAAAAGAGTAAGACGATCCGGGCGGAGGAGGGGAGCGGCAATGTGTTCGCCGACCTCGACTTGCCCCATGCCGAGCAGGAGCTGCTCAAGGCCCGCCTGACGCTGCAGATCTACAAGATCATCAAGGCGCGGGGTCTCACGCAGGCCAAGGCCGGCGAGATCCTCGGCATCAAGCAGCCGCACGTCTCGGCCCTGATGCGCAACCGGGCGGGGATGTTCTCGGTCGAGCGCCTGATGGAGTTCCTGACCCATCTCGGGCAAGACGTCGAGATCACCGTGCGCCCGACGCGCAGGGAGCATGGGAAAGTCTCCGTTGTCGGGGCGGCTTGATGTGGCACCGTTTCCGAATCACTATCCTCGCGTGACTCGAGTTTTGCGGCTATCTCCGTCGTCGAGGGCATCAGACGCCTCTTCGCATGACGATCAGTGGCGCACGCATCGCCGATGGTAGGCGAGCGTCACCAGGGAGGATCAAGAAGTCGTTGAAAGCCTTTGTCGGACAGCGAACTGGCGCTGAACTCGTGTCTGACGCGATGCGTGCTAGCTACTCCCATTTTGCTCCCACAACACCCGAAACACGGCGAAACAGGAGGAAGCACGACGCATCAATACAAAACGTGGAACCGGCTGCTGTCGAACGCTTTCCCGAAAGATCAGAGGGTTACCGGGCATGGCCGTGTTGTATCTACGGACCAAAGGAACGGTTGCACTGTCGCGTAGTTCCGGGTCGACGTGACTCGAAACGTGACGCGGAGCCGGTTGAGGCCTGATGCGAGGGCGGCCAGGACGACGTCGAAGGCGAATACTGGCGGCGGCGAGGGGAAGCGTCGAAGCCGACTTGACCGGCTCGTTCGGCGCTCTCATAGCGGTACCCGGCGGTTGTTAACCTGATTGGGCGCGTCCGCCGTGAGGCTGCGCGCAGCAGTCTGATCGGTCATACCCTTCCTTTCTTGTGTTCTGTACTCAGTACAATTCGGTCTCCCGCCGGGTCACGCACTGCGGCGCGTGCTGGCCCATTGCGCCCGCGAGATTTCGCAACGCGACGAGCCGTGAAGGCGTGACTTCAGAGGGAGGGCTGAGCTCAGTCGACCCCATCTTGAATGAACACCGATGGCATACGAGCACCCTCGGCCCTCGACTCGACGTAGGCTTTAGCTGCCCGTCGAATTCCCGTCCGTCACGATTGCGACCTGGCCCAGTCTCGAAGGTCGACTGCCTACGAGATAGGCAGGGGTCGCTCGCTGCGCGTCGCTTCCCAACTTAGACGGCGCGAGCCACGAGTAGCGGAGCCAGCGGAGTCGGAGAGTTTCCAGAGGGAGAGAAGAAGAGAAGTAGGAAGTGAACATGTGGTGGGACTTCCGAGACTACTGCGTTGGAGGGAGGTTACGAGTTGAGGTTGTGACTAGTGACGGACGGCTGTCACACCGCCCGTCACAGCCCTCACTTCTCAAGCACGGGCGTGCCAAGCTCGCTCTCGCTGTCTCCCACTACCACGTAGCCAGCCTGCCCGTAGGCATTGACGCAGTTTCTGATCTGCGTACGTCTCCGAATGTCGCCGGCCGGATCGACTCGGCACTCGACCGTCTGCCTTGTCATCGGATGTTGAAGGACCACCACTCGCGAGGGCGAGCCGCAGCCGGCGAGCAGGTACGGTAGCACAGCGAGCCAGAGGAAGATCACGACGCCTCTCATTGCTTCCCTCCTTCGACCACGCCCAGGTGGCGCGGCTTCTCGGTCGGTTGTTGTTCGAGCGGAGCAACATGGAGTCGAGCGACGTTCGGGCAAGGTGTGTGTACTTCATTGTGATGGCAAGGGTCTTGTGCCCGAGCCATTCTTTTTACTGTCTACTGCGCCACGGCAGCCCGGAGCGGCCCGCCCAACGGCGGGGCCGCGATCCGCTAAGCCTACTGCGCCAAGAAGAGATGACCAAGAATAAGAATGATGAGGTATCTCAGTGATTCTCTTTATCTATCTACGGTCAGCGCCAGATGGCATGGCGGGCTCGGGGCGCGGTGGAGCGCCTCCGGCGCACTCCATTCGTGTCCGCATGGCCGATTGGCTGTAGACATAGATAGTCTTGGTGGTCTGCTCAAGAAACGATAAGAGTGGATCAGCGCCATAGAGCAGATCAGATCCG
>QHSQ01000182.1 GCA_003221615.1 Candidatus Rokuibacteriota bacterium | reverse complement strand
TAGGCCGACGTTGTGGACGATGCGACGCGCTTGCCAGGGGCTGAGGGCGCGGAGCTGTTCGGGAAACGCCGTGGGGTCGGCGGCGAGCCTGAATGCCTCGACGGCGAGCACGGCCGACGCGGTGTGATGACCGTGCGTGGGCGCGGGCTTCGGGGAGAACCGCGTGATGATCACATCCGGGCGGAACTCGCGGATCACGCGCACGATGTCGCCGAGGACGGCCTGCCGGTCCCAGACGCTCAGCGTCTCCTCGGCGTTCTTCGAGTATCCGAAATCCTTTGCGCGTGTGAAGTATTGCCGCCCGCCGTCCAGCCGGCGCGCCGCGAGCAGCTCCTGCGTGCGCGCCACGCCGAGCGCCTCGCCGAGCTGGGGCCCGAGCAGGTTCTGTCCGCCGTCACCGCGGGTGAGCGAGAGATAGGCCGTCCGGTATCCGCGGCCGCGCGCCAGGTAGGTGATGACCTGCGTGTTCTCGTCGTCCGGATGGGCGGCGACGTAGAGCACGCTGCCCATGGTGGCGAAGCTGCGCAGCTGCTGCAGGATCGCGGCCCCCGTCGGTGGCTCGGCGGCGTGGCCGACGTCGGAGGAGCCCGCCAGGATGGCCACGCCGAGGGCGGCCCAGAACGGCACGTTCCAGAGGATGGCGCGCAGGGGCATGGAGGACGTCATCGGCCGTTCACACGATAGCACCGACAACATGGTCATGAGCAGGGTCGCCAGCAGACGCCGGGGAGCCCTCCCAACCAGCCCGAAATGAGCCAACTCGGTCCCGCCGCAACTCTGCGTGGTATTGGTTTGGTGATGGATCTCGCGTTCCCTGGAAGGCGAATCGATTCCCGGATCGAGCTAGTCAGACGAGACCGTAGCCGATCCAGCTCTCGCGTGGGCCGCTTTCGCAGGCTCTTCAGAGCGCCTTTGAATCCACGCCAGCGCGAGTGGCGCGCCATAGCTTCCGCCGCGCTCGATGAATTCCCATATCGGCTCACCGGCGAGCGGTCGGAAGGCCTCGGTCGCGAGCTTCCACGCCAGGACGAAGAGCAACACGCCACGCATCGGCCGGAGGAGCACGATCAGACCGAGCACGCACTCGAACCATCCGGCCATGGGGCTGAGCGGATGGGTCGCCAGCGTGGTCGGGCTGATGCCGGCGGCCGCGCCGTAGCTCGCCCAGTCCTTCCCCATCGCGAAGTCGAAGCCGCCGTGACCGATCAGCAGGAGCGCCGTCGTCACGCGCAGAATCCAGCCGATGGCCGAGGCTCGCGCGAGCGTGAGGGGAGGCGCCGGCCGGAAGGAGAACCAGTCCGCGAGGGATCGGCCGGCGCCGAGGACGCAGAGGAAGGCCAAAGGTACCCCGTAGTTGCCGGCGCGCTCGAGGAGCTCCCACATTCCCTGGCCGGCGACGGGGCGCAGGCATGCGGTCTGAAATCCCCAGAACATCATGTAGAGGACGACCGCGCGGACGGGCTGGATTAACGTGAGCGCGCCGACCGTTATATCGACGAAGCCGACAACCGGCATGAGCCTCCACGCCCACGCCTCGGGAATCCGGAAGATCGCGAAGTACGGCAGCCATGCGGCTTTGGTGATGACACCGAAGGCGCCGTGGCCGATGAAGCAGGCGGCCACGGCGATGCGCAGAGTCCAGTGCAATATCGCGGAGGTCGTCGAGCCGATCAATTCCTCGCGCTCGATCATGTCATCGTCTCCTCCTCCTCCAGACCGCGGAGCGCCGTGCGGGCGACTCGGGGACGAGCCGCCCGACGGCACACCGCCCTAGCTCACTTCTTCACGGGCTGAAGGTAGATCTTCGCCACTCGTTCGCCGACTTTGCGCCCGAGCGAGAGCCCGTCCTCGCAGGCGCTGCGGAAATGGATCCCGGCATACACCCGCGAGTCCGCGCTCTCACGCGCCGCCTGGGAAAAGCTCGTGAACGATCGAGTGATGCCTTCGAAGGGCTTGCCGCTCGTGACCGTGAAACTGGCCTGGTCGCCGCCCAGCGCACTCGCGAGGGCCACCGCCGCCGCCGCGCTGAACGTGCTTTGCGTCGACGGATAATCCGAGACCGACGGGGTGTTCTGATGACTGTCCCAGGTCGCGTCGCCGACCGTGGCGTCGTTGCCGTCGTTGTCGCCCTCACGAATGGCCGTGACCGGGCGCCAGAGATCGTACACGTAGCGGATCTTGAAGCCCGCGATATAGGCATCCGCCATCGCCATGTTCATCAAAGCGAGGACCCGGGCGCTGTCCCTGGCATCGAGGCCGCGCGCGGTGGCGACCGTGCGCGCGATCGTGTTCCAGTTGCCCGGCCCCTCGAACCAGAAGCGGGCGATCTGTGTCTGGTCGGCGGTACGAACCGTGCTGACCTTGCCGCCGACGCTCTTCACCTCGTTGTAGTCGCGCGCGTACGTCTCACTCGTCAACGCCGGGGGCCCCGGCAGCCAGAACTGCGAGCTCGAAAGCAGAGTGAACGGCGTGACATTTCCCCAGCCCGGATTCGCGGTCGGCAGATAGCCGCGAGCCAGGTCCGCGTTGGCGATCGGCGGGTTGGCGGGAACAGGGTTTGGATGCGGACGCCACTTACCCGGCCCCATCGCCGGTATGTAGGGTGCGTCGCGGGTCGCACCGTCGTCCTTGCGTAGCGCGAGGATCGCCGCGCCGGCGGCGCGGCCGACCGCCACACCTTTGTTCCGGGCGGGCCCGTCGGTGACCCGCCCGATCGACGCGGCATAGGCCTGGTCGACCAGCGCGAGCGTTTCACCCTTCTGAGCGGGTGTGCCGTAGAGCCCTATCACACCCACGAGCACCGTGTGTGTGGCTGCCGCGATCGCGGCGTCGGGCGAGGCGGCGGGTTCGGCGGGCCCCTCGAAGTAGTAAGCATCGTAACGGCGACTGATCGCGTTCAGCGCGTCGTGCACCGCCACCTGCACCATGGCCAGTGTGCGCGTGGACACGACGTTGTTCTGACCGTTCGCGACGATGGCCTTCATCGTCGTCTCGTTCCACTGAGCGACCTCGTTGGCGGCTGCCAGTGACGTGGGAACGACGGCGGTCAGGCAGAGGGCAAGACCGGCTATCGGCACTCCGCTGCCGAAGCCGAAGACTCGAAGGCGCTTCACCATGGATGCGATCCTCCTCTGTTCGGCCGGGGCACATTCGAAGAGACGTATCCCAGTTCGAGATCCGGCGCTTCCTATCACCTCCCCACGGGCTGGTCTGGCGAGCCTTGCTCATCCAGTGCCAACCGATCGGGCGCCAGACCGCCGCACGACGGTGCGCACACTTAGCCGCGGTGTCGAGGCAGTTCGCGGTGAGCCACGACGGCGTTCTGCCCGAATCGATCGGGCAGCTTGCCGCTTCATTTGACTGAGCTGCGCGAGGGGGCTAAGGTCCAGGCGCGTCCGGCACGCCATCACGCGAGCGCCACGACGAGCATGATCCAGCACACGACCCAGGTTCAGATACGCTGGAGCGACGTCGACCCGGCGGGCATCGTCTTTTACCCGCGCTTCTTCGAGTGGTACGACCTCGGCTGCGAGTCGCTGTTCGCGTCGCTCGGGCTGGCGTGGCCCGAGGCGTTTCCCAAGTACGACATCGTCGGCGTCCCGATCGTCGAGTCCGGCTCGAGGTTCCTGAGCCCGGCGCGCTACGGCGACGTCTTGACGATCCGGTCGAAGGTCGCCTGGGTGCGGACGAAGACGTTCCGCATGGAGCACGAGATCTCCGTCGGCGCCCGGCTCTGCTCGCAGGGCTTCGAGGTTCGCGCGTGGGTGGGCCGGCCGAAGTCGGCCGGCGAGCAGCTCCACGCCCGTCCGATTCCCGACGACGTGCTCGCGCGACTCCGCGGGGCCTGACCACCCGGCCGCACGGCTCGGCCCATGTATACTCGGGCCGCGCCAGCGGCCCGCGGCGCAGGAGGTCATCACCATGTCGGTCTCGCGCGGCGTCGAGTGGGGCGTCCTTCTCGGGATGCGCAAGGTCGAGACCGTCGAGCAGATGCCCGAGGAGTATCGCCGGGTCATCCTGAAGCTCCTTGCGGCGATCGCCTCCACCGAGTTCGCGTCCGTCGAGCAGCACCATCCCTGGATCAACAAGGGACCCACGGCGGAAGATCGGTACATCCAGGCGCAGATCGCGGCGGACGAGGCGCATCAGGGGTTCATCGACTGCCGCTTGCTGCGCTCGTTCGGTGAGGAGGGCCAGGCCGAGGCCGACGACCTGCTGCGACGCCGCATGGGCGAACACCCGATCGACGCCTTCAACGTGCCGTTCGAGAGCTGGATCGACACGATCACGTTCTGCTTCACCATGGACCTGGTCGCCTGGTACCACCTGCGCGCGATGGAGAACTCGAGCTTCGCCCCCTGGGCGCGCGAGATGACGACGATGGTCCACGAGGAGAAATTCCACGCCTCGTTCGGCGCCCGGCGGGTCACCGACGTCGTGCGGAGCGCCGACTACGCGCGTCTCTGCGGCGCGGGCCGTGACGAAGTGCAGCGCGCGGTGGACAAGTGGTACCCGCGGGCGCTCGACACGTTCGGCAAGTCCGAGTCCCGTTTCAGCGACCTCGCCGTCGCCTACGGGATCCGACGCTGGGGCAACGCCGAGCTACGCCGGATGTACAAGGAAGACATCGACGCCCAGATCCAGGGCCTCGGGCTCGAGGTCCCGCCCGCGGATCGCGATCGTAGGATCTTCTAGTCCCGCGGCGCGTTTGCTAGAATCGCGCAACTCGTTTCGGCTGGAGGTCTCTATCGTGCGAACGAAAACTGTCCTCGTCGGACTCCTCGTGGCCCTGGCCGCCGCTCCGGCGTCCGCCCAGACGGTGAAGATCGGCTTCATCACCACCCTGTCCGGACCGCAGGGGATCATCGGCGAGCACATGAAGAACTCGGTCGAGCTGGCGCTCGACCATCTCGGGCGAAAGATCGGCGGGCTCGACACCGAGGTGATCTACGGCGATGACCAGGTCAAGCCCGACGTCGGCAAGCAGCTCGCCGACGAGATGCTCAAGAAGCACAAGGTCAATTTCGTCTCGGGCGTCATCTGGTCGAACGTGATGCTGGCGGTGGCGCCCACCGTGACGGGTGCCGGTACGTTCATGATCGGCACCAACGCCGGACCGCACGAGCTCGCCGGCAAGATGTGCCACGAGCTCTTCTTCACGACGTCGTGGCAGAACGACCAGACGCCCGAGGCGATGGG
>QHSQ01000032.1 GCA_003221615.1 Candidatus Rokuibacteriota bacterium | reverse complement strand
CTAGGAATGATCGACGCCCTCGGCGGTCTGGAGGAAGCTGTCGACGGCGCGGCGACGTTGGCCGGCTTGCCGAAGTCTCCGAGCGTCGTCGGACCGCGCAAGAAGATCTCGATCATGGACCTCCTGTGCAACCAGCTCGATCTCCGGGGCTGGACGAGCGTCGCGCCCGCATTGTCGCTCCTGAGGGCCCCGCTCTACCTGATGGATTGAGAATCACGATTCAGCCCAAATGCTCAAGCGTAGTCACAAAGACCTTTCCGCAAAGCCGCGTCAGATCGGCTAAAAGAGGCACTCGAGAGCTCGTGGTCTCCGCCCCAGACGAACGCCAACACAGCGAAGCTGCGAAGTTTCTTGTTCCGGCTGGCAAACGTCCTGGGGTAACCTGGCGATGGTCCCTAAATGCTTACGATGGTGGACATTATCGCCAGCGACATGCTAACTTGCTATCGAATTCGAGCCCGGGTCGCCCCCGAATTGGGACGGGAGTAGACGATGACGAAAGCCGACCTGATCGACGAGGTTTCCAAGATCTCGAGCCTGACGAAGAAAGAGACGGAAACAATCGTCAACACGATCTTCGACAACATCACCGACGCGCTGTCGAAGGGCGACAAGGTCGAGCTCCGGGGCTTCGGCAGCTTCAGGATCCGTCATCGAAACTCGCGAAAGGGGCGCAATCCCAAGACCGGATCGAGCGTCGACGTGCCCCAGAAGCGGGTCCCGTTCTTCAAGGTAGGAAAGCGACTGCGCGAGCTCGTCAACGGCTGAGGCGCCCTCGGGCGGTGTGAATCGCCTCTGGGCGCCTTGGCGCATGACCTATATCTCCGCCGCCAAGACTTCGGGCGGATGCATCTTCTGTGAAGCCCTCTCCGGGTCGGACGACCGAAAGAGCCTCCTTCTCGCCCGTCGCGCCCAGGCGTTCCTGATCCTGAACCGTTACCCGTATGCGGCCGGACATCTGATGGCGGTCGTGAACCGCCACGTCGGCACTTTGCCGGAGGCGACGGCCGGCGAGATGACCGGCGCGATAGAGCTGGTCTCCCTGGGGATCTCGCTCCTGACGGCCGAGTACCGCCCGGAGGGCTTCAACGTCGGGCTCAATCAGGGCCGGGTGGCCGGCGCCGGAATCGTGGACCATCTGCACATTCACGTGGTGCCCCGGTGGAACGGCGACAACGCCTTCATCTCGGTCGTGGGCGAGACCCGCGTGCTGCCGGAGGATCTCGAAACCACGTACGATCGCCTCAAGGGCCGACTCGGTGGCTGAGCGCGACGACCTCACGCCGATGATGCGGCAGTACCGCGACCTCAAGCGTCGCTACCCCGATCACGTTCTCCTGTTCCGGCTGGGCGATTTCTACGAGACGTTCTTCGAGGACGCCGAGCTCGCGGCGCGCCTGCTCCAGATCACGTTGACGGCGCGCCAGGACGCGCCGATGGCGGGAATCCCTCACCACGCCTCCGACGGGTACATCGCCCGGCTCGTGCACGCCGGCCAGAAGATCGCGGTGTGCGAGCAGCTCGAAGCGCCGGGGCGGGAGAAGAAGCTCCTGCGGCGCGACGTGGTGCGGATCATCACCCCGGGTACCTTGACGGACACCGCGTACCTCGAGGGCGCGGCCAACAATTTCTTGCTGGCGGTGAGCGCGGGCCGCGATTCGACCGGCGTGGCGCTCGTCGACGTCTCGACCGGCGAGTTCTGGGCGGGCGAGGACACGGGGAAGGGGACGGAAATCCTGGCGACCGCGCTCCTGCGGCGCCCCGCGGAGATCCTGCTGCCCGACACCGCGCGCGCCGATCCGGCCTTCCTGGCGCGGCTGCAGGCGACGGGCGCGGCGCTGACCTTCTGCGACCCGGGGACCTTCGCGCCCCGGCGCGCCTCGACGGATCTCTGCGCCCACTTCCGCGTCGACTCGCTCGCCGCGTTCGGCGTCGGCGACCTCACGGCGGGACTCGGCGCCGCCGCTGCTGCGCTCGCGTATCTGCGCGCGACCCAGGGCGACGCGCTCGGCCATCTGACGCGTCTGGCACGCCTGACCGCGGCCGACGCGATGGTGCTGGACGAGACCGCGGTCGTGACGCTCGAGCTCTTGACCTCGAGCGGCGGCAGCGTTCGCGAATCACTCTTCGGGGTGCTCGACGAGACGGTCACGCCCATGGGCGCGCGTCTCTTGCGCCAGTGGCTTCTGCGCCCGCTGCTCGATTCGGCGGCGATCGCCGCGCGCCAGGACGCGGTCGGCGCCCTGGTCGAGGCGCCGGCCGAGAGGGATCGGCTCAAGACGTGGCTACGTCGGATCGGCGACCTCGAGCGGCTGACCAGCCGCGCGACGCTCGGCCAGGCCCACGCCCGCGACCTGGTCGGCCTTCGCGGCTGCCTGGCGCCGCTGCAGGACATCCGGCGCCTCGCGGCCCCGCTCGCGGCTCCCGCGATCGCCGAGGCGGCCGGCGAGCTGGCGCCGCTCGACGACCTGCACGAGCTCTTGACGGCGGCGCTCGAGGACGAGCCGCCCCTCGCGCTCCACGACGGCGGCGTGATCCGCGAGAGCTGGCACGCCGAGCTCGCCGCGATCGTCCGCGACGCGCGCGAGGCGCGGGCGTGGATCGCCGGGCTCGAGGAGCGGGAGCGAGCGCGGACCGGGATCTCGAGTCTGCGGGTCCGTTTCAATCGAGTGTTCGGCTACGGCATCGAGGTGACGCACGCCCAGGCTTCACGCGTGCCCGCCGAGTACGTGCGTCGCCAGACGCTCACCGGCGCCGAGCGCTACGTGACCCCGGAGCTCAAGGAGTACGAGGCGAAAGCGCTCGGCGCCGACGAGCGGCGCCGCCGGCTCGAGTACGAGCTGTTCGAGGAGGTGCGCCGCAAGGTGGCGGCGCGCGCCGAGGACCTCATGACGACGGCGCGCGCGCTCGCCCGGCTGGACGTCTTCGCCTCCCTGGCCGAGGTGGCGCACAGTCGCGGCCACGTTCGCCCGATCGTCGAGGACGGCCCCGCGCTGACGATCGTCGAAGGCCGTCATCCCGTGCTCGAGGCGCGCGCCGGGAGCCCGGTGACGCCGAACGACCTGGCGCTCGACCACGACGCGCGCATCGTCATCCTCACCGGACCGAACATGTCCGGGAAATCGGTCTATCTCCGACAGATCGGCCATCTCGCGATCATGGCGCAGATCGGCGCCTTCGTCCCGGCACGCGAGGCCCGAATCGGCGTGGTCGACCGCGTGTTCACGCGAGTCGGCGCGCAGGACAACCTGGCGCGCGGCCAGAGCACCTTTCTCGTGGAGATGATCGAGACCGCGACCATCCTGAACAACCTGACGCCGCGGAGCCTCGTGCTGCTCGACGAGGTCGGGCGCGGCACCTCGACCTTCGACGGCCTCGCGATCGCCTGGGCGGTCGTGGAAGCTCTGCACGACCGGGGACACGGCGCCAAGGTCCTGTTCGCGACCCACTTCCACGAGCTCACGCGTCTGGCGGGGCGCCTCGGCGCGGTCCGTAATTTTCACGTCGCCGTCCGCGAGTGGAACGACGAGATCGTGTTCCTTCACAAGGTGCAGCCCGGCGGCACCGACCGGAGCTACGGCATCCAGGTGGCGCGTCTCGCCGGTCTGCCCGCACCGGTGATCGCGCGCTCGAAGGCGCTCCTGGCCGAGCTCGAGGAAGCCGGTCAGCTGCGGACCGACGCAAGCGATGCCGTCCAGCTCGGCCTCTTCGCCCCCGCCGCGCCCGACCCGTTACTGACCGAGCTGACGAGCCTCGACCTCGCTCATCTCACGCCGCTCGAGGCGCTGAACATCCTGGCGAAGTGGCAAATGCGGAGCCGGGACGCTTCGGTGTCAGGCCAGCCTCGGTCCGAGCCGGGCTCATGGACCCCGCGACAATAAAAATCCGCAGGCTGCCCGACCACCTCGTCAACAAGATCGCCGCCGGAGAGGTCGTCGAGCGCCCCGCCTCGGCCGTCAAGGAGCTGGTGGAGAACGCGCTGGACGCCGGAGCCCTGACGATCACGGTCGATCTGCGCGACGGCGGGACCGCGCTCGTCCGCGTCACCGACGACGGCATCGGGATGGCGGCCGACGAGCTGCCGCTGGCCCTCGAGCGCCACGCGACGTCCAAGCTGACGCGCGACGAGGATCTCGACGCGATCGCGACACTCGGGTTCCGCGGTGAGGCGCTGGCGGCGATCTGCGCCGTCTCGCGCCTCACGCTGACGAGCTGCGCGCGCGGAGCGTCGGACGGGCTCCGGCTGGCCGGCGAGGGCGGGACCGTCAAGCAGCGGCTCGAGGTCCCGGCCGACTCCGGCACGAGCGTGGAGGTCCGCGATCTCTTCTTCAACACGCCCGCACGGCTCAAGTTTCTCAAATCGCCCACGACCGAGCTCTCGGCGAGCCTCCGCGCCCTGACCCAGCTGGCGCTGGCGCATCCGCGTGTTCACCTCCGGGTGGCGAACAACGCGCGCGCCGTGCTGACGGCGCCCACGGCGAGCGATGTGCGCCAGCGCGTCGGGGCCCTGTGGGGCCACGACGTCGCCGAGCGCTTGATCGCCGTCGACCGGACCGAGCACGGTGTAGGTGTGCGCGGGCTGATCAGCCCGCCCGATCTCACGCGCGGCAGCCGCGACGAGATCGTCGTGATCGTCAATGGACGCCCCGTCCGCGACCCCGCGCTCCTGCAGGCGACGCTCGACGCCTACCGGCCCCTGCTGCCGCGCGACCGGTTCCCGGTCGTCCTGCTCGCGATCACGCTGTCGGAGGCCGACGTCGACGTCAACGTCCATCCGACGAAGGCGTGGGTGAGATTCCGGCATCCCCGGCTGATCTACGAGATGGTGGCGGCCGCCACCCTGGGAGGCCTTCGCCGTCCGGCGGTCATGCCCGACGTCGGCGTGCGCGGGAGCGACTCCCCCCTGGGCGAGCCCTCGCCGCGCGGGGTGGCCGAGCAGACGGCGCTCTTCGGCGTGCCGACCGCGATCGAGTCACGGCCGTTGTTCGGGCGGGTGCTCGGTCAGGTGCAGGACACGTTCGTGGTCTCGACCTCCGAGGAGGAAGTGTTCTTCCTCGATCAGCACGTGGCCCACGAGCGCGTGCTGTTCGAGCGTCTCCAGCACGAGCTTCGCGACGGCACACCCGCCGCCCAGAGCTTGCTCTTCCCGGAGCCGCTCGAGCTGCCGCCGGCCTCGTGCGCCCTGCTCGAGCGCTGGCGCGCGCCGCTGGAGCGTTTGGGGTTCGCGTTCGAGGGACTCGGCACCACGGCGATCGTCGTGCGCGCGGTCCCCGCGCTCCTCAAGGGCAACGAGCCGAAGCGGCTGATCGAGGCCGCCGTGGACGAGTTCGGTGGGCCCGGCGCCGGCGAGCCCACTCTGGACCGCGCGCTCGCGTTCGTGGCGTGCCGGGCGGCGGTGAAGGCGAACATGCCGCTGGCGCGCGAGGAGATGGAACGGCTCGTCGTCGAGCTCTCCACGACCGAGACGCCGTACTTCTGTCCCCACGGGCGGCCCGTCGTCAGCCGTGTGTCGCTGCACGACATCCGGCGGGAGCTCAAGCGCACCTGGTAGCGTCTGGGCCGGCGAAGATTGTCGGAAATTCGGCTGATACACTGGGGCTGTGCGAGCCGGAGGACGTCGCGGGGGCTGGGACCCCGCCGTGCGAGGCGAGCCTACGAAAAGTGAGTGAGGGCGTGAAGGGGCCGCTGGTCGTGATCGCCGGGCCTACCGGTGTGGGGAAGACTGCGGTGGCGGCGGCGCTGGCGCGACGAGTGGCGATCGAGGTCGTCAGCGCCGATTCGCGGCAGGTCTACCGCGGCATGGACGCGGCGACCGGCAAGCCGAGTGCCGAGACGCGTCGAGTCGTCGTCCACCATCTGGTCGACGTGGCCGATCCCGACGATCGCTATCAGGCGGCGCGATTCCGCCGCGACGCCGAGGCGGCGATCGAGGCGATCCGCGCGCGCGGGCATCTTCCGGTCGTCGTCGGCGGGACGGGCCTCTACATCCGAGCGCTCCTCCGCGGACTCGATCCTGCGCCCCCGGCCGACCCCGAGTTCAGGCGCGAGCTCGCGTCGATCGCGGCCGCCGAGGGGCGCGCCTCGCTTCACGCGAGGCTCCGCCTCGCGGCGCCGGCCGTCGCGCGCCGACTGCACCCCAACGATCACGTTCGAGTCATGCGCGCGCTCGAGATGGCCCGGACGGGGACGAGCACACTCTCGCAGGCCTGCTGGAGCGAGCCGGTCGAATCGTACGACGTGACCTACTTCGGTCTCACGATGGAACGCGAGGTGCTGGCGCGCCGTCTCGCCGCGCGCGCCGCGGCGTTCGTCGAGGCGGGGCTCCGAGCGGAGGTCGAGCGCCTGCTCGCGCAGGGCTACGATCCGACCGTGCCGTCGCTCCAGTCGATCGGCTATCGCGAGTTCGTCCGGGTCGCGCGCGGCGCGCTCGCGCCGGCCGAGGCCTTGAGGCTGATGCAGCGTGACACGGTCCGGTATGCCAAGCGGCAGTGGACCTGGTTCGCGCGGGAGCCCGGGATCGAGTGGATCGACGTGGAGAAGGCCGGAGGCGCCGAGGGCACGGCGGACACGATCGCCGCGGCGCTGGCGCGCGCCGGCGTGAACGGATGAAACGGGCCGCGACCGTCACCCGAAGCACGCGGGAGCGCGCGGTGATCGCCGCGCTGCGACGGCCCTCGCAGCGCCGGTTCCAGATCGACGAATCGCTCGAGGAGCTGGCCGGCCTGGTGACCGCCGCGGGAGGCACCGTCGTGGGCCGCATCACGCAGGACCGGGCCGCGCCGGCGCCGGGGCTGTTCTTCGGACGCGGCAAGATCGACGAGATCGGCCAGACCGCGCGCGCGGAAGCCGCGGTGCTCTTCGTCTCCGACGACCCGCTCTCGCCGATCCAGGAGCGCAACATCTCCCAGGCCCTCGGCATCAAGGTCATCGACCGGACGGCGCTGATCCTCGACATCTTCGCCCAGCGCGCGCGCACGAGCGAGGGCAAGCTCCAGGTCGAGCTCGCGCAGCTCACCTACCTCTTGCCGCGGCTGGTCGGCCAGTGGACCCACCTCGAGCGCCTCGGCGGCGGCATCGGCACGCGGGGCCCGGGCGAGACCCAGCTCGAGTCCGACCGGCGGGCCATTCGCCGGAAAGTGATGCAGATCCGCCGGCAGCTCGATGGCGTGCAGGTGCACCGCCGCCTTCAGCGGCAGGGGCGCCGCCGGTCGGGCGTGCCCGTCGTCGCGCTCGTCGGCTACACCAACGCCGGCAAGACGACTCTGCTGAACCGGCTCGCCGGCTCTCAGCTCACCGCTGCCGACCAGCTGTTCGTCACGCTCGATCCGGCGGCGCGGCTGGTGCACCCGGAGGGGGGGCGCCGGTTCGTCCTGACCGACACCGTCGGGTTCATCCGGAAGCTCCCGCACGAGCTGGTGGCCGCGTTTCGCGCGACGCTGGAGGAGCTGGCCGACGCCGACGTGTTGCTGCACGTGGTCGACGCGAGCCATCCGGCGATCGACGACCACATGAAGGCCGTCGACGATCTCCTGGTCGAGCTCGGCGTGGCCGATCGCCCGACCGTGCTCGCGATGAACAAGATCGACCGGCTCGAGACCGATCCGTCCGTGCTGGCGGCGCGCCGCGAGGCGGTGGCGATCTCCGCGGCGGACGGGACCGGCCTCGAGGCGCTCTTGAAGGCCATCGAGCGCGCGCTGCCTCCCGTCGGCAACCTGACCTTGCGGATTCCCCACGGCGAAGGCGCCTCGCTGGCACTCTGCTACGAGCGCGGCCGGGTGCTGGCGCGGCGCGATACTCCGGGCCACGTCGAGCTGGAGGTCGATCTTCCGGTCGGCCTTCTCGGGGCGCTGGCGCGCTACCGCGTCACCGAGCCAGGCCCCGGCGCAGGAATGATAGACTGAGCGCCCCATGGGACTGGCCAATTGGCTGACTCTGCTCCGGATCCTTCTGATCCCCGTGTTCGTGACGCTCCTGGTCTACCGGCGGCCGGGCCCGGCGCTGATCGTTTTCGCCGTCGCGGCCCTGACCGATCTGCTGGATGGCTGGGCGGCCCGTCACTGGAAGGACGAGAGCTCGCTCGGCGCGTTCCTCGATCCCATGGCGGACAAGCTCCTGCTCACCTCGTCGTTCGTCACCCTGACGTACCTGAAGGCGCTGCCGTTCTGGATCGCCGCGGTCGTGATCAGCCGCGACACCATCCTGGTCTTCGGCGCGCTGCTGATCTACATGCTGGGGGGCCGCATCCGGCCGCGTCCGACGTGGGCCGGGAAGGCGGCGACCTTGTTCCAGGTCCTCGCGGTCCTGAGCGGTCTGCTCGCGCGCTTCTTCCAGGTGCATATCGCGCCCAACTCCGTGCTCTGGCTCGCGGCCGGCTTCACGGTGATCTCAGGGCTGCAATACATCATCCAGGGCATGCGATTCCTCAACGCCTCTCCCGCCGCCGCGCGGGAGGAGTCTCCTGAAAACGCCCTGTTCCGCTGAGCCCGCGGGCGTGACCGTCGCCGCGGTCGCGCCGCGTACGCCGGCGGCCGCAGCCGGCCTCGCTCGCGGCGATCGGATCGTGGCCGTCAACGGTCATCGCCTGCGCGACGCGATCGACTTTCAGTTCCACACCGGCGACGAGCGGCTCGAGCTGACGGTCGAGCGCGCCGGCGTCACGGCGGTGAAGCGGCTGCGGCGCAGCGGGGCCGGACTCGGCCTCGAGCTGGCGGCGCCGCGCCCGGGCGACATCGCGACGTGCGCGAACAAGTGCGTGTTCTGCTTCATCCACCAGCTTCCCACGGGCATGCGCAAGAGTCTCTACGTGAAAGACGACGACTTCAGGCTGTCGTTCCTGCACGGCAACTACATCACGCTCAGCGACCTCGACGAAGCCTCGTTCGAGCGGATCATCGAGCAGCGTCTCTCGCCGCTCTACATCTCCGTCCACGCTACCGACCCGGAGCTACGGCACGCCTTGCTCGGCCGCCCGCGACACTCGGCCGAGATCCTGCCGCGCCTCGAGCGGCTGGCGAAGGCCGGGATCCGGATGCACGCGCAGATCGTCCTATGCCCCGGCCTCAACGACGGAATCCATCTCGAGCGCACCGTGTTCGAGCTGGCGCCGCTCCATCCGCACGTCGCGACGACCGCGGTCGTTCCAGTCGGGCTCACGCGGCATCGGGAGCGACTCCCGGCGCTGCGAAACCTCACGGCCGACGAGGCGCGAGCGCTCGTCGCGACCGCCGCGGGTTGGCAGCATCGATGGCTCGCCGAGCTCGGTAGCCGGTTCGTGTTCCTCGCCGACGAGATTTATCTGCTCGCGGGTCTGCCGCTGCCTCCGGCGGCGGCGTACGAAGGCTTCCCGATCGCCGAGGACGGCATCGGCCTCGTGCGGCGCTTCGAAGACGGGTTCGGCCGCTCGGTGGCCCGGCGGCACGCGGTGGCTCGCCGGCGCACGGAGCGAGACGGCGTCGGCCGTAGAGACGCCGTGACGGTGGTGACGGGCGAGATGTTCGCGCCGCGACTGAGGGCACTCCTCGCCCACGGCGGATTCGACCCGGCGACGGTTCGCGTCGCGGCCATAGCCAACGACTTCTTCGGTCGGGCGATCGGTGTCGCCGGGCTCTTGACCGGGCGCGACATCCAGCGCCACCTCGCGACGCGGGCCGATCTCGGCCGCGCCGTGCTGGTGCCGGCCGTGGCGGTCCGGGACGGCGACGGCATCTTCCTCGACGACCTGACACCGGCCGACCTGGCGCGAGATCTCGGCGTCGCCGTCAAGATGGTCCAGCCCACACCGAGCGCACTGCTCAAAGCGATCCGCGATTCCTGACAGGGAAGCGACCCGGATGATCCGTCCGATCATCGCGATCGTCGGGCGTCCGAACGTCGGCAAGTCGACGCTCTTCAACCGTCTGGTCGGCCGGCGGCAGGCGCTCGTCCGCGATACTCCGGGCGTGACGCGCGACCGGCTCTACGGTCGCGTCAGCTTCGAGCGCTGGCAGGCGACCGTGGTCGACACCGGCGGCTTCGATCCCTCGTCCGAGGAGCCCTTGATCGAGGGCGTGCGCCGGCAGGTGCTCGCCGCGGTCGAGGAGGCGGACCTCGTCCTGTTCGTCGTCGACACGCGCGACGGCCCCACCGCGCTCGACCTCGAGATCGCGGGGATCCTCCGGCGCGGCGGTCGGGCCGTCGTGCTGGCGGCGAACAAGGTCGAGGCCGCGGCGCAGGAGGGGGGGCTCGCCGATCTCTACCGCCTGGGCTTCGGCGAGCCGGTCCCGGTCTCCGCCGAGCACGGGCGCGGGATCGCCGGGCTCCTCGAGATCCTGCGCGCGCGCTGTCCCGCGCCCGCGCCAGCCGCGTCGCGGACGGACGCGCCCGTGCACGTCGCGGTCGTCGGACGTCCCAACGTCGGCAAGTCGTCGCTCGTGAACGCGATGGTCGGCGCCGAGCGCGTGCTCGTCCACGAGGCGCCCGGCACGACGCGCGACGCCGTCGACACCACGCTCGTCTACGAAGGGCGCACCTACGTGCTGGTCGACACCGCCGGCATCCGGCGCAAGGGGCGGGTGCAGGAGCCGCTGGAGAAGCTCGCCGTGGTCATGGCGCTCAAGAGCCTCGAGCGGTGCCAGGTGGCGCTCGTGATCGTCGACGCCTCGGAGGGCGTCGCGGCCCAGGACGCGCACATCGCGGGCTACGCCAACGAAGCGGGCCGTGCCGCCGTTGTCGTCGTCAACAAATGGGATCTGGTGCCCCGCGGGATGGTCCGCAAGGCGGAGGTCGTCGAGCAGGTCCGCGATCGGCTGCCCTTCCTCGACTACGCGCCGGTGTGCTTCACGTCGGCGACGCAATCGGAGGGCATTCCCGAGCTCTTCGACATGATCGCGCAAGTTGCGGCAGAGGCCCGACGCCGGATTCCCGGCGGCGCGGTCACCGAAGCGCTGCGGGCCGCGGTCGCCCGCCGTCCGGTCTCGCTCCGGGGCGACCCCTTGACGATCCAGTCGGCCTCACAGGTCGCCGTCGAGCCCCCGACGTTCGCCTTGAAGGTCAACCGGCCCAACGACATCCACTTCTCATACGAGCGCTACCTCGTGAAATCCCTCCGGCACGCGTTCGGGCTGGCGGGTTCTCCGATCCGGCTTTCGTTGAGGAAGGCGACAGGGTCGAGATCGCGGCCGCGGCGGGTGAGACGGTGAGCCCCAAGGACTGGCTGGCGCGGCTTGGAATCTGGCGGTTGTCCGTCGTCCTCGTCATCCTGGCCGGCGCCCTCGCGGTATTGACTCCGCGCCTTCGAGCCTTCTACTTCGGGCAAGGAACCGAGCGGGCCGGCGCGGCGCTGGTACGGCTGCCGACACAGCTCGTGGTGGGAGCGAGCACCCCTGGATCGACGGGCGCGATGCCGGGACGAAAGCCGCCGCTCACCGAGGCCGAAGGCCGGATCCGCGTGCGCGTCAGCGACCGGCCGCCGATCCGGCTTCCGGCCGAAGGCGTTCCGGCCGGCTGGACGGTCAAGGAGTTCGTGGGCCACGCCTCGGTCGAGCTCGTCAGGGACGAAGCGCGGCTGGCCCTCCGGCTCCGGAGCGAGCACTCGTCGTTCGCCCTCTATCGGGACGTCGTCGTCGACCTCGGCGAGTTTCCGTTTCTCTCGTGGTCCTGGAAGGTGGTCCGCCTGCCGCCCGACGGCGACGTCCGCGAGCGCGCCGCCGACGACCAGGCCGCTCAGGTCTACGTGATCTTCCCGCGCTGGCCCGCGCCCCTTCGGAACAGCGACGTGGTCGGCTACGTCTGGGACAGCCGGGCGCCGGTCGGTACGCAGGTCACCAGCACGAAGGCCGGCAACGTCAAGATCATCGTGGTCGCGTCGGGGCGAAGCCAGGCCGAGACCTGGCGCCTGGAGCGGCGCGACGTCGCCAAGGACTATGTGGCGCTCTTCGGCCGCCAGCCTCCCCGGGTCGGCCAGGTCGCCGTCATGATCGACACCAACGACACCCGGAGCAACGCCGAGGCCCTCATCGGCGACCTGGTCTTCGGCCGGACCCCCGTTGAAAGCATGGAAAGCCCAACGTCTATGCTAAGATGACGCGCATGGCGGATCCTGAGCGCCCGCACGACGATCACGACTTCGACGACGAGCGGTTCGAGGACGAAGGACGGCGCTCGATTTTTTCGGCATTGTGGTTCCGTGCCATCCTCGTCGTGATCGTGCTCGGCGTCGTCGCTGCCGTCGCGGTTCCCTACGTGCTCGAGCTCGCGAATCAGCCCGCGCCGAAGACGACGCTCGGAAAACCCGAGATGACACCGGCGCCCGCACCCGTCGCGCCACCGGTGGCGAGCGCGCCCTCGCTCACGTCGCCCGCACCGGAAAAACCGCCCGCGCCCGAAAAACCGTCGGCGATGGACAGGCCTTCCGCGAGCGAAAATCCGTCGCCGATGACGCCCGCGACCGAGAAACCCGGCGCGGCCGCGTCGAGAAAATCCGAGGCGAGCAAGAGCGCCGTCGCCAGCAAGAGCCCGGACGCGAAGGAGCAGCCGGCGCCCCGCGCGCCGCGAGCGGCGGCGCCGCCGAGCCCGAGCGGACCGGCCAGCGGATACTTCGTGCAGGTCGGCGCGTTCAAGAATCCCGACACGGCCAAGAAGCTCGCGGTTCGTTTGCGCGAGCAAAAGTACAGCGTGGAAGAATCGTCGGCCAGCGGCGTCGGCAAGCCCGCTCGCGCCGCGGCGCCGAGCACGCCGCCGGCCACTGGATCGGCGAGCGATCGCTACGACGTGTTCGTGAGCGGGGCTGCGCCCGCGGACATCAACGCGAAGCTCAGCGGCAAAGGACTCAGCGCCGAGCCGGCGGCTGGCGGCGTGGTCGTGAAGCCGAGCCTGCCGCTGCGCGACGCGGTGGCGCTCTCGAAGGATCTCGCGGTCGACGGGCTCAAGGTGCAGGTCCGACGCGCCGGCGGTGGGCCGGCACCCGCTCCGCCCGCGGCGAGCAACGCCCCGACCGCGACGGGCGACGAGACCCTGTATCGCGTCCGCGTCGGCCCGTTCGACGACAAGACCACCGCGACGTCGACCCTCCGCGAGCTCGAGCAAAAGGGCTATTCGCCCTTCATCGCGCGAGGCGGGCAGTGACCGCCGGGGACGCGTGGGCTCGCCGCGCCGCGTCCCCAGGGGGAGGTGACTTCCAACCGTGACGAAGAACGATCTAGTCAATGCCGTGGCCAACCACGGGCTCTCGAAGCGGCAGTCGTCGTCGGTCGTGGAGTCGGTCTTCGACATCATCTTTCGCTGCTTCGAGAAGGGCGAGGACGTGAAGATCGTTGGCTTCGGTCATTTCCGCATCCGTCGCAAGGCGTCGCGGCGCGGGCGGAATCCCCAGACCGGCGAATCGATCGAGATCACCGCGCGCAAGGTGCTCACCTTCAAACCAAGCAAGGGGCTCAAACAACGGATCAACGCGCCGGCGTGACCACGGAAGTCGCAGAAAAGCTCTACTACCGGATCGGTGAAGTGGAGTCGATCACCGGTATCCCCGCTTACGTCCTGCGCTACTGGGAGTCGGAATTCAAGCTGCTCCGTCCGAAGAAGAATCCGGCGGGGCAGCGCCTGTATCGTCCGCGCGACCTCGAGCTCGTTCAGCGCATCAAGACCTTGCTCTACGAAGAGCGGCTGACCCTCGAGGGCGCGAAGAAGCGGCTCATCGGCGAGTCGCGTCGCTCCGAGCAGCTCGAGCTCGGGATGAAGGAGGCCACGTACGCGGAGACGCTGCGGCGCATCCGCGATCGCCTGGGCGTCCTGCGCTCGCGCCTCGGTCCTTGAAGGGCCCCGGGATATCTGCGACAATTCACGCCTGACGGTCGGGGCGTGGCGCAGCCCGGTAGCGCACATGACTGGGGGTCATGGGGTCGCTGGTTCAAATCCAGTCGCCCCGACCATTTTTCTCCTCTTGCAGAATCTCTTATACCGTCGCGTCGCGGCCGGCGGGGCCCCAGCCCCGCGCTGGCCTGCCGCGCGAACAACATATGTCCGTTGTAGTCCTCACCAACGATGACGGTGTTCACGCTCCGGGGCTCGCAGCGCTCGAGAAAGCGCTCGCCGAGCTCGGAGACGTCTACGTCGTCGCCCCTGAGCGCGAGCAGAGCGCCTGCGGCCACGCGCTGACCTTGCACCGGCCGCTCCGGGCGCTGCAGATGGGCGAGCACCGGTTCGCGGTCAACGGCACGCCATCCGACTGCGTGAACATGGCCGTGCTCGGCTTCCTGCCCGAGACGCCCGTGCTGGTGGTATCGGGCATCAACCACGGCGCCAACCTCGGTGACGACGTCACTTACTCCGGCACCGTCGCGGCCGCGATGGAGGGGACGATCCTCGGTGTGCCCTCGATCGCGGTGTCGCTGCTGGATGGCGGCGACTTCGAGATCGCCGGCCGTGTGGCGCGTCTGGTTGCGATGCGCGTGCTGGTGGGCGGGCTTCCGGGTAACACGCTGCTCAACGTCAACGTGCCGGTCCAGCCGCCACGCGGAATCCGGATGACGCGCCTGGGCCACCGGGTCTACAAGGAAAAGATCGTGGAGCAGGCCGATCCCAGGGGACGGAGCCACTACTGGATCGGCGGGGGCGAGGCCCGATGGGACGATCTCGAGGGCACCGACATGGGCGCGGTGCACGACGGCTACGTCTCGCTGACGCCGCTCCACCTCGACCTCACGAATCATCGCGCGCTCGTGCAGCTGAACGACTGGCAAGGTGGTCTCAACGCCCAGTTCCTGAGCGAGACCGGTCGCTGGCCCCGTCGTGGGCGCGCGCCCGCCGCCACGCCGAAGAGGAAGCCACGGAGAGGGTAGTGGAGCGCACGCGCGACGCGTACGAGACCTCACGCGCGCGGATGGTCGAGGAGCAGCTGGCGCATCGCGGGATCACCGACGAGCGCGTGCTCGCCGCGATGCGACGGGTGCCCCGCCATCTCTTCGTCGAGGAGCCGCTGCGCGATCGCGCCCACGGCGACCATCCGCTGCCGATCGGCGAGGAGCAGACGATCTCCCAGCCCTACATCGTCGGCTTCATGACCCAGCTGCTCGAGCTGCGTGGCCAGGAGAAGATCCTGGAGGTCGGCACGGGCTCGGGCTATCAGACCGCGGTGCTGGCCGAGCTCGCGCGGCGCGTCTGCACGATCGAGCGGCTGCCGCGCCTGGCCGAGCGGGCGCGGGCTCTGCTGGAGCAGCTCGGTTACGACAACTTGTGGGTTCGCGTGGGCAGCGGCACGCTGGGCTGGCCGGACGAGGCGCCCTTCGACCGGATCCTGGTCACGGCGGGCGGACCGTCGGTGCCGCCGCCGCTCTTCCAGCAGCTCGCCGAGGGCGGGCGCATGGTGGTGCCCGTCGGGGACGTCGCGAACCAGACCCTGACCGTGGTCGAGAAGGTCCGCGGCGAGATGAAGACCCGCCTCTGCGGCGAGTGCAAATTCGTCAAGCTTGTCGGCAAGTACGCCTGGGAGACTTGACGTCCTTGTGCAGGCCCGACGACCCTGTACAATAAGGCGCGTCGCGTCGGGGCGTAGCGCAGCCTGGTAGCGCGCACGGTTCGGGACCGTGAAGTCGGAGGTTCAAATCCTCTCGCCCCGACCATCTCTCTGACCGTCCGGCGGCCGAGCCACGGCCGTCGGGCGGTCGCTGATATCCGAGCCAGCATCAGTGAGCGGATCGAAATCGGCCGCCGAGATCGTCGTCGCCGGACGGGTCCAGGGTGTCGGCTATCGCAACTATGCGCAGCGCCGCGCCTCGAATCTCGGCCTGGCCGGCTTTGTCATGAATCTCAAGGACGGCCGGGTGCGCGCGCGTGTCGAGGGGCCGCGGCCGGTCATCGAGAAGTTCATCCAGGAGCTCGGTAAGGGGCCGCCCCTCTCGCTCGTCGAGCACGTGAGCGTCCGCTGGCTGCCGGCCTCGGGGCGCTTCGCCGCATTCGGGATTCGCTACGCGGAGTTCGAGCAATGAGCGCGAGCGTCATGCGTGACGGCGCACGGCTCGGTGCCGCCGCGCTCAGTTTGCTCGTCGCCTTGGGCCCGGCGCTCGGCTATGCCGAGCCCGCCGCAGGGCCGCGCGCGGCGCAGCGCGTGTACGAGGTGAAGGCCGGCGACACGCTGACCTCGCTTGCCAGGAAGTACGGCGTCACCGTGGCGGCGATCGTCAAATCGAACAAGCTGCCGAGCGCCGACGCCCCGTTGAAGGTCGGCCAGCACATCGTCATCCCGGTCTCGGACACGGCGGCGGCCGTGACTGCTCGCCGGGGGAACGCGCCTCCGGGTACGCCGACGCGCGTCGCGGCGCCGCCGGGGGCCGGGCCGCCGCCGAGGCTCGCGATGGTTGTGCCCGACTTCGACACCGGACTCTTGCAGCTCGCCTGGCCGGCCGAGGGCCCGGTGATCTCGACCTTCGGTCATCGCCGCAGCGGCTGGCACGGCGGCATCGACATCAAGGCGCCCCTCGGAACTCCGGTGCAAGCCGCAGCGGCCGGTGTCGTGGTCACCGCCGGAGTCGAGGCGCGCTACGGGCTCGTGGTGAAGATCGAGCACAAGCAAGGGTTCGTGACCGTCTA
>QHSQ01000416.1 GCA_003221615.1 Candidatus Rokuibacteriota bacterium | reverse complement strand
TCGACGCCGCGCGCGAGCAGATCGCCGCCTGGTGGCGTCCGGGGCTCATCCCGTTCATGCTGGGCGGAGACCACACGGCCACTGTGTCGGTGATCGAGGTACTGGGGCCGGCGTTCCCCGACCTCCGCATCCTCCACCTCGACGCCCATCCGGACCTGCGGGAGGAGTTCCTCGGCGAGCGTTACAACTACGCCTCGGCCCTCGCGCGCGTGATGGACGTCGTCCCTCCGGAGCGTGTGTACCAGGTCGGGATCCGCACCGGGGCTCGGGAGGAGTACCACCGCCGTCGGCCCCACTTCTTCCCGATGTATCCGATGGTGGCCGGCCATCCGGTGGAAGTCGTGCGCCGGCTGCTTCCCGAGCTCCGGAGTCATCCGCTCTACGTCACGATCGACATCGACGTCCTCGACCCGGCCGAGGCCCCCGGGACCGGCTCGCCCGAGCCCGGCGGGCTCCGAGTGCCCGAGCTGGTCGAGATCGTCCGGATGCTGGAAGGCTGCCGGATCATCGGCGGGGACCTCGTGGAGGTCGCTCACGCCTGGGATCCCTCCGGCCGGACCGGCATCGCCGCCTCGTGGGTGATCCGTGAGGCGCTCCTGGCGTGGTGGGGGGAGCTCCGCTGAGGCTTCGCGAGAAGAGCCGGCTTCGCGAGTACAGCGCCCCGCGCTTCTACGAGATCGCCTTCGACCTCAACCGCAAAGGTGAGGTCGACTTCCTCGTTCACTGCTTCAAGCGCTTCTCGCGCCGGCGTGTCCGCCGGGTCGTCGACATCGCCTGCGGCACCGGACCCCACCTGATGCGGCTCGCCGACCGTGGGTACCTGATGTCGGGGCTCGACCTGTCACCGCGCAATATCCAGTTCCTGCGCGAGCGGTTCGCGGCCAAGGGCTACCAGGGAGAGCTGGTCGTCGGCGACATGACCGACTTCCGGCTCGCTCAGCCGGTGGATGCCGCGATCTGCATGCAGGACTCGCAAGGACATCTTCTCAGGACCGAGCAGCTGGTGGCCCATCTGAGGGCCGTCGCGAAATGCCTCAAGCGCGGCGGGCTCTACGTCTTCGACCGCTACATGGCGTCCTCGTGGACGAACCCGGCGCGGCGATGGACGTGGTCCAAGCGCCGCGGACGGCTGATCGTCCGGGCGTCGTTCTCGGCGCTCAACGACGTCGATCCGGTCTCGCAGGTCTTCCGCGAGCGCATGACGCTCGAGGCCATCGAGAACGGCACGCGCCGGCTGTACCGGCAGACCCACCTCTCGCGCATGGTCTTCCCTCAAGAATTGAAGACCGTGGTCGAGCTGGCGGGCGGCTTCGAGTTCGTCCAGTGGTTCTTCGGCTTCAAGCCCCACCAGATCCTAGAAACCTCCCGGCACCCGATCATCATGGTCGTCGTCCTCCGCAAAAAGTAGTCGGCGTGGCCGCGAGGCCGCCGGGCGCGCTCGAAGTCGGCCGCCGCGTATTTCTCTGCGCCCCGACGGCGCGTCATCGCGACGAGTTCCTGACCCTGATGCGGGCGAGCCGCGCCGCGCTCCGACCGTGGGTCGCGCCACCGGCGAGCCGCGCCGCGTTCAGGGCATACTTGCAACGGACGCGACGGCCGACGGAGCGAGCGTTTCTGGTTTGCCGGCTCGAGGACCGCGCGATCGCCGGCGTGATCAACCTGAGTCAGATCTTCCACGGCAACTTTCGGAGTGCGTACCTCGGCTACTACGCCGGCGCCCCGTTCATGGGCAAGGGCTATATGAGTGAAGGGCTCCGGCTCGTGCTTCGCCACGCCTTCGACACCCTCGGCCTGCACCGGCTCGAAGCGAACATCCAGCCGCGCAATCGCGCATCGATCCGTCTCGTCAGGCAGGTCGGCTTCCGCCCGGAAGGCTTCTCGCCGCGCTATCTGAAGATCCTCGGGCGCTGGCGCGATCACGCGCGGTGGGCGATCACCGTGAAGGCGCGCCGGCGGTGAAACACGGTCAGCCCGCGGGGCCCAGGCAGCCGACGCTCCGGCTCAAGCGGGGCCACGAGGCGGCGCGCACGCATCCGTGGATCTTCAAGGGCGACGTCGCCGACGTGAGCGACGTCGAGCCCGGCTCGGCGGTCACGGTCATCGACGCCGGCGGCCGCTTCGTCGGGCGCGGCTTCTACAATCCGCGCCCCGCGCTCTGCTGCCGCATCCTCACCTGGATCGACGAGCTGCTCGACGCCGGGTTCTTTCAGCGCCGGATCGAGACGGCCGCGGCCCGGCGGCGCGGCCCCGCTCAGGGACCGCCGACGCTCTGCCGCCTGGTCTGGAGCGAGGCCGACGGGCTGCCGGGGCTGGTCGTCGACCGCTACGGGCCCGTCCTCGTGACTCAGTGCCTCACCCTGGGGATGGCGCGCGCCCGTCCCCTGGTCACGGCCGCGCTGGGAAGCCTCCTCGGCGAGGCATCGGTCTTCGACATGGATGACCCGACCTCGGCTCGTCTCGAGGGGTTCTCTGCGACCCTCGGCTGGGCCGGCGCCTCCGGGCCCAGGACCGTTCGCGTCATCGAGGACGGCGTGACCTTCGAGGTGACGATCGGGGCCGGCCACAAGACCGGGCTCTACCTGGACCAGCGGGAAAACCGGGCCCGAGTCGGTGCCCTGGCCCGGGACCGCGACGTCCTCGACGCCTTCAGCTACACCGCCGGCTTCGCCTGCCACGCGCTGCGCGGCGGTGCGCGACGGGCCGTCTGCATCGAGTCCTCGCCCGAGGCGATCGCGGGCGCCCGCCAGAATCTGGCGCTCAACGGCGTGGCCGACCGGGCGGAGATCAGCGCGACGAACGCGTTCGACGAGCTGCGGCGCCTCGAGCGCCAAGGAACGCGCTTCGGTGTGATCGTGCTCGATCCGCCGCCGTTCGCGCGCAGCCGCTCGGCGCTCGACGCGGCGGCCCGCGGCTACAAGGAGATCAACCTGCGCGCGCTGCGGCTACTGGAGCGCGGCGGGAGCCTCTTGACGTTCTCGTGCTCCCACCACGTGTCCGACACGATGTTCGACGAGATCTGCCGCGACGCCGCGGCAGACGCCGGCGCGAGGCTCCGCGTCGTCGACCGCCTCGGTCAGGCTCACGACCACCCCGTCCTCCTGACCATCCCGGAGACCCGCTATCTGAAGGGCCTGCACCTGGAGTCGCTGTAGCACTCCACGGTCACCAGACTCGCGTCTGGCCGTGCTGGAGAACCCATATCCGATCGAGGTCGAGACGCAAGCGCTTGGCCTCGGTGACGAGCCGCTGAGGCGGCTCGTCCAGTGGCTCCTCGGCGAGATCGAACGTGCCCCAGTGGATCGGGATGAATCGCTGCCCACGAACGTCGCCGAACGCCCGCAGCGCCTCTTCGGGCGTCGTGTGGCTCGCGCGCATGATGACCGCGGGCATGTAGGCCCCGATGGGCAGCGCGGCGAGATCGAACGGCCCCAGGCGCGCGCCGATCTCCTTGAATCCGTCGAAGTACGCGCTGTCGCCGGCGAAGTAGAGACGCTTGGCGCGGCCCGCGACGACCCAGCCGCTCCAGAGGCGGCGGTTGCGATCCCAGAGCGTGCGTCCCGAGAAGTGCTGGGCCGGCACGCACGTGAAGGTCAGCCCTTTCACGACGCGGTGATCCCACCAGTCGAGCTCGTCGACGTCAGTGATGCCGATATCGGCGAACCACGGCTTGAGGCGCAGCGGAACCAGGAACTTCGGGCGATGCTCGGCGGCCAGGCGCTTGACGGTGGCCACGTCGAGATGGTCATAGTGATCGTGCGAGATCACGACGACGTGGATCGGCGGCAGATTCTCGAACTTGAGGCCCGGCGGCGACACGCGTTTCGGCCCGGCGAACAAGAATGGGCTCGCGCGCTTCGACCAGTGGGGATCGGTCAGGATGTTGACGCCGTCGAGCTGGACGAGCAGGGTCGCGTGGCCGACCCACGTCACGGTCGCGACGCCGCGATTGTCGAGGATCGCCGGCAGATCACTGGCGATCGACGGGAAGTTGGCGGTCCGCGGCGCGAACGTGGCGGCAACGATGCGTGTGATGAAGAACGTGAAGCGCGTCCAGCCGCCGGCGGGCTGGTATGACGCGTCCACGTTGGCGAACCCGTTCTCGCGGTGATGGGCGGGCGCGCCGGGCACCGGCGCGCCAACCCCCGCGCAGCCGGTCGTGAGCAGGACCAGCAGGAGGGCCGCGGGCGGGCGCAACGTCAGGCCGCGGGCTCCCCGAGCGGTAGCTCGACGACGAACGAGGCGCCGCCGTCTTCGCAGTTTCCGGCCCGCAGCACCCCGCCCAGCTCGGTGACGATCCCGTACGACACGGAGAGCCCGAGGCCGCTTCCCTCGCCGGGCGGCTTGGTCGTGAAGAACGGATCGAAGATCCGGGGCAGCGCGTCGTCCGGGATCCCCGGACCCGTATCGCGCACCTCGACGCAGGCGTGGCGGTCGGACGGCCACACGCGCACGGTCAGGACCCGCTGCGACGGATGCTTGGCCATCGCCTGGTGCGCGTTCTGGACGAGGTTGAGCAGCACCACCTGGAGCTGGTTCTCGTCGGCCCACACGAACGGGCACGAGGCGAAGTCGGTGACGACGCGGACGTTGTCCTGCTGGAGCTGGTAGCCCTTCAGCTCGAGGACCCGCCGCGCCTGGTCGGCGATCGTGCACGGCCGCCGCTCCGGCGTGTAGTGGCGCGCGAACAGAAGGAGGTTCTGCACGATGCGCGCGGCGCGACCGGCTTCCTCGGCCACGATGCCGAGGCGATCGCGCACGTGCGAGGTCGTCTCCGGGTGCGTGAGCAGGAGATGCGTCTGGCCGAGGATCGTCGTCAGCGGATTGTTGATCTCGTGCGCCACCCCCGAGGCCAGCTCGCCGACCGCCTTCATCTTCTCGGCGTGGATCAGCTGCGCGTGCGCGCGCTTGAGCTCGTCGAGCTGACGGAGCGATTCCGAGTAGAGCCGCGCGTTGTCGAGCGCCAGGCCGATCTGGTCGGCGGCCGCCTGGACGAGCGCCAGCTCGGGCTTGTCGAAGGGCTCCGCGGTCTTCCGCCCGAGCGAGAGCGTGCCCAGGATCTGGCCCCGGCTATGGATC
>QHSQ01000594.1 GCA_003221615.1 Candidatus Rokuibacteriota bacterium | reverse complement strand
AGTACCTCACACGGCAGTTCAAGTCCGAGGAAAACGTCGAGGTCTTCCTGGATCGTCGATCCGGTCATGACCGCCGCGTCGCGGAGGGCGCTGGGGACAGCGTCGAGCGGAGAAGCGTCGACCGTCGCCATCAGCCGTTCGTTGACACGCAGCTGAGGTCTCTCGGCTACGCCATGTTCCGCGTCCAGTAGCCGACAGCTCAACCCTCAGCACCCTCCGATCAAGCCGGCTTCACGGGCCCTACAACCGTCTCCAAATGTTGACACTTGCCGATCCGCGGTGACACCGTGGCGGCGTGGCGCTCCGGAGCTGGTTGCTTGCGCTGTCATACCTGTCGCTACTCTCGGCCGGCGCTGCGGGCGCCGGCACCGTCGAGGGCACAGCGGTCCGCGTCGTCGACGGCGACACGATCAACGTTCAGCTTGCCGATCGGGTCGAGAAGATCCGCTACATCGGCGTCAATGCCCCGGAGATCCATCACCCGATCAAAGGCGAGGAGCCGGGCGGCCGCGCGGCGGCCCAGGTGAATCGAGGTCTCGTCATCGGCCGTCGGGTTCGCCTCGAGCTCGATGTTCAGCCCCGGGATCGCTATGGCCGGCTCCTGGCCTACGTCTGGGTCGGCGACACGATGGTCAACGCCGAGCTGGTTCGCCTGGGTTACGCCCAGGTGATGACCGTCCCCCCGAACGTCCGATACCAGGACCTGTTCTTGAAGCTCCAGCGCGAGGCGCGCGACGCTAGTCGGGGCCTTTGGCGCCCCGTCTAGACTAGCAGGCTGCTGAAAAAGGCCAGCAGCTGGACCTTTTTGAGCAGCCTGCCGGTCTTTTGGAGAGGCAGGCTGCTACTCCACCATTTTGATGTAGCGGAGCATGCGTTCGTCGCGGCGCCAGCCGCGGTCGGAGAGCGCGTCCCAGAAGCCGACCGCGTGAGCTTCGTGGCGCTCGACGAGCGCCGAGATCCGGCGCGCGCCCTTCGACACGAGCACGCGCTCGGCTTCGTGGACGAGCCGTCGCGCCAGGCCGCGCCGACGCGCGTCGGGGGCGACGGCGAGGCGATAGATGTTGCCGCGCCAGCCATCCCATCCGCCGATGATGCTCCCGACGACGGCGCCGCGCTCGACCGCGACGAGGAGATAGTCGGCGTGCGCCCGGACCAGCCGTGTGAGCTCCTCGAGCGAATCCGTCGGGCTCGGGATCGCGTCCGCCCGCTGCCACAGCGCCAACACGTCGGGACATTCTTCGAGACGGCACGGCCTGATCTCGATCATCGCGCTCTCACCCCCGACCGATTTGCGCCTCACCCTGGGCGACCCGTATCATACGTGGAGCCACTTCGAGAGGAGACCCATGGCGATCAAGCGTGAGTTCACCCTG
>QHSQ01000595.1 GCA_003221615.1 Candidatus Rokuibacteriota bacterium | reverse complement strand
CTGTCGATCCCAGGGGCGATGGGGAAAGCCGCGTACCTTGCGGAGCTCGTCTTCCCGCGACGAGAGGTCCTCGCGCGGCACTACCCCATGACTCCGTTCTGGCTTCTATATCCCCGCCGCGTGCTACGCCTCGCGAGCCTCGGGCTTCGAGAAGGATCCAAGCTCTGGGATCGACGAGGGGGATGATCCCACAACCATGCACTGGCTCGTCGATGGCTACAACGTCATCCGGCGTGACCCGGAACTGCAGGCGCGCGAAGCCGAGAGCCTCGAGGCTGGACGTCGGGCGCTCCTGCACGTCATCGCGGGGGCTCACCGCGCGCCCCGGGATGAGTTCACCGTTGTGTTCGACGGGGCGCGC
>QHSQ01000415.1 GCA_003221615.1 Candidatus Rokuibacteriota bacterium | reverse complement strand
GCCTCATCATTGTCGAGCCCGTGGTGCTTCGCGAGGAAATAGAAGGCCACCCAGCCGACCACGGCCAGCACGAGCGTCGAGGCACGCAGGACCGCGAACGAGAAACCGAAGAGCGTCGAGACGAGCCAGCCCCAGTACACCAGCAACACGGGGTTCGCCGCGGCCCAGTCATGCGCCTCGAAGCGGCCGGTCTCGACGAGGCGCTCGACCGACCACGCATACGCCCAGTCGTCCTCCAGCGGCATGTCGCGGAGGGGGTTGACGAAGACGATCGCCGCGACGAACGCGGCCAGTCCGAGCCACAGAAGGCCGTGTCGCCGCACGACAGAGCTCCGGTCCATCACGCCGCTGAGCAGGGACATCGAGCGAGGGGACGGGGCCTCGGCGTCCGCGGCTAGGTCGCCAGCCGGGCCTGCCAGGTGTTCACGATCTCGGCAAAAATATCGTCAAGCGACTTGGTGATGTTCCAGCCGGGAAGCTCCCGTTTGAGCCGTGCCAGATCGGAAATATAGCAGATGTGGTCGCCCGCACGCGGCCTTTCGACGTATTTGTACCGCATGGCCTTCCCGGTGAGGGCGGCGACCCGATCGAAGGCCTCGAGGATCGACACCGAGTTCGCCCGCCCGCCGCCCAGGTTGAACACCGCGCCCGCCGACGGCATCTCGTAGAAGGCCTCGATGCACCGAGCCACGTCGAATGAATGGATATTGTCTCGTACTTGCTTCCCCTTGTATCCGAAGATCGTATATTCCCGCTCCTCGAGATTGCAGCGGACCAGATAACTCAGAAATCCATGGAGCTCCACGCCCGAGTGATTCGGCCCGGTCAGGCACCCTCCTCGTAGACAGCAGGTTCGCATCCCGAAGTACCGACCATATTCCTGTGTCAGCACATCAGCCGCGACCTTCGAGGCGCCGAAGAGCGAGTGCATCGACTGATCGATGCTCATATTCTCGTCGATCCCATCGGCATAGGTCGCATCCACGTAGTCCCAGCGTGTGTCGAGCTCACGCATGGCGATCGCGTTGGGCCGATCGCCGTACACCTTGTTGGAGGACATCAGCACGAAGACCGCTTCGGGGACGAAGCGACGCGTGGCCTCGAGCAGGTTGCTCGTGCCGACGGCATTGACCTCGAAGTCGGCGAAGGGGCGTGAAGCCGCCAGATCGTGGCTCGGCTGGGCGGCGGCGTGCACGATGAGATCGGGCTTGAGGCTGGCCACGAGCTCCGAAACCCGCTCGCGTTCTCGGATGTCGAGCTCGTAGTGGGTGAAATGCCGGGACGTCGCGACCAACCGACGTTGGTTCCAGCGTGTGTCGCCTTGCTCGCCGAAGAAACTCCGTCGCATGTTGTTGTCGACGCCGGCCACCTGCCAGCTCTTGGCATCGAAATAGGTCACGACCTCCGAACCGATCAAGCCGCTCGAACCGGTCACCAACAGTTTTTTCATCGGCGTCCCGACGCGCGCATCACGCCGTCACGAGCCGGAACGACGCCCCGGGGAGGACGCCGCATCGTAATAGCGGTACGTGTCCCGCGCGCCGGCGCCCACGGGAAGGGCCCGGTACGTTCCCCTGCGGAGCGCGCACCGGAGCCAGAGCTGCCACAGGACGCACCAATACCCGCTACCGACACGCACGAGTCTGAACGAGGAGGCGCCCATGTCGGGCGTTCGGTTGATCCACGAGATGGGAATCTCTTTGACGGTGTAGCCCATGACCAGCGGTTGAAGCCCGGTCTCGGCGTTCACGGCAAAGCCCGGCTGGCGCAGCTGCAGCTTCTCGACCACCTCGCGGCGAACGAGCTTGAGATTGTTGGTCAGGTCGCGGAAGCGCCGCCGCAGCACGACCTGCGCCAGGGCGTGAAAGCCACGGTTCGCGACGATCTTCTGCCAGGGGTAGTTGAGCAACACGCTGTGCCGTGAGAAACGGCTCCCCACCACCACGTCGTAGCCCTTGGCAGCCGCATCGAACAGGTCACGGAGCTCGGGCAGCAGGTGTTGAAAGTCGGAATCCATCGACAGCACGTACTGACCCGTCGCCGCGCGGTATCCATCGGCGATCGCCCGGCCGACGCCATTGGGCGGCGAGCGGAAGATGGGCTTGACCCTGGGATCCTCCGCCGCGAGCCGGCGAATCACCGCCGCCGTCGCGTCGGTGCTGTTGTCGTCGACCGGGATGATCTCGTGGATGTAGCCCCCGAAGAGATCACGCAGCCGCGTCACCAGCGGCCCGATGTTCGCTTCTTCGTTGTGGCACGGGATCACGATCGACACGGCCTGCCGGAGCTGCTCGTGCGCGAAGAGCGGAATCTTCGGGCGCTCCACCGCTCGCGGCGGCTTCTGCGCGTAGACCAGAATCGAGCCAGCCAGGGTTTGAACGCCCGGCGTGTTCTCGAGCACGATGGACAGGTTGCGAAGCAGCCAGACGAGCCACGCGTTGAGCGGGGCATACACGAAGTCGTTGAACACCGCGAAGACGCGAATGAACCCCACTTCGGACAAGAGCGCGTAGAGTTGCCGCCGATCGAGCAAGGAGCGCGGATCGTGCCGTCCGATCAGCCCGGACAGGAGCCGCCGGGCCTTGAGGACGACGTTCCACGGATTGCTCTCGTAGAAGAGTACTTCGCCGCCCGGCTTCAGCGCGTCGTAGGCGTACTGGAGAAGCGGCGCGCAGGAGCGTCGATCGAGGAGGCCCACCGCAACGACGAAGTCGAACTGACGATCCCGCAAGGGCCCCGGCAGGGACGATGCGGTGAGAAAGGACACCTGCGGGGGCAGGTCCGCGGGTCGCGGCGCGTCGGGCACGAATGTGACGGCGGTGATGGGGTTCTCGCCGCGAGAGACCCGTGCGAGCTGGCGAGTGAACGTGCCCTCTCCACACGCGAGCTCGAGGATCGTCTGTCCCGGCATGAGGTGAACCATGTGCCGAAACGTATGCGCGCGCCAGAGCATGCGGTCGTCCGCGATCGGGTCGGACAGCTCGAGATAACGGCGCCTGAACTGCTCGCTAATGGCAAGCGCCTCGACTAATGACGGGGCACCAGGTCTGCTGATGTTCTCCCCCCAGAGTCGCTTCGGCTCAGGCCTTCAGTCGCGGACAGCGAGGAGATTGCACACGCCGGATGGCCAGACGGTCGAGGGGCGCCATTGCCGCGATGTTGCGCGGGCACTTGCGGTCTGTCAAGGAGTATTGGCTAGCGGAATTCCTTAGCATTCACTTGGTGTTTGTCGATCATTCCTCCATGAGAACTGTCCTTGGCGTCAAGGGCCTCGTCGCCAAGATTTTCGGTTCTGGACCGCACGTGGAGGAGGACGCAATCGCAGAATTGGCTCAGGAGTGACGATGACGGCGTGAGCCATATCGTGCTTCCACCACGGCCTCGCGCTCGGCCTTGTGCGGCGCCTGGCGTAGCGATGCGAGGGCGAAGCCCGCCTCAGCCCACGTCGATGCCGAGGTCGCGCGGCTCGATGAGCTTCCCCTTACTCATGATGACCGCGCGTTCCACCGTGTTCTCCAACTCCCGGATATTGCCCGGCCACGGGTGGTGGATGATCGACTCCAGATCCGAAGCACTGAACGGGAGCTTTCGCCGATGCCGCTGGCTGCTCCGACGAAGGAACGCGTTGGCGATCAGGACGACGTCATCGCCGCGCTCGCGGAGCGGCGGCAGCTTCAGGTTGACTACAGAGAGGCGGTAGAAGAGATCCTCGCGGAATCGTCCGGACTGGAGCTCAGCCTTCAGGTCCTTGTTGGTCGCAGCGATGACTCGAGCGTCCACGCGGACCAACTCGCGGCCGCCCACGCGCTCGATCTCGCGCTGCTGCAGAAACCGCAGGAGCTTCACCTGCAGGGGGCCGCTCATCTCGCCGATCTCGTCGAGGAAGAGGGTACCGTCTGCGGCGACCTCGAGCTTCCCCTTACGCTGGACGTAGGCGCCCGTGTAGGCGCCTTTCTCGTGGCCGAACAGCTCGGACTCCAGGAGAGTCTCCGGGATCGCGCCGCAGTTGATCGCGACGAAGGGTTGGTTGCACCGGGCACCCTTCGAGTGGATGGCTCTGGCGAGCAGATCCTTACCCGTACCGCTCTCGCCCTGGATCAGCACGGTCGCGTCGGTCTTGGCGACGCGCGTCACGACGCTGAAGATTTCCCGCATCGCGGGCGCGTTCCCCAGAATGTCTTCGAAGCGCGTGGTCGTCTCGCTGGCGCGCAGGCTCTTCTCGGAGTCGGCCTCGAACGTCTTGCGATATTCCGCCCGCTGCAGGACTCCCTTCAGCTCGTTGAGCTGGATCGGCTTCTGGTGATAGTCGAAGGCCCCGAGCTGGACCGCACGGATGGCGTTTTCTCGATCGCCGTTGCCGGTGAGGACGATCACCTTGGTATCCGGCGCCGCCTTCATGATCTCGTCGAGCGCCTTCAGGCCCTCCTCGGCGGTCCGGGTGGGGAGGCAGCCCGAGATCGAGGCTGACCAGCTCGGGGTGCTCGGCCCGAAGTGTGGTGAGGGCGCCGCCCCGGTCCTCGGCGAACAGGAGAGTGAAGTCGTCACGCAGCGCGTACTTGAGCTGCGTGCGGATCGCCTCGTCGTCGTCGACGATCAACAGTTTCGGCTTGTTCATGGGTGTCGATGGTACCGCGGTTTGCCTCCACGATATCTTTTCGATCGACGGCCCTCGGATCCATCCAGGCCAACGGGATCACCGTCGTGCCGGAGCCGACGACTCCCGTCCTGCTGGTCGCGGGGCTGGCGATGATCGGCGGCCTCGCGCTCAGGTCTCCACAGACACGGGACACCGCAGCGCGTCGGTACGGGGGAACTAAGCTATAGGTTATAGCGCGGGTAGGCCCTAGCGAGAAATCATGGAGTCACGCCGAATGGATTGCTGGTAGCCAGCCGGGTGAAGGTGTCGTTCGGGTACAGCCGTAGCTCGTAGCTCCCCGGCGCCAGTCCGCTCGGTATCGTGAACGGGCACGAACCGGCGGCCGAGGCGGCGGCGCGACTCTGGGAGCAACTGACGTAGATCCATGCGAGATACGCATTGTCTCCGCTT
>QHSQ01000031.1 GCA_003221615.1 Candidatus Rokuibacteriota bacterium | reverse complement strand
CCGGTCCGACGCCCGCGCCGCGCAATACGAATCCCCAGCATCGCGCCCACCACTCCCATGACTCTTGCGTGTCGAGCCAGCGCAGGGGCATGCCGCTCGTCCCGGACGTCTGATGAACGCGCACGTAGCGCTCGAGCGCATACGTCAGATTGGTGCCGAACGGCGGATGCGCGGCCTGATCGGCGACGAGCTCCGATTTGCCCGTGAGCGGAAGGCGCCGGAAGTCGTCCCAGCTGTGGAGATCGTCGGCCGACTCGACGCCGACCGCGCGCCACTTCCTGGCGACGAACGGATTGCGCGCGATGAGCTCGCCGGCCATCGCGCGAAAGCGGCGCCACTGGTGCTCGCGGAGCCGATCGGACCCGAGCGTCTCGAGCGTGCGGTCGAACACCGTCGGGGACCGGGCCTCAGGCCCGGAGCTTGAACCGCTGGATCTTGCCGGTCGCCGTCTTCGGGAGGTCGGTCACGAACTCGATCCAGCGCGGATACTTGTAGGGCGCGATCTTGTCCTTCACGAAGGCCTTGAGCTCGTCGGCGAGCTTGTCGTCGGCGGCCGCGGGATCCTTCAGCACGACGTACGCGTGAGGCTTGACGAGCCGATCGGTGTCCTCGCGGCCGACCACCGCCGCCTCGAGCACGGCGGCGTGACGCACCAGGGTTCCCTCGACCTCGACCGGCGAGACCCAGATCCCGCCGACCTTCAGCATGTCGTCGGAGCGACCGCAGTACCAGTAGTAGCCGTCCGCGTCCTGGTAGTACTTGTCGCCGGTCTGGATCCACTGACCGAACAGCGTCTCCTTGGTCTTCTCGTGCTTGTTCCAGTAGTACGCCATCGTCGAGTCGCCCTTGACGCGGATGTTGCCGATCTCGCCCGGCGGCACGGGATGGCCGTCGTCGTCCACGATGGCGAGCTCGTAACCGGGCACGGCGACGCCGGTCGAGCCCGGGCGCGTGTGGCCCAGTCGGTTCGAGATGAAGATGTAGCCGATCTCCGTGGTCCCGATACCGTCGACGATCTCGACGCCGAAGCGCTCGCGCCAGCGGTTGTAGAGCTCCTCCGGCAGCGCCTCGCCCGCCGAGACGCACAGGCGAAGCGAGGAGGCGTCGAACCGCTTCTCCGCGTCCTTCACCGCGAGCATCGCGGCGAAGAGAGTCGGAATGCCGAAGAAGAGCGTCGGGCGATAGCGCGTGATGGCCTCGAAGACGCCTTCGGGCGTCGGCCGCTGCGGATAGAGCATCGCCTGCGCCCCGACGCTCATCGGGAGGAAGCCGGAGGCGCCGAGCCCGTAGGCGAAGAAGAGCTTCGCCGCGGAGAAGACGCGATCGGTCGGCTTGATCCCGAGCACTTGCTTGCCGTAGGTCTCGCAGCACATCACCATGTCGTGCTGCAGGTGCACGGCGCCCTTGGGGAAGCCCGTCGACCCCGACGAGTACTGCCAGTACGCCGGATCGTCCCGCGAGGTCACCGCGGCGGTGAGCTTCGCGGGCGCCTTCGCGATGCGCTCTTCGTAGGACGCGTATTGTCCGGGCGGCCCGCCGGCCACGAGCACGTGCTTGAGATACTTCGCCTCGGCGAGCGCCGGCCCGACCTCGGCCAGGAGCGGGGCCGAGATGACCGCCGCCTTGGCCCGGCTGTCGTTCAGGAAGTAGAGGTAGTCGGCCGTGCGCATCAATGTGTTCGTCGGGATCGGCACCGCACCGATCTTGATGGCTCCCCAGAAGGTCCCGATGAACTCGGGCGCGTCCAGGCAGAGCATGAGCACCCGATGCTCGGCCTCGATGCCGAGCTCGAGGAGCGCGTTGCCCGTGCGGTTCACCAGGTCGTGGACATCGGCGTAGGTGAGCGTCCGATCGTCGTAGCGGAAGGCCGCCGCCGCCCCGCGTCCCTCGGCAATGTTGCGGTCGACGAACCACGTCGCGACGTTGAACTGCTGGGGGAGCAGCTCGGACGCGTTCATGGCTCTCAGGCCAGGCGCACGTACTCGAAGTCGATCGGTCGGCCATTGACGCCGCGGGCCGGCGGCGCGATCCAATTCGCGAAGCGGCCGATCTGGGTGACCGGCTGCATCAGGCCCAGGATGTGCTGCGCGTCGGCCTCGGTCGGCAGCCACTCGTGCTTCTTCGCGTCCCACTCGGCCTCACTGACGACGCGGCCGTCGGGCGACACCTTCACCTCGGCGAAGAGCCCGATGGCACGATGGAAGCCCCGATGGGGCAGGCGCAGCTCCTGGTCGATCTCGTGCTTCTTGATGATCTGGTTCCACCGGTCGAGGCCGCGCTGGCAATCGGCGATGTAGTCGTCGCGCAGCCGCTCGTTGAGCGAGGGCAGCGCGAGCGCCTCGCGCGTCGTGATCCGATCGCCGTCGAGCTCGTTCACCGAGTAGGTGGTGTCCTTCAGCCGATGGTCGTCGCGCTTCTTCGATTCCTCGAAGCGTCCCTTGAGCCCCAGCGTGTAGAAGTTCGCGGCGTTGGTCGAGATCTCCGATCCGAAGAGGTCGAGCGAGACCGAGTAGTGGAAGTTGATGTACCGCTGCAGGGTCGCCAGGTCGATGCCGCCGAGCCGGCGGACGTCGTCCGTCTTGCTCTCGCGCATCAGCTCGCAGGTGCGCTGCACGACGCGTCCGATACCCGTCTCGCCGACGAAGAGGTGGTGCGCCTCCTCGGTGAGCATGAAGCGGCACGTGCGCGACAGAGGATCGAATCCGCTCTCGGCGAGGCTCGCGAGCTGGTACTTGCCGTCGCGATCGGTGAAGTACGTGAACATCAGATACGAGAGCCAGTCCGGCGTCTTCTCGTTGAAGGCCCCGAGGATCCGCGGCTTGTCGCGATCCCCCGAGCGGCGCTGCAGGAGCGCCTCCGACTCCTCGCGGCCGTCGCGACCGAAGTAGGCGTCGAGCAGATAGACCATCGCCCAGAGGTGACGTCCTTCCTCGACGTTGATCTGGAACAGGTTGCGCAGGTCGTAGAGCGACGGACAGGTGCGGCCGAGATGGCGCTGCTGCTCGACCGAGGCCGGCTCGGTGTCGCCCTGGGTGACGATGAGCCGGCGCAGCACCCCGCGATACTCGCCGGGCACGTCCTGCCACGCGGGCGCGCCCATGTGGTCGCCGAAGCCGATCGTACGGCCCGGCTCGGGCTCGGCCAGGAACAGGCCCCAGCGATAGTCGGGCATCTTCACGTAGTCGAACTGCGCCCACCCCTGCGCGTCAACGCTCACGGCGGTGCGAAGGTACGTTTCCTTCGCCTGGAAGCCGTCCGGGCCCATCTGCATCCACCAGTCGAGGAACTTCGGCTGCCAGTCCTCGAGCGCGCGCTGGAGCCGGCGATTGTCACTCAGGCCGACGTTGTTGGGGATGCGCTCGCTGTAATCGATGGACGCCATCACACTCTCCTGCGGTCGAACTCGCTGCGCCGCCCGGTGCCGTACACCTCCAGCGCGCCCTTGGGCCCGACGGCGTTGCCGCGCTGGAAGATCCAGTTCTGCCAGGCCGAGAGCCGGCCGAAGATCTTGCTCTCGAGCGTCTCGGGCCCGCCGAACCGGATCGACGCCTCCATGCCGGTGAGCGCGTCGGGCGAGAACGCCGCGCGCTCCTCGATTGCGATGCGGACCTCGTCGTCCCAGTCGATGTCGTCGGGCGTGAACGTGACGAGCCCGGCTTCGGCCGCGGCCGCCGAGTCCAGGTCCTCGCCGATCCGCGCGCGTAGCTTGTCGGTTCGTCCGGGCTCCGCGAGGAAGCGGCTCGCCAGACGCGTGAGACCATTGACCATCGGATAGGCGCCGAAGTTCATCTCGGTCAGCCGGATGGTCGCCGGCGGGTTGGTGTCACCCGACCGCGCCCCGTCGAGCATGTAGGAGCGGTCGGCGGCGAGCACGAGCTCCAGCAGGGTGCCGACGAAGCACGAGCCCGGCTCGACGAGGGCGAAGACCGACCGCGACGAGACCTCGACGCGCTTGAAGGTGCGCTTGAGGTAGAGACGGATCTCGCGCACGAGCCAGTCGTCGCGGTGCGCCGCGAGCACGCGGTCGTGGGCCTCGACGAGGTCGGCGCGTCCCGATGTCTTGAAGACCCACAGGCCGATCTCGTCCTCGTTCGTGCGCAGGTGCAAGATCAGATCGTCGAGCTCGCGGGCGACCGCCAGCGGCCAGAACGCGCCGCCGGCCTCGCGGATGGCGGCGGTGTCCGCCGGCGGCGGGCCGCTCGGCCCGCTCACCGTGATCTCGGCGAGGCCGCGCGCCCGATCGATGGCGCACGCGACGGGGCCGTAGCGGATCCGGTCGCCGTCGATCGAGCGCTCGAGCGGGGCGAGGGCGATCCCGCGAGCTCCGGCGGGCCGATCGGTGCGGGCCGCGAACTCGGCGGCGCGCCGCTTCACGACCTCGTCGAGCTTCGAGCGCGGGACGACCTCGTCGACCAGGCCCCATTCGACGGCGCGGGCGCCTTTGATTCCTTCTTCGACCGTACAGAAGAAGTCGGCGCGATCGCGGCGAACCCGACGCTTGTCCACGAGACGCGTGAGCCCGCCGGTGCCCGGGAGCACCGCGAGCAACGGAACCTCGGGCAGCGACACGGCCGTGTTGCCGTCGTCGGCCATCACGATCCAGTCCGTCGCCAGCGCGAGCTCGTAGCCGCCACCCGCGCAGGGCCCGTTCACCGCGCAGAGGTAGAACTGACGCGACTCGCCCGTCGCCTCCTCGATCGCGTTGCGGGTCTCGTTGGTGAACTTGCAGAAGTTCACCTTCCAGCCGTGAGCCGACTGCGAGAGCATCCGGATGTTGGCGCCGGCGCAGAACACGCGCTCCTTGCCGGAGGTCACGATCACCGCGCCCACCTCCGGGTGCTCGAAGCGCAGGCGCTGGATCGCGTCGTAGAGCTCCACGTCCACGCCGAGGTCGTAGGAGTTGAGCTTCAGCTCGTAGCCCGGCCGCAGCCCGCCGTCTTCCTTGACGTCCATGGCGAGCGTGGCCACCCGGCCGTCGAAGGCGAGCCTCCAATGCCGGTACTTCGACGGCTCGGTCCTGAAGTCCACCCGCACGCGCTCGCCGGTGTCAGCCATGACTCCCCTACCCCAGGATGACCCAGAGCGCCTGGGCCTGCTTGCCGCCGAGATTCTCCCAACCATGGGCCACGCCGCCGTCGAGGAGCGCGCTGTCGCCCGCCTCCAGCAGGTGGCGGTCGCCGTCGTAGTGGAGCGCGACCTTGCCCTCCAGGACGTAGAAGAGCTTCAGCTGGCCCGGCTTGATGATGACCTTCTCGGTCGTGAAGCCGCGAGACTTCGGACCGAGCGTCGAGACCACCGCGCGGATCTTTCCCTGGAAGAGGCCGGCGCCGAGTACGGCCCACCGCTCCGACGACCCGTCGAACGACACCACCGGGTAGTCGCGCTTGTGCGAGATGACGATGCTGCCGGCCGGCTTGCCGTCGAAGAGCGCGGCGATCGGCACGCCGAAGGCCGAGGCGATCTTGCCGAGGGTGTGGAGCGAGGGCGAGAGCCGGCCCGATTCGATCTGCGAGACCATGCTGGGCGTCAGGCCCGCCTTCTCCGCGAGCTGGCGCTGCTGCAGCTCGCGCTCGCCGCGCAGCCGCTTGATGCGCTCGCCGAGCGCCGTCACGCGACTTCCTCCGACGCGGCGCCACCGTCCCCGAGCCCGGCGACCGCGGCCACCGCCCGAGCGACGAAGACTCGCGTGACCTTCTTGCGGTACGGATGGGTGAAGTCCGTGTTGTCGAGCGGCTTCGCGGGACCGGCCGCCAGGTCGGCGACGTGCGCGATCAGCTCCCGCGTCACGCGCTGGCCGACGAGTGCCGCCGCGGCCTTCTCCGACGGCCGCGGCTGGGAGGCGACAGCGCCGAGCACGATGCGAGCCTCACGGACCACGTCGCCCTCCATCCTGGCCGCCACGGCCACCCCGAGCACCGGGAAATCGAACGAGCCGCGTCGCCGGAGCTTCAAGTACACCGAGCGCCAGCCCTCGGCCGGAGGCAGCTGGATGTCGGCGACGATCTCGTCGGGACGCTTGGCGAGGTATTCGATCCCGTCGTCCTGGTAGAGCGCGGCCATCGGCACCGTGCGCTCGCCCTCCGCGCCGACCATTCGCAGCTTCGCGCCGAGCGCCCAGAGCACCGGCGCGGTGTCCGACGAGGACACGGCCCAGCACCGTGAGCTTCCGGGCGCCACCAGACAGATGTCGCCGTCTTTCTTCATGCAGAACCCGATGGCCCGACGCCATTCGTAGGACTGATTGTAATAGTTGCACCGGGTATCCACACAGACGTTGCCCCCGATGGTACCCATGTTCCGAAGCTGAGGCGAGGAGACCAGCCCGGCGGCCGTGGCGAGCGCCGGGAAGTCGCGCACGATGTCGCGGTGCGCGGCGACGGCCGAGAGCGTCGTTCCAGCGCCGACCGTGAAGCCGCCGGCCGTCGAGCCCCCGACGCCGCGCAGCTCGCGGATTCCGCGCAGCCCGACGAGCACCTTGGGCTCGAACTGCCGCCGCTTCATGTTCGGGTAGAGGTCGGTCCCGCCGGCGACGAGCATCGCGTCGCATCCGTGCTCCGCCATCAGCCGCGCGGCGTCGCCGAGCGTGGTGGGCGCGAGGTACGTGAACGGCGGCAGCCTGATCATTGTAGCGGGTGCCTCGAGGCCGGCTTCCACCGAGGGTGGCCTGAGAAAGGCGCGACCCGGCGCCGTTGTAGCGGGTGCCTCGAGGCCGGCTTCCACCGAGGGTGGCCTGAGAAAGGCGCGACCCGGCGCCGTTGTAGCGGGTGCCTCGAGGCCGGCTTCCACCGAGGGTGGCCTGAGATAGACGCGACCCGGCTCCGCACGCCGAGCCATCGCAGACTTGGTCCCGTCTTCATTGCGCGAATGGGCGCGACACGACTGCGTCGGCGGGCCGGCCGAACGCGGATTCGACCACGAGCGGCTCCTTGAACGTGAGCAGCGGCAGCCGCTCCGGTCCCACCCGCGCCGGCTTGCCCGCTCGTTTCAGGTCGAGCGCCTTGAGGATCTTGTCCGGGGTGATCGGCACCTCGTCGATACGGATCCCCAGCGCGTGATGGATGGCGTTCGCGATCGCCGGGATCACCGGCAGGAGCGGCCCCTGGCCCGCTTCCTTGGCGCCGAACGGGCCCTCCGGGTCGTCGGTCTCGACGAGGATCGTGTGGATCTCGGGCGTCTCGAGCGTGGTCGGACTCTTGTAGTCGAGCATCGACGGCTGCTTGTGCAGATTCTTCCGGAAGACCTGCTCCTCCATCAAGGCCTCGCCGATGCCCATGTACACCGAGCCCTCGACCTGCCCCTCGACCAGCAGCGGGTTCAGCGCGCGGCCGACGTCGTGACCGATCCACACGTTCTCGAGATCGACGGTGCCCGTCTCCTCGTCGACGGTCAGCTCGACCACGCACGCCGAATACGAATAGCACGGCGACGGGCCGACGCCACCGCCCTTGTACTTGCCCGCGCGCTTGGGCGGCGCGTACGAGCCGGGAAAGGCGAGGACGCCGTGGAGGGCTTCGCCGAGCTCGACGGCCCTCGCGAACGGCACGGCCCTGTCCCAGTCGTCGGGCACGCCGATCCTGCGCTCGCGCGCGACGAGCACCGCCGGGCTCACCTCGAGCTTCCGCGCGACCGCCTTGAAGATCGCATCGCGCAGCCGCTCGGCCGCCTGGATCGCCGCCATCCCGCACATGAGCGTCACGCGCGACGAATACGACCCGAGATCGACGGGCGTGAGGCTCGTGTCCGCCGGATGCACGTGGACGTCCTTGGGCTCGATGCCGAGCACCTCCGCGGTCAGATAGGCAAGGATGGAGTCCGAGCCCTGACCGATGTCGGTGGCGCCGCAGAGGACGGTGACGCCGCCGCTGCGATCGGCCCGAGCGATGACGCCCGAATGCGGCATGTCGTTCCAGTAGATCGCCGTCCCGGCGCCGGTGAGATAGGCGGAGCACGCGATGCCCAGGCCGCGTCTCTTCGGAGAGCGGCGCTCCGCCCGGTCGGACCTGGCGGACATCCCGTAGCGCGCGCGCTTGTCACGCCAGCCCGAGGCCTCGACGACCTTGTCGATGCACTCGCCGAGCCCGATGGTCGTGACCGTCAGATGGTTCGCCGTCTTGGTGAACGGCTCGGCGACGATCCGCCGCCTCATCTCGGCGGGGTCGAGCCCGAGCTGCTCGGCCGCCTTGTCGAGCTGACACTCGAGCGCGAAGCGGGGCTGCGGCGTGCCGTGCCCGCGCTTGGGTCCACACGGCGGCTTGTTGGTGAAGATGCGCGCGGCCTCGAACTTGTACACGGGGATCTTGTAGGTGACCGGATTGATCACGCCCGTGTAGAAGGTGGAGGCGACGCCGTAGGAGCCGTAGGCGCCGCCGTCGAGCCACGTCCGGAGGTGGCAGCCGGTGATGTCACCCCCCCTCGTGAAGCCGGTCTTGATCCACATGAGAACGGGATGACGGCCGCGGTGCGTATAGAAGACCTCTTCACGGGTCAGCGCGATCTTCACGGGCCGTCCCGTCAGCTTCGAGAGCTGGCAGGCCACGATCTCGTGCGAGAAGGGATCGGTCTTGCCGCCGAAGCCTCCGCCGACCGGTGTCGCGATCACGCGGATGTGGGCTGCCGGCGTGTCGAGGACCTTGGCGAGCACCCGGTGCACGTAGTGCGGCGTCTGGGTCGAGGACCAGAGCGTGAGCTTGCCGTCCGACGCCCAGTGGGCGACGGCCGCGTGCTGCTCCATCGGCAAATGGTTGTTGCCCTCGAAAAAGAACACGTCCTCGCGAACCAGATCGGCGCCGTCGAAGGCGGAGTCGACGTCGCCGAACTGGAGGGCGACGTTCTTGTGCACGTTCGGACCGTCACCATACTCGTGGATCCTGACCTCGGGATGCGCCAGCGACTCGAAGATCGACATCAGGGCCGGGAGCGGCTCGTAGTCGACGTCGATGAGCCGGGACGCCTGCTCGGCGGTCTCTTCGTCGATGGCGGCGACCGCGGCGACGGCGTCGCCGACCATGCGGACCTTCTCGGCGCAGAGGGCTTCCTCGTCCTGCGACACGGGTAGGATCCCGAACTTCACGCGCGGCAGGTCCGCCGCCGTGACGACCGCGAGGACACCGGGCAGCGCGCGAGCCCGCGACGTGTCGATCGAGCGAATGCGCGCGTGGGCGTGGGCGCTGCGAAGCAGCTTGGCGTAGGCCATGCGCGGCAGGAACAGATCGTCGGCATACTTCGTCTCCCCGACGACCTTCGCCCACGCGTCGATTTTCGGGAGCGGCCGGCCGATGACCGCGAACTCGTTCTTGGTCATGCACGGGCCTCCTGACGTCCCATCCGCAGCGCCGCGAGCTCGACGGCGTCGAGGATCTTCGTGTAGCCGGTGCAGCGGCAGAGATTCCCGGCGAGCGCCTCTTTGACCTCCTGTCGCGTCGGGCTCGGTCGCTCGGCGAGGAGCGCCGTCGCCGTCAGGAGGATGCCGGGCGTGCAGTAGCCGCACTGCGCGGCGCCGAGCTCGGCAAAGGCTTGCTGGAGCGGATGCAGCTGTCCGCCTTCCGCCATCCCCTCCACCGTCGTGATCCGGAATCCTTCGATCTCGACGGGAAGGGCCAGACACGACAGCGCGGGCTCGCCGTCGAGCAGCACGGTGCAGGTGCCGCACTCGCCGAGCTCACACCCGTGCTTGGTCCCGGTGAGCCCGAGGTCTTCGCGGAGCACCTCGAGCAGGGTCTTGTGCACCGGCACGAGCGCCTCGCGGGACTCGCCGTTGACGTTCAGGGCGACGCGCACCTTCATCGGGGCTCCACCGGCCTGGCGTAGATTTACTAGGACTTAAGGACAGTTTAAAAATACTGAATCGCCCGAATCCCTGTCAAGCGCGAAACCTTGGGCCACGAAACCGCGGGCGGCTAAGATACCCCCGTGCCATTCGCCAGGACCGACGATCGGGCGCGGATCTATTACGAGGAGCACGGCCGCGGCGGGACCCCCCTGGTGCTCGCCTACGGCATCGGCGGCAACGCCGACATGTGGGACGTGAACCGCGACGCGCTTGCCGCCCACCACCGGCTCGTCCTCTGGGAGCCGCGCGGCCACGCACGGTCCGACAGCCCCGAGGATCCGGCGAGGTACTCGTTCCAGCGCTGGGCGCTCGACCTCAAGACGGTCCTCGACGCTCTAAAGATCCGGAAGGCCCACGTGGGCGGTCTCTCGCTGGGCGCGGGGATCGCGACCCGATTCGCGCTCAGGTTCCCCGCGCGCGTCCGGTCGCTAGTGGTGACGAACTCGTCCTCGGCCGCCGGGCTGCCGCTCTCGGTCGAAAACCTCGTCATGCGCGCGCGCTCGATCGAGATCACGCTGACGAAGGGAATGGACGCCATGGCCGAGTTCGCGATGGCGGCCAATCCCAACCTCTCCGAGCGGCTCGCGATCGAGCCGGCCGCCAAGGAAGAGTTCTACGCGGAGTATCGTCGGCTCTCACCCGTCGGCTACGCGAACTCACTTCGGGCCCTGCTGGCGATGGACCACATCACCGACCAGTTGCCGCGCCTGCGGGTGCCCGTGCTGCTCATCGGCGGCGACCGCGACCCCTCCCTCGCGCCGATGCAGGTGATGCACCGAAAGGTTCGTGGCTCGAAGCTGGTGGTGCTCTCGCCGGCGAGCCACTTCGGCAATCGCGATCAGCCCGAGGTCTGGAACCGGACCGTGCTCGAGTTCCTGGCCCGGTGCGATCGGCGGGCAAGGGGGTAGTCGGCGATGGATCGCCCACGAGTTCTGGTCGTCGACGATGACGCCGACGTTGGGGAGTTCCTGCGCGATGCGTTGAGCGCGTGGAGCTACGACGTCACCCTGGTGACGAGCGGCCGCGAAGCGGTCGACCTGATCAGCCATCAGATCTTCGACGCCGCGCTGGTCGACATCTGGATGCCCCAGATGGACGGCCTTCAGGTGCTCGACGAGATGAAGCGGCACGACCCGGCGCTCGAAGTCGTCATGATGACCGGCAACCCGATGGTCGAGACCGCGGTGCAGGCGCTCAAGTCGGGCGCCTACGACTACCTCATCAAGCCGCTCAACCTGGACGAGCTGCAGCACCTCATGCAGCAGGTGCTCGAGAAGCGCTTCTTGAGCCGCGAGGTGCACTCGCTCCGGAACCGGCTCGCCGAGCACCTGGCGGTCAAGGACCTGGTCGGCAGCTCCCCGGGGATGATGCGCGTCCGCGAGATCATTGCCAAGGTGGCCGACTCTGACTCGCCCGTGTTGATCGAGGGGGAGAGCGGCACCGGCAAGGAGCTGGTGGCGGCGGCGATCCACCGGCAGTCCGGGCGGGGCAAGGGCCCGTTCGTCCCGGTCAACTGCAGCGCGATCCCCGCCGACCTCATGGAATCCGAGTTCTTCGGTCACGTGCGCGGCGCCTTCTCGGGCGCGGTCGCCGACGCGCTCGGGCTCTTCCGCTCCGCCCACGGGGGCACCCTCTTCCTCGACGAGATCGCCGAGCTCTCGCCGGCGCTCCAGGCCAAGCTGCTCCGGGTCCTGCAGGAGAAGGAGATCCGTCCCGTCGGCTCGACGAAGACCCACACGGTCAGCGTGAGGATGATCGCCGCGACCAACAAGAATCTCGAAGCGGTCGTGCAGAGCGGGGGTTTCCGGCAGGATCTGTTCTATCGGCTCAACGTCGTCAGGATCGTCGTGCCGCCGCTCAGGGAGCGCAAGAGCGATATTCCAGCACTCCTCACCTATTTCCTGCGGCGATTCAACGAGCGTTTCCGGCGCGACGTCAAAGGCATCGCTCCCGACGCGATGGCGGCGTTGACCGCGTACGACTTCCCCGGCAACATTCGCGAACTTGAGAATCTCCTCGAGCGGGCCTTCGCCCTGGGTGCCCGCGACGAGATCGAGCGGACGAGCCTGCCCGATCTCACGACCAAGTCGGACGCGCCCGTGGTCGAGGTCGACGACGTGCTGCCGACGCTCGATCAAGCCGAGCGCGATCTGATCGCTCGCGCCCTCGAACGATTCCGGAACGACAAGGAGCAAGCCGCTCGCGCGCTCGGCCTCACCGTCCGCACGCTGTACCGTCGGATCAAGAAGTTCGGTCTGGTCTAGAGAGCCACCGACCGTCCACGAGGGACCGTCAATTCTGTCAACGTGCGGCGGAGTGCCCGCGACGCCGCTCTTGCAACTTCCCGATTTCAAAGCCACCTGGACCTCTGGCACTGAACCTGCTCTCTACATGGAGCATGAATTTCCGGGAGTCCGCGGGCCAGCGCTGGATCCTGGTCGCGGACGGCGACGAGGCCTCGGCACGGCTCGTGGCCAGCTTCTTACTCCAGGCCAGGCTCCGCGCGTATCCCACGGCGCGCGGACTCGAGGCCATGCGCCTGGTCGGTCGATTTCGGCTGGGCCTCGCGGTGGTCGACGTGGATCTGCTCGACATGCCCGGTTGCGATCTCGTCAGAAAGCTCCGCGCGATGGAGCCGGCGCTGCCCATCGTCATGACGACCGGCGACTACACTCCGTCGACCGAGGTGCAAGCCCGCCAGCTCGGGATCGTCCAGTACCTGCACAAGCCGATCGATCTTCATCGGCTCGATCGGGTCGTCTCGCGGATCTTCGCCCCTGACGGCGAGCCTGCCTCGCGGATCACCGTCCCGACCAACGGAACTGCTCCGGCATGACGCGCCGCGGCCAGTATGCGTGCGTCCTCGCCGGGCTCTTGATCTGTCTGGCGCTCACTCTCGGCTTCGTCGGGTCGCCCCAGCCGGCCAGAAAGGCCCAGCCGGCAGGCGGCGACGACATCCCGTTCCCGACGTGGGACGCCCCGAGCCCACGGCCACGCGTGCCTGCCTCCATGGTGCCCGAAGGCGTGGCCGTCCTTCTCGTGACGGTCATCTGGACCGCGTGCCGGACGCTCCTATCGGGTCGGCTTGGGCATCACCCGATGAGGCGTGTGCTCACCACGCTGATCTATAGCCGCGCTTCGGCCGGCGGGGCCCCAGCCCCGCCACGGTCTGCAGCACGGACCACGAGAGGCCGGCGGAGCTTCGGGTAATGGATCGCACGGAGCCCGAGCGGGGACCGCGCGTGGTGCCTGGAGTCGATGCGTCCGAAGCGCTCGCAAGCAAGCTGCGCACGCTGATCCAGCTCATCGAGCTCATCTCCTCCTCCCTCGACACCGACGAGATCCTCCGCCAGATCGCCGCGGCGGCGGTCCGGCTCACCGACGCCCGCTGCGTGTCCCTCTGGGTCGCCGACGAGGCGACCCGCACGGTCGAGCTCCGCGCGTGCTCCGATGCGGCGATCGGCGCGGGGCATCCCATCCCACGCCTCACGTACGGTCAGGGGGTCGCCGGCTGGGTGACCCTCCATCACGAGCCCATCAAGGCCGACGACCTTCGCGAAACGCCGATGCTCGCGCGCGACTGGTATGCTGCCCACGGCCTCCTGAGCCTGTACGCGCTGCCGATCCTGTATCAGGAGTCGGTCGTCGGTGTCCTCGTGCTGATGGCCGAGCAGCCCTTCGACCTCGAGCGCGATGAATACGAGATCCTCGAGGCTCTGATCGCGGAGGCCGGGGCCGCGATCCGCAACAGTCGGCTCCTTGCCGAGAGCGAGCGGCGCCGGCGCACCGCCGAGGCCCTGGCGGAGCTGAGTCGCCTGAGCAGCGAGACGCTCGATCTCGGCACGGTCGCGAGGCGCGTGGTGGAGAGCGTCCGGACCTTGCTCGGCGCCCAGGAGTCGGCTCTCTACCGGCTCGTTCCCGAAACCGGAGATCTGGCCGCGCTCGCGCTCATGGGCGAGCGGGAACAAGCGCTCGGCCCCGGAGCGGTCTTTCCGCGCGGCACCGGGGTGGTGGGTCTCGCCACGCGCGATCGCCGGCCGATCGCGACCCCGAACTTCGCCAACGACGCGCGCATCCAGCACGACCCGTCGATCCTCGAGCGCCTCGAAGGCGCCGCGAACCGGGCGATCCTCGCGCTGCCGCTCCTGGTCAAGGACCGGGTGATCGGCGCGCTCGCGGTGTGCGACAACGAAGGCCGGATCTTCATGGAGAGCGAGATCCGGCTGGCCCAGGCCTTCGCCGATCAAGCGGCGCTCGTGCTCGAGAGCGTTCAGCTTTTCGACGACGCCGCCAGGCGCCGCCACGAGGTGGACGTGCTCGCCGAAGTCGTCGGGCAGATCAACAGCTCGCTCGATCTCGCGGCCATCCTCTCGCGAATCGTCGCCGGCGCCTGCGAGCTCACCGGCGCCGACGGTGCCCAGATCGCCTTGCGGGAGCCCGGTACCGACGCCGTGCGGGTGATCCACCGGCGCGGCGCGCGCAGCGCGGCGGACGACGCGCTCATCGGTCTGCTGATCGAACCCGGAAAGGGCTCCGGTGGGCTCGTCCTGACTACCGGACGGCCGTTCAGGACGACGAACTACGCCGAGGATCCACGGATCACCCGGGACTACGCCGACCGGGTCGAGGCCGTGGGCGTCGTCGCGCAAATCGTTATTCCCATCCAGGACGGGGAGCTCAAGGGCCTGTTGTACGTCTTCAATCGAACGGCGCGCGCGTTTACGGACCGGGACGAGGCGGCGCTGAGCCGGCTGGCCAACCATGCCGCGGTCGCGATCGGCAACGCGCATCTGCTCGCCGAGATGGAAGACCGCCGGCGCGAGGCCGAGGTCCTTGCCGAGGTGGGCCGGCTCGTCTCGCAGTCCCTCGAGCCCGACGAGGTCGGCCAGCGCATCGTCGAGAGCGTCGGGCGTCTCCTGGGCTCCGCCATGGCCACCCTGTACCGGATCAGCCTCGACACCGGAGACTTCGTGCTGCTGGCGAGCGCGGGCGTTGGGGTCGACTGGAACCGTACGCTCCCACGCGGCACCGCGGCGGTCGGCCTCGCGGTCCGCGAAGGCGGCCCGGTGTCCACGCCGGACGCTCTCTCGGACCCGCGCATCACCTTGGCCCCCGAGACGCGCGCCGCGCTCGAGAACTTCGAGCACCGCGCGATCCTGGCGCTGCCGATGGTCGCCGGCGAGCGGGTCTTCGGCGCCCTCGCGTCGCTCGGTCGCACCGGCCGCGTCTTCACGCCTCATGAGATTCGGCTCGCGCAGACGTTCGTGGACCAGGCGGCGATCGCGCTCGACAACGCGCGCCTGCATTCCGAGACGACGCGGCGGAAGTGGGAAGCCGAGGTCCTCGCCGGCGTGGGCCGGCTGGTCACCGAATCGCTCGACGCCGACGAGGTGGCCGGGCGCATCGCCGACAGCCTTCGAGCCCTCCTCGGTGGCCTCTCCTCGGTTCTGGTCCGGGTCGAGCCGATCAGTGGTGCGCTCATCGGCCGGCACATGTCGGCCGACGGCTCGGGCTTCGACATCGTGTTCCCCGCGGGGACCGGCGCGATGGGCCGTGCCGTCAGCACCCGGCGCCCCGTCGCCACGACGAACGTCCTCACCGATCCGCGGATCGCGCTGACGCCCGAGCTGCGCGAGGCGCTCCAGTCGCGGCCACACCGGTCCGCGCTCGCCCTGCCGATGATCGTCGACGACCGGGTCGTCGGCGCGATCGCCGTCGGCGATCACGAAGGGCGCTCGTACGACAGCGATGAGGTGCGCCTGGCGCAGGCCTTCGTCGACCAGGCGGCCATGGCGCTCGAAAAGGCGCGGCTCTTCGAGGACTCCGAGCGCCGCCGCCGTGAAGCCGAGATTTTCGCCGAGCTCGCGAGCCAGATCATCGCCTCGCTCGACCTCGACACGATCTTGAAGTGGGTCCGGGAGGCGGCGCGCGAGCTGTGCCGGGCGGATCTCGGCGTCATCGCCACGCGCGACACGACGACTCAGACGATGCTGGTGCGCCACTGGTCTGGGGCCCCCGAACCCCCCGTGGACCGGATC
>QHSQ01000030.1 GCA_003221615.1 Candidatus Rokuibacteriota bacterium | reverse complement strand
CGCTCGACGATCTCTCCGCGCGAATCGACTCGCCGGATCTCGACGTGCGGCCGGACGACTTCCTCGTGCTCCAGAACGCCGGGCCCAAGAGCGGCTACGCGATGCCGGAGGCCGGCTACCTGCCGATTCCGTCGAAGCTGGCGCGCGCGGGCGTCAAGGACATGGTGCGCATCTCCGACGCGCGCATGAGCGGCACGGCGTACGGCACGATCGTCCTGCACGTTTCGCCCGAGTCGGCCGTCGGCGGGCCGCTGGCACTCGTGAAGAACGGCGACCGCATCCGCCTGAGCGTGAACGACCGCCGGATCGACCTGGCCGTCGACGACACCGAGATTGCGCGCCGTCGCTCCGCCCTGCCACGCCCCGCGACGCCCCCGGCGCGCGGCTACGCCAAGCTCTACATGGACCACGTGCTCCAGGCCGAGCACGGCTGCGACTTCGACTTCCTGCGCAAAGCGTGATCCGCGTTCGACGCGACCGGCGGGCGCCTGCGCCCGGTCCCGTTCCGTCTGGAACGCGTTCTCGCGGCGCTCGCCGGCGGTCCTGCGTAGCCTCGCCCCGGCGGCTTAGCCCGGCGACGCGCCCTGGGTCGCGACGTAGAGCGCGTAGAGCGACTGGCTGGCCGCCATGAACAGGCGGTTCCGCTTGGGACCACCGAAGCAGATGTTGCCGCAGATCTCCGGAAGGCGGATGCGGCCGATCAGCTTGCCCTCGGGGCTCCACACCGTCACGCCGCTGTAGCCCACGGCGCGGCCGGCGTTGCTCGAGCACCAGAGATTGCCGTCGACGTCGCACCGCACGCCGTCCGGGCCGCACTTCACGCCGTCGATCATGAAATCGCTGAAGAGCTTCCGGTTGGAGACCTTGTTGTTCGTGCCGACGTCGAAGGAGTACATCTCGCCCTTGCCGCCGGGCCCGGTGTCGCCCGGACCTTTGCCGGTGCTGATGACGTAGAGCTTCTTGTAGTCCGGCGAGAGCGCCAGCCCGTTCGGATCCGGGACCTGATCCTCGCCGACGACGAGCTCCACCTTGCCGCTCGGATCCACGCGATAGACGTTGGTCGACAGCTCGCGCTTGTTGTCGCCCATGCCGACCGCCTGACCCAGCCGCGACTTGAGACGGCCGGCCGCGTTGCTCGGACCACCGGCCGTGTCAGGCGCGCCCTCGTAGAGCTGGCCGCCGTACGGCGGATCGGTGAACCAGTACGACCCGTCGGGATGCGGCACGACGTCGTTGGGCGAGTTGAGGCGCTTGCCCTCGAACCGATCGGCGATCACGGTGATCGAGCCGTCGTGCTCGTAGCGCACCACGCGGCGGGTCAGATGCTCGCAGGACAGTTGGCGCCCCTGGAAGTCGAACGTGTTGCCGTTGCTGTTGTTCGACGGCATGCGGAAGACCGTCACCCGACCGTTGTCCTCGAGCCAGCGCATCTGCCGGTTGTTCGGAATATCGCTCCACACGAGATACCGGCCCACACCGCTCCACGCCGGGCCCTCGGACCAGAGCGCGCCCGTCCACAACCGCTGGATCGGCGCGTTCGGCTGCCGGAGACCGTTGAAGATCGGATCGATGGTCAGCACGTCGGGATCGGTGAAGTAGACGTTCGGCGGCGCGTTGGGGCCGAAATCGCGCGGCGGCGTCGTGATCGTGCTCGGCGGAGCCATCGGCGCCGGTGCCTGAGCCCCCGCGATGCGCGGCGCAAGCGCGGCGGCGCCCGCCGCGATTCCCGCCGTCCTGATCAGCACGCGCCTCGATATCAGGTTCGCATCGTCTCGGTCGCGTGGTAAGGTCCCGCCTTCACCCGCCCCTTTGACGCCGAGCGGGTTCAGCGGCGAAGGTGTCACCACGTGACCGACCTCGAGCGGCGGCACGTCGGCCGCGCGCGGCAGCGCATAGTCCATCAAGGTGCCGGTCACGAGCTGGCCCGTCGCGTCGTAGACGATCTCCTCGTGCAGGGCGTTGCCGATCCCGTGGGCGATGCCGCCGTGGATCTGCCCTTCGACCACCAGCGGGTTGATCATCGTGCCGCAGTCGTCGACCGCGACATACCTGAGAATCCGCACCGTACCGGTCTCGGCGTCGACCTCGACGACCGCCGCGTGAGCGCCGTTCGAGTACGTCGACTGCGGCACGTGGACGTAGCCCGAGGCTTCGAGCCCGGGATCCATCGCGCCGGGCAGCGCGTAGCCCGGCCGGGGCGCGGTCGCGATGGCGGCGACGTCACCGAGCGTGAGACCGCGCGCCGGCGCGCCGCGCACGGTGATGCGCCCGTCCTCGAGGGCGAGATCCTCCGGCGCCGCCTCGAGGTGGTCCGCAGCGACTGCGATCGCCTTCTTGCGGACCTCCGCGGCCGCGTGAGCCGCCGAGTTGCTCGCGAGCACGCCTACACGGCTGGCGAACGTGCCGACCCCGTAAGGAATGCCCGCGGTGTCGCCCGGGACCACGGTGATCTGCTCGAGCGGCGTCGACAGCCCGTCGGCGACGATCTGGGCCAAGGTGGTCTCATGCGCCTGCCCCTGGCTCGAGGTACCGGAGAACACGAACACGTGGCCGGCCGGATCGACGCGAACCCGGACGCCTTCGTACGGACCGAGCCCGGTGTCCTCGACGAAGAGCGCGAAGCCGAGCCCGATCGCCCGGCCCGCGGCCCGGGCGCGCTCACGCTCCGCCGCGAAGTCGGCCGCGCCCACGGCCTCGGCGACGCGACGCAGGCATTCGGGATAGTTCCCGCTGTCGTAGCGGCGCGGGCTGTTGTCGCGTGAGATCAAGCCGACGTCGTACGGAAACTCGTCGGGCTGGATGAGATTGCGTGCGCGGATCGCCACCCTGTCGATCCCGAGCCGCCCGGCCGCGAGATCGAGCATGCGCTCCATCACGAACACCGCCTGCGGCCGCCCCGCGCCGCGCACCGGCGTGACTGGCACGCGATTGGTGTAGAGCGCAGTCAGGGTCACCTCGTAGTTCGGGACGCGATACGGTCCGGGCACGCTGACCGAGGTGAGGATCGGCACGATCACGCCCCAGGAGACGAAGGCGCCGCAGTCGTGGACGAACGAATCGCGGATCGCGACGATCCGGCCCTCGCGCGTCAGTCCGAGCTCGACGTCGTGCCACTGGTCGCGCTCTTGTGTGACCGACAGGAAATGCTCACGGCGCGTCTCGACGAACCGGACCGCGCGTCCGAGCGCGCGCGCCAACAACGGAATCAGGATGTCCTCGGCGTAGACGATCGCCTTGGGGCCGAAGCCGCCGCCGATGTCCTGCGTCACGACGCGTACGGCGTGCTCGGGCAGCGCGAGATAGCGTGCGAGCAGCCGGCGCAGGATCTGTGGCGCCTGCGTCGTCGACCACACGGTGACTTGACCCAGATCGCCGTCCCAGCGCGCCGCGATCGCGCGCGTCTCCATGGCCATGCCGGCGCCGCGATGCAGATGGAAGCGCTCGCGCAGCACGACCGGCGCCCGCGCGAGCTCGCTGGCCGGATCGCCGACCTTCTGGGTGAATCGCGACGCGACGTTGCCGCCGGGATGCACGCGGGGCCCGCCGGCGCGGAGCGCGTCGTCGAGCGAGGCGACGGCGGGCAGCGGCTGGTATTCGACGCGGAGCGCCTCGAGCGCGTCCTCGGCCTGGGCGGCGCTCTCGGCGATCACGAGCGCCACCGCCTGCCCGGCATAGGAGACGATCTCCTGCGGCAAGATCTCGGGGCACGCCGGCGCCACCAGGCTCGCGTGCGGGACGAGCAGCGGCAGGCGCCCGAGCGCGGCGACGTCCTTGGGCACGAGCACGTGGACCACGCCGGGCCGGCGCCGCGCCTCGCTCCGATCGACGCGGACGATGCGCGCGTGGGCGTGCGGGCTACGGTGGACCGCCACGTGAAGCAGGCCCGGATGCGCCACGTCGGCGACGTAGCGTCCGTGGCCCGTGATCAGCCGCCCGTCCTCGCGGCGACGCACCCGCGCGCCGAACAGGCGCTCGCCCATCGCCGCGGGTCAGTCCCCCGAGCGCGCGACGTACAGCGAGTTGGCGGGATCGACTCGCTCGAGCAGCTGCACGTCGCGGAAGCCCGCCTCGCGCAGCATCCGCGTCGCGACCTGGTGGCCCCACGCCGTGCCGAGCCCGGGACCGCCGGCCGCGAGCGACACGCTCATGCAGTGCATGGTGCTCATCGTGTAGAGATACGGCGCCATCGGTACGCCGATGTTGTCGGCGAGCTCGCTCGACGCACAGACGTCGAGCATCAGGAAAGTGCCGCCGCGGCCGAGCGCCGCGCGAATCCGGCGCAGGACGCCGGCGGGATCGGCCTGGTCGTGGATCGCGTCGAACGCGGTGATGAGATCGAAGGGCGCTCGGGTCTCGAGCTTCGCGATGTCTTGCACGACGAACGACGCGTTATCGAGCCCGCGGGCCGCGGCGCGCGCGCCGGCGATCCCCTCCTCGGAGATGTCGTACCCGACGAAGGTGCTCTTGGGGAATCGTCGCGCCATCAACGTGATGCAGTGTCCGGTCCCGCATCCGACGTCGGCGACGCGGATGCCGGCCTCGAGACGAGGGATGATTCCTTCGGGCTTGCCGAGATAGGCGCTGAAGAGGAGCTCGTCGAAGCGCGGACGGCTCCGCCGATCCATGAGCCCGGTGAAGTCCGGCTGGTAGGCGCTGTACGGCACGCCCCCGCCCGTCCGAAACGCCTGGGCGACCTCGGGAATGACGCGGTTCATCAGCGGGAACATCTCCACCATGCTCGTGAGGTTGCGGGTCGACGAGCCGGTGAGCCCGGCGGCGTGCTCGCGCGGGAGCCGATACGTGTGCTCGGCCGCCGTGTACTCGACGATGCCGCCGCAGACCATGGCGGCCAGCCACTCCCGAACGTAGCGCTCGTTGAGGCCGGCCGTCTCGGCGATCACCTCGCTGGTGGCCGGGCCCATCTCCGCCATCGCCTCGAAGAGGCCGACCCGCCGGCCGATCTCCAGCATGACCGAGACGGCGGCGCCCTCGAGGTGGCGAACCATGAGCTGGGTGAACGCCTTGGCCTTCGCTCGGTCGAACTCCGCCTCGGGCATCGCCGTTTCCCTCTTACCGACCGCTCACACCGCCAGGTAGCCGCCGTCCACCGGGAGCTCGATCCCGGTGATGTAGGACGCCTCGTCCGAGGCCAGGAACAGCACCGCGTGGGCGACCTCTTCCACTCGCCCCTCGCGCTTCAGCGGCACCGCGCGCAGCGACTTCTCCCGCCACGCCGGATCGGCGGAGGCCTTGGAGGTCCGCATCGGAGGCAGGACGCCTGGATGGACGGAGTTGACGCGGATTCCGTGCTGCGCGAATTGCACGGCCCCCGACTTGGTCATGATCCGCACCGCGCCCTTCGACGCGTTGTAGCCCATGTGGATCCGGTCCTGGCCGACGAAGCCCGAGATCGACGAGATGTTCACGATCGATCCGCCGCCGGCGTCGCGCATGGCGGGCAGCGCGTGCTTCATGCCGAGGAACACGCCCTTCGCGTTCACGTTCATGAGGGTGTCCCAGGCGGACGTGCTCAACGTGTCCGGATCGAAGGTGCCGCTGATCCCCGCGTTGTTCACCAGGAGGTCGAGCTTGCCGAACGCCGTCACGGTCGCCTTGACCGCGTTCTCCCAGTCCGCCTCGCTCGTCACGTCGAGCTTCACGAACCGCGCCTGGCCGCCGGCCGCGGCGATCTTCTCGACCACCTGACGCGCCTCGAGCTCGAGCACGTCGGCGACGACGACCTTCGCGCCTTCCCGCGCGAAGATGATGGCTTCGCTCTGACCCATGCCGCTCGCACCGCCGGTGATGAGCGCAACCTTTCCCGCAAGCCTCATGTGCCTCTCCTCGATTTTGACGGGCGACTCTCGGCCTCGTGAAACACGACGCGCGGGGCCGACCCTCCGCGCCCGCCGAGTATCGCAGAGAGCCCCCACCGTGTACACTGCGGGTCGCCGCGCGCGGCCTGGCGCGAGAACCGATCGGTGCATCCGGGATCCAGACAGAGGAGCGACCATGGCGACGTACGTGCTCGTTCACGGGGCGTATCAGGGAGGCTGGATCTGGAAGCCGGTCGTCGAACGCCTGCGAACCGCAGGACACCAGGTGCATACGCCGACGCTCGACGGCTGCGCCGAGCGCCATCACCTCGTACGCCCGGCCATCACCGTGGCCACGCACGCTCAGGAGATCGCGCAGCTCCTGTTCTACGAGGACCTCGCGCGCGTCGTCCTCGTCGGCACGAGCTCCGGGGGCATGGTCATCTGCAAGGCGGCCGAGCTGGCCCGCGACCGCATCGGACGGCTCGTCTTCGTCGACGCGCTGGCGCTGATGCCCGGCGAGCGGGTCGGCGACATCGTGAAGCGCGTGTCGGCCAACGAGACGACCGCGATCACGACCGGGCCGACGCGCACCGACGTCGAGAAGCGGCTCTTCGCCGATCTCGATCCCGACCTGCGGGCCTGGGCCCTCGCTCGCTATACACCGCATCCGGTCGCGGCGCTCGAGGCGCCTGTCGAGCTCGGTAGCTTCTGGAGCCAGGCCTGGCCCACGACCGTCATCCGCTGCCGGCGCGCCACGAACCCGCCCGAGACGCACCAGCGCCGGACGGCCGAACGGCTGAAAGCCACGTGGCACGAGCTCGACACCGGCCACTACCCGATGCTGAGCCAGCCCGAGGAGCTCACGCGCCTCTTGCTCGGGTCGGTTCCTTGACAGGATCGCCGCCGCATTGCACAGTGCGACGCGAGGTCTCGTAACGTGAACGGCATCCACGACATGGGCGGTATGCACGGCTTCGGGCGCGTGGAGCGCGAGGAGAACGAGCCCGTCTTCCACGCGCCGTGGGAAGGGCGCGTGCTCGGGATCACCCGCGCGTGCGCCGTGCAGCACATCTTCAACATCGACGAGAGCCGCCACGCCATCGAGCGCATGGCGCCGGCCGACTATCTCCGCGCGAGCTACTACGAGCGCTGGCTCGATCGCAACATCCGCCTGCTCGTGGAAAAGGGCATCATCACGCGCGAGGAGCTGGAGCGCCGGATGGCCCAGCTGGCCCGCGGCACGGACCCGGCGCCGCCGCATTCGGATCCGAAGCTGACCGATCGCATGCTGCGAGTCACTAAGGACCGGACGCCGTATCGTCAGCCCGGCCCGGCGTCGCGCTTCGCGGCCGGCGAACGAGTCCTCACGCGTCATGACGCGCCGGTGGGGCACACGCGGCTGCCGCGCTACGCGCGCGGCAAGCTCGGCGTCGTCGTCCGCGTGCACGGGACCTTCATTTTCCCGGACACCAACGCCCACGGGCAGGGCGAGCAGCCCCACGCGCTCTACAGCGTCCGCTTCGACGCCGCCCTGCTGTGGGGCGCCTCGGCGGAGCCCCGAGCGCCCGTCCACATCGATCTCTGGGAGCGCTATCTCGAGCCGGCCGCTCCCGAAAGGAGCACGTCATGAGCGGCACTCACGGACACGACCATGATCACGGACATCATCACCGTGAGCCGGAGTCGCTCCTCTCGCTGCGCGTCCGCGCGCTCGAGTCGTTGCTGATCGAGAAGAAGCTGGTCGCGAGTGAGGCGGTCGACCGCATCGTCAGCGCCTACGAGCAGGACATCGGCCCGCACAACGGTGCCAAGGTCGTGGCGCGCGCGTGGGTCGATCCCGGTTATCGCCAGCGGCTACTCGCCGACGGCACGGCGGCCATCGAAGAGCTCGGCTTCGGCGGCGTCGACCTGCAAGTGGTCGAGAACACGCCCGGCGTGCACAACCTCGTGGTCTGCACACTGTGCTCGTGCTATCCGCACGCGCTCATCGGATTGCCGCCGGTCTGGTACAAGTCGTTCGAGTACCGCTCGCGCGCGGTGCGCGAGCCGCGCGTGGTCCTGCGCGAGTTCGGCGTGGACCTGCCCGAGAGCACCGAGATTCGCATCTGGGACTCGAGCGCCGAGCTTCGCTATCTCGTCCTGCCGGAGCGCCCGGCCGGCACCGAGCGGCTGAGCGAGGCCGAGCTGGCCACGCTGGTGACGCGCGACTCGATGATCGGTGTCGCGGTGGTCAAGCCGTCGGCTGCCGCGGCCCGCTGACCAGGAGGCGTCCGATGGAACCGGTCCCGAGCCGAGAGATCGCCGACATGGGCGGCGCGGCGGCGCTGCCGAGGAAGAACGGCGAGCTGGTCTTCGACGAGGCCTGGCAGGGTCGCATCTTCGGCATGACCGTGGCCATGAGTCACGAGGCGTGCTTCGAGTGGCGCGAATTTCAGGCTCAGCTCATCGCCGAGATCGCGCACGCGGAGCGCGAAGGCGAATCCACGAGCTACTACGAGCGCTGGCTGCACGCGTTCGAGCAACTGCTCGCCGACAAGGGCTTGCTCGACTCGGGCGCGCTCGCGGAGCGCACGCGTGACTTCGAGAGCGGTCGGCGCGACGACGTGTTCTAGGCTGTCGCCGAGATGTCATCCCGAGAAGGAGAGCGTGCCATGGCCCTCGATCCCCAGGCCCAGGAAGTGATCAACCTCGTCATCAAGTCGGGGCGGCCCGCCTACAACACGCTGTCGCCCAAGGACGCCCGACAGCTCTTCCGCGAAACCCGCCCGGCTTCGACTCCGACGCCGGCGGAGATCGGCGCGGTCAAAAACCTCACCGCCGACGGCCCGGGCGGGCCGATCCCGCTGCGGGTCTACCGGCCGGCGGATGTGCCTGCCGGCACCCCGCTGCCGGTGCTCGTCTACTACCACGGCGGCGGCTGGGTGATCGGCGATCTCGACACGCACGACGTCCAGTGCCGGCAGATCACGGCCGAGGCGGGCATCACGGTCGTCGCCGTCGACTACCGGCTGGCGCCGGAGCACAAGTTCCCGGCGGCCGTCGACGACGCATGGGCGGCGACGCGCTGGGTCGTCGCGCACGCCGGCGAGCTCGGGATCGACGGCCGTCGGGTCGCCGTCGCGGGCGACAGCGCCGGCGGTAACCTCGCCGCGGTCGTGGCGCTCATGGCGCGCGACGCCGGCGGCCCCGCCATCGCGCTTCAGGTGCTCATCTACCCCGTGACGGACGTCGCGGCCGAATCCAAGTCGTATCGCGATTTCGCCGACGGCTACATGCTCACGCGCGAGGGCATGCGCTGGTTCACGAACCACTACTTGAAAGCGGCGGGCGAGGCGCAGGACTGGCGCGTCTCGCCGCTGCGCGCGCCGTCGCTGGCGGGTCTTCCGCCGGCGCTCGTCATCACCGCGGGGTTCGACCCGCTGCGCGACGAGGGCGCGGCCTACGCGGCGCGGCTCTCGGACGCGGGCGTCCAGGTCGACTACGTCAACTATGGCGGAATGATCCACGGCTTCATGCCGATGGGGCGGCTCATCGCGACCGGCAACCGCGCGACCTCCCACGTCGCGGCCTCCCTCCGCCAGGCGCTGCGTTGATGCGCGAGGGAGTCCAGCGATCATGAACATCGGCGTCTCGGTTCCGCTGCCCGCGTACCACGTCGACGTCGGCTTCATGGCCCGGAAAGCCGAGGAGCTCGGCTTCGAGTCGTTCTGGTGCGCCGAGCATCCGTTCATCCCGGTGAATTCGGCGAGCCGCTTTCCGGGCTCGCCGGACGGCGTCATCCCCGAGAGCTACTCGCACTTCGTCGATCCGTTCGTCGCGCTCGGGCGCGCCTCGGGCACGACGAAATCGATCAAGCTCGGGACCGGCATCGTGCTCGTTCCCGAGCGCCACCCGCTACTGCTGGCCAAGGAGATCTCGACGCTCGACCTCTTCAGCGGCGGGCGGTTCCTGTTCGGCATCGGCGCCGGCTGGCTCCGGGAAGAGACCCAGATCATGGGCGGCGACTTCGACCACCGCTGGACGCAGACGCGCGAGTCGATCCTGGCCATGAAGGAGCTGTGGACGAAGCCCGCGGCCGAGTTCCACGGCAAGTACTACGACTTTCCCCCGGTGAAGTCGTTCCCCAAGCCGCTGCAGAGACCGCATCCGCCGGTGCTGCTCGGCGGCGGCGCGAAGAACGTGCTGCAGCGAGTGGTGGCCTGGGGCGACGGCTGGCTGCCCAATCGCATCACGCCCGGAGAGCTCCGCGAGAGCCGCACCACGCTCGACCGTCTGGCGAAGGACGCCGGCCGCGATCCGTCGAAGATCACGATCTCGGTTCACGGACAGCCGGCCGATCTCGATCTGCTGCGGCGCTTGCACGATGCCGGCGCGACGCGGGTGATCGTGAGGCCGCCGGTGGTGAAGACCGAGTCCGAGATGGGCGCAGAGCTGACGCGCATCGCCGAGGCGGTGCTGAAGTAGGCGACCGCCGCGGACGGGGCGCGCCGGCTAGTCGGGTAGGGTCAGTCGGACGATCTCGTCGACCGACGGCGCCTTGTCCAGCGCCGCGACAGTGGCCACGAAGCTCTCGTAGCGTTTCGGCGCGATCGGCAGGCCGGGCACGAAGCGCCGGAGCACCTCGGCGTCTCGCGCGAAGTCCCACATCAGTTCGCGGCCGTGATATTCGCCGGTCACGCGCCGGCCGTTCTTCAAGGTGATCGTGAGGCGCGGCGCGAAGCATTCGCGGCCGACCGCGCCGACGATCTCGACCTTCTTCTGAAGGGCGGCCACACGCGCCGCGAGCTCCGCCCCGGTCGAGGCGCCGGCGTCGCGCGGATCCTCGACGTTCGCCTCGAGCACCGGGTAGTCACCGGCGATCACGGTGTAGGCCAGCATGTAGGCCGTGCGCCCGAATCCGCTGCCGTCCGGAGCCGGCGGGCGCGGGAACCGCGGCGAAGGGTAGAGCGTCTCGAGGTAGTTCATCTCGAGCGTGAGGTGCTCGATCTCGTCGGGCACGAGCTTGTGCTGCGCCGCCATCTCGCTCGCCAGCCACACGACCGGCTGATTGAAGCCGGGCGTGGGATAGATCTTGAACTTGACGTCCAGGACCTCCCAGCGCCTGCCGAGATCCGCGACGATCTCGCCGAGATCGGCCTTGGGCGGCCCCGTGAACGTGTACGCCAGATCGCCCGTGTTGCTGCCGGTGAACGCGTTGTAGAAACCGCCCGCACCTTCCAGTGCCGTCGCCGCGCCCTGAAACCCCTGCGCGGCGAGGCTCGCCGCCCACATGCCGCTCCGGGCGGCCTGGGCCTCGGCGAAGTCGGCGTCGCGCGCACCGGTGCGCTGCCCCTCGATGAGGCTCCCGGCGAAGCTCGCCGCCAGCGCGATCGCGTTGCCGACGCCGCGCGCGTCGAGGCCGAGCAGCCGCGCGGTCGTCGCGGCGCAGCCGAGGATGCCGTAGACCGGGCTCGCGCGAAAGCCGTGCGCCGGCGTCGACGGGATGAAGTCGCGCGCGCACCGGCATTGCACCTCGTAGCCGGCGACGAGCGCCGTCAACAGCTCGCGGCCGGATTTTCCCTCGCCCTCGGCGGTGGCGAGGCCCGCCGGCACGATGAGGACGCCGGGATGCGTGAGCATGTGGTAAGAGTCGCACTGGTTGTTCACCGCGACCGCCACGCCGTTGGCGAACGCCGCGCCCGCGCGCGTGACCCGCGCGCCGTCGATCCACAACGTCGCGCCCTGCCCCGCCCCGAGCCGCCGCGGGCCGAGCCGCTCGTGCTCGAGCACGGCGCGTCTCGCGGCGGCCGAGCGCTCGTGGCCAGCGCCCACGAGCCCGACCGTCACGGCGTGGTTCACGAACGCCTTCGCCTTGTCGACGATGGCGGCCGGCAGCTCCTCGTGACGGAGCTGGGCGGCGAATTCTCCAAGCCGAACCGCGAGCGGTGTCTTTTCCATACGGTCTAGCCGGCTGGAGCATAATACGGCGCATGCGACCTCGTGAGGAGATGATCTCGGTCGGCGGCCTCCGCGTGCACGCCTGGGTCGGCGGCCAGGGCGATCCCCTGCTGGTGCTCCACGGCGCCGGCGGCAATCGCGGGTGGACACGCTGGCTCGCGCAGGTCTCGGAGCGCTTCACGGTGTGGGCCCCCACCCACCCGGGCTTCGAGCGCTCTGAAGACGCGGACTGGATGGACGGCATCGACGACCTCGCCCGCTTCTATCTATGGTTCATCGAGACGGCGAACCTGGGGCGGCCGCACGTGCTCGGTCATTCGATCGGCGGGTGGACCGCGGTGGAGATGGCCACGATGAGCCCGGGCTCGATCGACCGGCTCGTGCTGGTGGCGCCGGTCGGCCTCAAGCCCGAGACCGGCGAGATCCTCGACATCTTCTACTTCTCACCGGCGCAGCTGCTCACGATGATGGTGCACGACTCGAAAACGGTCCCGGAGTGGCCGGAGCTCTTCGGGCGCGCGCCGACTCCCGCGGAGATCGAGGCCGCGACGCGCAACCGCGAGATGGCCGCGCGCCTGACCTGGAAGCCCTACATGCACAATCCGCGTCTGGCGCACTTCCTGCCGCGCGTGACGAACCCGACCCTGATCGTCTGGGGCCGCGAGGACCGCGCGGTGCCGGTCGAGTGCGGCGAACAATACCGTCAGGGGCTGCCGAACGCGACGCTCACGGTGCTCGAGCGATGCGGCCATCTGCCGCCGATCGAGCAGCCCGATGCCTTCGCGCGCCTGGTGCTCGATTTCCTCGGAGGAGGTTCGCGGCGATGAAGCTCTACTACTTCAGCGAGATGCCGCACCACGAGTTCCCCGACGAGGAAGGCGACAAGTACCCGTCGCTCCGGCTCGAGTTCCCGAATCGCTTCTTCGACCGCGAGAAGGCCGCGGCCAACTACCAGCGCTACCTGACAGAGTACGAGTTCGCCGACCAGGCGGGCTTCGCGGGTCTCATGATCAACGAGCACCACTCGACGCCGTCGTGCGTGAACGTCGGCGTGAACATGACCGCCGCGGTGCTCGGCCGTACGACGCGGCAGGCGAAGATCCTGCTGCTCGGCAACATCCTGCCGATCGAGGACAACCCGGTACGCATGGCCGAGCAGCTCGCGATGGCGGACCTCATCTCGGGCGGGCGCGTGCTCTCGGGCTTCGTGCGCGGCGTGGGCGTGGAGACCTGGTGGTCCAACTCGAACCCCGTACACAACCGCGAGCGCTTCGAGGAATGCCACGATCTGATCTTGAAGTGCTGGACGGATCCCGGGCCGTTTCGCTGGGAAGGCCGGCACTACCACTTCCGCCACGTGAACCCCTGGTGCCTGCCACTGCAGAAGCCACATCCGCCCATCTGGATCCCCGGCACCGCGAGCCCCGAGACGGCGGTGTGGGCCGGCCGGCGCGGCTACACCTACGTGCCCTTCCTGGTCCCGTTCGAGATCGCGCGCGAGCTCTTCGAGTTCTACCGGCAGGGCGCGGCCGAGGTCGGCCGAACCGTCACGCCCGACAATCTCGGCTTCCTCATCTGCGCGGTGGCGGCGGAGACGAAGGCCAAGGCGCTCGAGGCCGGCCGCCACTTCGTCTGGCGCATGGGCCCCACCTTGCGGGCGCCCGTCGAGTGGTTCGCGCCGGTCGGAATGCGCTCGCGGGCGGGCACGCAGTTCGCGCTGCGCGCGCGGCCGCGGTCGCTCGCGTCGATGAGCTACGAGGAGCTGCTGGACGGTCAGTTCATCGTGGCCGGCACGCCCGACGAAGTGATCGACCGATTTGCCCGCGTGCAGCGCGAGCTCGGCGTCGGCCATCTGCTCCTCGAGGCCCAGGAATCGCGCATGGATCATGCGACCACGATGCGCTCGATCGACCTGATGGGAACGAAGGTGATCCCGGCTGTGGCGCGCCTCTAGCGGCCTCCGCCGCGCTTGCCCTCGAAGAACTCCGTCAGCAGGGCGCCGCACTCGGCCCCGAGCACACCGCCTCGTGTCTCGACGCGATGGTTCGACCGGCCGTCATCGAGTAGCCGATGCCGCGACTCGACGGCGCCGGCCTTCGGATCCAACGCGCCGTAGACGACGCGCGCGAGACGAGCCTGGATGACGGCTCCACAGCACATCGCGCACGGCTCGAGCGTCGCGTAGAGCGTGGCGCGCGGGAGCCGGTAGTTGCCGGCCTTGCGGGCGGCCTCGCGCAGGGCGAGAACTTCGGCGTGGGCGGTCGGGTCGCCGAGGGCGATCGGCGCGTTGTGCGCTTGCCCGATGATCACGTCATCGAGGACGACGAGAGCGCCCACGGGGACCTCGCCCGCCGCGAGGCCGACGCGCGCCTCGGCGAGCGCCGCGCGCATGAATGCTTCGGCGTCCAACTTCTCAGGAGCTCAAGGGCTCTCGACCGCCGTCGTCTGGAGCACCACCACCGTGGGGCCGGCGAGCAGGGTCCGTGACCGGCGCTCGAGCTCTTCGAGAACTTCCGCCGTCGTCGACAGCTCGGCGCTGCGGCGTCTGCCCTCCGACGCGTTCGCGATAATGACGACCGCGATCAGGGCGATCACCGCGATCCCGGCCCCGACGATGATCAGGACCAGCTGCGGATCCATCGCCTCGGCGCGGGCCGGCCGCACCACGACAGCGGTCAGCACCACCAGCAGCACGATGCACACAAACCGCTTGAAGGTCACGCGGGCCTCCCTTGTTGAAAGTGGTGCGCCCTGGAGGATTCGATCAGGGGCCACCACGCTACACGCGGTCCCCTCTCGGCTCACTTCGCCACGAGCGGCGAGTTTATCACCCCTACGTGCAGGGTTGGAAGGTTAGCGACCGCCGTGGTTCGCGCGGTTGTGCGCCTTGGCGCGGCCGGTCTATGATCGACGGACGTTACCGTGCACTCCCCCAATTCTCCCAGCCGACAGGAGACTGCCATGCGCGAGAAGAATCGCAGGAAGACCGCACGCAAACGCGCCGCCTTCAAGAAGAAGCAGAAGAAGCGCCGCGCTCGCGCCGCCGGCTAAAACTGGGTCTTTTGGGCGGCGCCGCCGCGAAGGAGTGGTGCGCCCTAGAGGATTCGAACCTCTGGCCTTCGGATTCGTAGTCCGACGCTCTGTCCACCTGAGCTAAGGGCGCAACGGGCACTTACGATACACTACGCGGCGCCCCGGGGCGAGCGGGCTAGTTACGGGCTAGTTCTACAGCGCCTTGCTGCGGTGATACCAGCCGTTCAACAGCGGCCTGGAGGTGCCCCGGGGCAAAGTGAGCGTACCGCTGAACCATCGCCAGCGTCCGCCACCCACCCACTTCCTTGATCGTCAGTAGATCCACTCCGGCCATGGCAAGCCTGGACGCGAAGGTGTGCCGATTGCCATGCCATGAGTACTCATCCAGGTGGGGTGCCTTCGACGTCGCCCTTCTTGAGTGCCCCAGCGGCCCTCTGGAGAACTGGCGGAAAGAAGACCTTGGCCCCCCTTGGCCTAAGGGCGAAGACCGGCTCTGTCCGGGACTTGATTGTGTGTAGGAGAGTAGTCCCTAACCGGGTCACCTCGCCCACCCTCTCAACCCCGCCCGCCAGGAGTTCCTAATCACCGCTGATCAAAACGTCATTGACTCCTTCCCCCGCCCGCTTTAGGTTCCTGCCAGTGTTGGGGTAGCTGGCCCACCCTTGGGCCCAGTGACATTGGGACTTCGGCTGGTCCCGGGCTGGAGTCACTGAGAGTAATGAAGTTGTGAGAACGGTCGCTGCTGAGACACTTAACCGATGAGGCGTGCCCTCCTGCCCGCCGCGTTGGTCGGCATCGGCCTGATCATGTTCATCTTTGGGGACTTGACAGGGGACCATCGGGTTCGTGCCGGAGGCGTCGCGATCGTTGGCGTGGCAATCCTGATGGCCGTCGCGGGATGGTTGTTGCGCCGTCCTGACGAAGCCGCTCAGTTTGACTTGCGCGACTGGGCGAGCTACGTGACTCAATCGAGTGAACCTGGGCTGCTCATCGTGCGCCCGGATCAGGCGGAGTTGTACGAATGTGCGGTCCGAGCATTCGGTGCGGCTCGAGTGCTCTATGACCGCCGCCAGGGGGAGCGGCGACGGCGCGTGTCGACAGCGACGATCGAACGGCGACGATCGGAGCGGCGGCGCCAATGGACAGATGCGAGCTTCGACATCAAGGCGTTCGGATCTGCGTGGGTACGTCTTTGATCACCCTCAAGACCGGGAAAGCCCTTGGGTGACAATGACAGCGTCGCTGCAGTTGCTGCGCGCCGATGGAGAATCCAGTGAAGAGTCGCGGCTCACGTCAAAACCTCGAAGGCTGGTTGCGCCGCAAGACCGCTCCAGCACCGCCCCGCCCAAAGCCCACGCGCCCCCCGCGACGACCGCCACCGAAACCGCCCGCGCCCCCGCAACCACGATGACGGTGCTCCTCAGAGAACCTGTCACCGTGGAGTGGTGTTAGGGAGATGGGTTACTCCTGAAGATGCAGACTTAGAGCTATTCCGTCTCGCATCGTTGAACTGATCGCGCGAAGAGCCAGCTGCTGTGACTACGCCTTTGAGGCCGATCTCGCTCTACCCATCCAGTAACACCGACTCTCCGACGAGGGGCATATGATTCTACATATTCCTTAACCGATCGACTTTGTCGGCACCCTGCTCAACGGGTCATCTCCAGCTCATCAGTACGAGGATCATCCACCCATAAAGATTCATTGCCGTCAGCTGCGGCCGCCGCACAGAGGTCGAACTCGGGACAGGACTCGAGCATCCTCGGCGGGAGTGCCGCGGTGGTCCAAACTAGAAGCATCAACACACTGCCGAGCACAACCAGCCCGACGAACACGACGAGGCAGACGATGAGGCCGTCGTCGAAGGCCGCCCGATGACGATCCTTACCATCCGAGCCGCGAGCGACCCGGTCGAGGTGGCGGGTGAGCGAATTCCACACCCGATCGCTTTGCCGCATGGACATTGTTCTCAGCACTCGAAACGTTCCGTGTCCCCAAACTAGACCGAGCGACATATCCCGCCTCACGTGCATTTATCGAGCCGCGGCGGTCGATTCCAAAATTCCAGCAGATGAGGCAACAGCGCCTGCGACGGCCGGGCATCTCGCCCGAAGCAACCCTTGGCGATAAGGCATTTCGCGCCCGCGCCCATGGCGCTGCCTCTGCTGCGCTACCAAGATCTTGACGCGAGGCCGGGACGCTGAGCAGCCTTTTGAGTCGAAGCTGGATGCACGGGCGTCAGTATGTGCTGGGGCGTGATGCCAAGCGGGATGCTGCGGCATCCATTTTCTCGATTGGGTGCGTTGAGCATGCCCGGCCACAAGAACCACGAGCGCCGAGGTGGCTCGACGCTCGTAGGCGTTATATGACGGTCCGCGTCTAAGCGTCAGCTGTTACACCGCAGGGCTTGGAGTTGGCATTGCACCGATCTGGCGGAGCAAGGTCGCGACATCCCAATACACCCATTCGCGAGCGATCTTTCCCCCTCTGTACTCCGTAATGTTACAGCCGTGTATGCCCGCTCCGCGCCGACCAGAAGCGGGAATACCCATCAGCTCCCCTTTGTGGGTTCCCGTGCCGTGCCATCGCGTAATGACGTATTCACCGCTCGCGATCATTTGCTCGATGTCAAAGTGAAGGTCAGGAAACGCTTTGATGTACATCTGCATCGATTGCCGGGCGCCATCTCGGCCACGTAGCGGTGTGGGCAACGTATCGGACTCGGACACGAAGTCGTCAGCAATCAGTTTGAGGAAGCTGTCCGGATCATGGGCGTTCCACGCGTCCCAGCCCTGGCGGGCGATCCGAAGATTATCCTGCTCGGACATGGTGTCCTCCGTTCATCAAGAAACTCTCGGCCAGTGAGAGGTCACGCCGCTTCGCACCACGTCTAGGGAGGACCGCGATCGCGCACGTCGGGATCGGGCACTGCTGCCTCCACCACGAGGGCCGGAGGGTCGAGGCGGTGCCCCGGATCATCTGCGCCAACCACGGGGTTGTCAAGGCTAGTAACGAGACCCATCACGCCGACAGGACTACACCACCGCTGTGGGCCATCGTCGATGCTGGTGCGCATCGCAGCCTTCGGGTAGACTCCCGCCAGCCATCCTTCACCGAGGTGCCCCATGCGGCCGATCGGGCTTGCCGTCGCTCTCGCGCTCACTCGCGGGCCGCTACCAATCGAGGCGCAACAGGCCGGAAAGGTCTACCGGATCGGCTGGCTAGGGCTCGGGGAGCCGACTCCACGACGAACAAGCTAGTCCGCGAGCCGTTTCTGTCGAGACTCAAGACACATGGGTGGAGCGAAGGCCAAGACTTTGTGATGGAGTCCAAACGTCCCGCAGGTCTTCACGCGCGCAGCGGACTACGTTGACCGGATTCTGAAAGGCGCTCAGCCAGGCGACCTGCCAGTGGAGCAACCCACGAAGTTTGATCTGGTGATCAACCTCAAGACCGCCAAGGCTCTCGGCCTAACGATCCCCCAATCGCTCTTGGTGCGAGCCGACGAGATCATCCAGTGCTGAACCGCCGCGCATTCGTCTGTGGGCTGACGATTGGGACTCTCTTGGGGCCGCTCGCTGCCGAGGCGCAGGAGAATAAATCGGGGAAGGTCTACCGGGTTGGACATCTTTCTTCGTTGGATAGACCTACCGTCAATCATGCGGCGTTCCGAGAGAAAATGCGCGAACTCGGCTGGGTCGAGGGCACCAACATCATCTTCGAAGACCGATTTGCTGGACGAGACCGCGAGCGTTTGACCGCCTTTGCCGCCGAACTCGCCCACCTTCCGGCCGATCTCATCTTCACCACGGGTGGCGTGGAATCGGCGCAAGCTGCCAAGGTCGCCACCCAGACGATCCCCATCGTATTCGCAACGGCTGGCGATCCCGTCGTGACAGGACTCATCGTCAGCTTCTCCCGACCAGAAGCAAACATCACCGGCGTGTCATCCATCAATACCGACTTGGACGGAAAACGCTTGGCCCTCCTCAAGGAGGCACTCCCGCGCCTCACGCGAGTCGGCGTACTGCGGAGTCCGATCGACCCGTCGGGCGCGGCCCAGGTAAAGGCAACCGAGACTGCAGCTCGGTCGCTGGGGGTGCAACTCCAAGTCCTCGACGTGCGAGGTCCTCAGGACTTGGGGGGTGTGATCAACACCGCGAAGAAGCAGGGTGTCGGCGCGTTGATGGTTCTCGGATCCCCAACCCTCTTCGAGTATCAACGTCGGGTCGGCGAGCTGGCGACGAAGGCGAACCTCCCGGTGATCTCAGCATGGAGGCTGCTCCCAGAGTCTGGGGGTTTCATGAGTTACGGCGCGGACATTCCCGTGATGTTTCGCCGCGCGGCCGTCTATGTCGACAAGATCCTCAAGGGCGCGAAACCTGCGGACCTGCCCGTGGAGCAGCCCACGAACTACGAGCTGGTCGTCAACATGAAAACCGCCAAGGCCCTCGGCCTGACGATCCCGCAGTCGGTGCTGCTGCGGGCAGATCAAATCATCGAGTGATGGACCGGCGTCTCTTTCTCTGTGTGTCATGGGGGGACGCTCGTAGCGCCACTTGCGGTACTGTTCCCAGCAGCGCCCGGGGAAGATACCGCGAGTTGGAGTGCTAGCGGTCGCACCTGTGCCGCAACTGGTTGGCGCATGGCAGAACGGTCTTCGAGACCCCGGATATCCCTACGGGATCCAGGTACGGGGCACCACGGGCCGTCGCTTGTTCGCACTGACCAAACAAAGTCGTATCTCGCGCGCCATTCCGGGGACAAGCTCGACGCAAAGCTCGCCGAGAAGATTTGTGCCTACAGACACCCGACGATCGCGTCTTGACATGGCGCCCGATCGCCACGATCATCCCAGCCGACTGTCCCCGTCCGATAGACCCCAAGGAGGAGAGAGATGAAGAGCTTTGTCACCGCCCTCGTCCTGGTCGCCTCGGCCGCTGGTCCCGCACTGGCGAATCAGTGCCCCCTGCTACAAGCTCAGATCGACAAGGCGATCGGGAACCGCTTCGATCCGGGCGCGGCCAATGCCCGGTCGATCGCCGCGCAAGCCCAGGCGCTGCACAATTCGGGCAAGCACGCTGAGTCCGAAGCAAAGTACGACGAGGCCGCGAAGGCCGCCGGGATCACGCTCGAGATGAAGAAGTAGCGGCCCCAACGGGGTTGACGCGGACACGGGCGCCGAGGTGACTCGGCGCTCGTGCTGTTTTGAGGCCGCGTGGTGATTTGGCGGAGAGGCCGGGATTCGAACCCGGGACAGAGCTTTTAACCCTGTAACCGCTTAGCAGGCGGCTGCCTTCGGCCGACTCGGCCACCTCTCCAAGGGTCAAGCGCCGCCTAGTATACACTCGCGCGTTCGTGCGCCGACTTGCCGTCCGCGGACGCACGACCGCGCTCAAGTTCGAGCCACGCGGACTCCGCGCTCATGCGCGGCCGCTGCCATCCGCTCAGGATTCGCGTGACTCAGGAGGACGGCGCTCAGGCCTGGGCATTCCCGGTTTACCCCCGACGTCGCAGGCCCATTTTTCCTCGAGCACCCCGCTTCGTACCTTTCCGGAATCGTTGCCGAATTCTCGGACGTGGCCGATCTTTGTCACGTCGCGCTTAGCAATTTGTCACTGACCCGCTTGCCGGTTCCCTAAGTCCGCGTTTCCACGGCGACCTAGTCGTGGCACACCCATTGCTCCAACCGTCCCCGGATGGACATTTGCCGTGATGCCCTATGCGCTCGGCGCTCGTGTGAGTCGAACATGACCAGGAATACCGCGATCCTCGTGCGTGCTTTCCGGCCGGACTCGGCCGGCTTCACAGTCGCCGAACTGCTCGTCCTGCTCGCCGTGGTCTCGATCCTCTGCGCGATCGGCTTTCCCCTTTACCTCAGCTATGCGAGGGCTCAGGAGACCGATGGCGCCGCCCGAGTCATCGTCGTGTCGCTGAACCAGGCGCGTCAGCTCGCTGTCACGCGCGGCGTCTCGTACAGTGTCGAGACGCAAACGAACCCGAACAACCGGATGCGGTTCTGCTCGGGCACCGTCGTGCCGTGCCCCGGCGGCCAGGTCTTCACGGGTGCCGAGACGGACGGCTCCGGTTGGAGACGCCTCGAGAACTCCTCGCGTATCACCTTGGGCCCGACGATCACGTTCAGCTCGCTCGGAGCGGCGACCGCCGCGGGCGTCCTCCGCGTTCAGAATTCGTCGGCCACAGGCTCGCTCGACGTGTGCGTGAGCCCGTCGGGCCGCATCAGGGTCCAGGGCGTCGGAGCCGCCTGCCCATGAGGAGCGCGACGAACGTCAACCGGAGGATCGTGCGCGCCCTCGGCGACCACCGCGGGTTCACGCTCGTCGAAGTTCTGGTCGCCTCGATGATCCTCGTTGTCGCGCTGCTGACGCTGGCCAGCATGTTTCCCGTCGGCTACAAGCAAATCGCCGACGCCGGGCGCATGACCATGGCCGTGTCGGGCGCGCGACATATTCTCGAGGACGTCGGCGACGTTCCGTTCGCGAACATCAGCAATCTGAACGGCGTCGACACGGCGAGCAACACGGGTGTCATCGCCGGATTGACGGGCACCGAGTCGGCGATCGCCCGGCGCTGGCGTTACATGCTGGCGGGCTCGGGAAACGGCTTCTCCTTCTCCGCCGCAGAGACCACCGCATGGGGAACCGCACAACCCTTCGGGGCTCGGGCCGTCGTCGCGGTCGCGAACACGAGCGCCACGCTACGCCAGGTCACGGTAACGGTCACAGTGCCGAGCACGCCGCCGACGACCGTCACGCTCAGCACGATGATCGTGAGGATGTTCTAATGCGGCCCCTCCGCGGACAAGACGGCTTCACTCTCGTAGAACTCATGGTCGCGATGAGCATCTTCCTGCTCATTCTCGTCGGGATCTTCCAGGTCTTCGACCCGAGCCGCAACGCATATCAGGTGAGTGAACGAAAGCTGGACGTCCAGCAGAATGCCCGAGTCGCGATGGACCGGATGGCCCGGCAGATCCGTATGACCGGCTATTTCCCCGAGAACATCGACAACGACAACACCAACGACCTGTCGAACTCGATTCAGATCGCCACCGAGTCCGCCCTCTCCGTCGCCGGCGACCTCGATGGAACGGGCGCGAGCAGTGTCTACACCTTCTGCCGCGACAACTCCGGGCTGCGGCGAGTCCAGGGCGCGATCGGCGCCGGGGCTTCGTACACGTGCGCCAACGGGCAACTGATGGCCGAGAGCGTTACGGCGCTGAGCTTCGCCTACTTCGATTCGGCCAACAATCCGGTCCCGAATCCGCCGACCGGCCCGTACAACCTCGATGCGGAGGGGCTGGGGGCCGCGCCGACCTTCGCCAGCGTCGCGCAGCGGTCGATCGTGCGGCGCATCGTCATCATGGTGACGGCCCGGGAGCCCGTGCCGGGTCAACCCGCCCAGACGTACACCCTCACCTCCGACGTGAGGCTCCGGAATCCCTGATGGAGGCCCGTGAAATGCGTGGATTGTGGCGTCACTGCGCCGATGAGCGCGGCATCGCCTCGGTGATGGCGATCTTCATCATGGTGCTGCTGCTGGTGTCCGGCATCTTCCTGGTTCGCATGTCGAGCACGGAAGGCGACATCGCGTACGGGTCGATGTGGGCCGAGGGCAGTTTCTTCGCCGCCGACGCCGGCATCAACGTCGGCATCGACAGGCTCGTGCCGGGTGGTCCGACGTGCGCGACAGCGGCTACGTCGATGGGCGCCTTCTCGTACTCGGTCGCGGCCGGGGCCGGCGCCGACGCGAACTGCTTCCTGAATACGACCCAACGCGCCGGCTACTCCATCGGCTCTGGCACCGGGTACAACCCCGGCGGCTTCGTCTTCTACAACTATGCGATCACCGGGTCGGGAACTGGACCCCGGAGCGCTCAGCGCACGATCGACGCCCAGGTTGCCTACGGGCCCATTGCCCAGTGAGGTCATGACCATGAAAGCTATGAAGCGCCTGATTGCCCTCGGTCTCGTTGCGACGTTCCTTTCATTGCAGGTACACCCGGCGGTATTCGCCGACGATAGCGACATCTTCGGCGCCAACATTCAGCCCAACGTCGTGATCATGATCGACAACTCGGGCAGTATGGCCGACAGCGCCCCGTCGAACTCCTTCGATGTGCCGCCCCCGTCGGGCACCGCGGCCTACTATCCCGTACTCAACAACTGCGATCCCTCGGGGAAGAAGAACAACCAAACCTTCCAGCCCTGCGACTCCGTCAAGGTGTACAAGAGCGGCGGCAGCTCCACATACACGTTCTACGCCAACAATGTCGGAGCGGTCCCCGACAGCCCCCCGCACCCCGCCCAGAATGCCCTGAACGACGCGGGGTACTGGTCCGGAAAGATCAACGGCTCCACGGTGAACCTCTTCACGGGTAACTATCTCAACTATCTGTTAGGGACCTGCGCGAGCGGTGGCGCCTGCAGCAAGTCGAAGATGGCCATCGCCAAGGAGGTCGTCAACTCGATCCTCGACAACGTGTCGGGCGTTCGGTTCGGAGTGATGACCTTCTATTACGGCGCCAACGGCGTGCGCGGCGCTCAGGTGGCAGGCAATGGCGTCGCGCAGATCGGCGCCAGCGTCGGGTCGCTGAAGGCCTCGGTCAATGGGCTCTCTCCGACCGGGGACACTCCCCTCGGTGACGCGCTCTACGACGTGGGCCAATATTTCAAGGGCCAAGCGACGGCGGCCGGGACTCAGGGGCCGTTTTCGAGCCCCATCCAGCTCGAGTGCCAGCCGAACTTCGTGATCTTCATCACGGACGGGATGCAGACCTCGGGATCCCGGAACATGCCGACCGAGGGGACGAACCGATTCACCCAGGACCACGCGACCTCGTTCACCGGGGTTCAGAACGTGATCGTCCACACCGTTGGCTTCGGCGTCACCGTCAACACCACCGCAGCCGAGACGCAAGCGGCCTACGACACCCTCAGCGCCACCGCGAAGAACGGTGGCGGGCAGTTCTACATCTCTGACGATGAGACCCGCCTGCAGGCCGCGCTTCAAGACGCGATCCGGCGCATCGTCCAGGCCACCTTCACGTTCGCCACGCCGGTCGTGCCGACGACCAGCACGACGGGGAGCACCAAGGCCTATCTCGCCGCCTTCCGGTCCGACCCTTCCATCCCTTTCTGGCGGGGCTACCTGAAGGCCTACCAGCGGGACTCCAACGGCCTGGTCCCGGTGGACGCTAACGGTGTGCCTTTGACCTCGGCCCTGGTCTGGGAAGCCGGCCAGGTCCTCAGTACGACGCCGGCCGCGAACCGGACGATCTACACGGTCGTCAGTGGAGCCCGGCAAGTATTCACGAAGACGAACTCCGCGATCACCAACACGCTCCTTGCTGCGTCGAGCAACGCGGAGCATGACAAGATCATCGACTTCGTCCGCGGCATCGATTCGTACGACGAGAACGGAAACGGTAACCTCACCGAGGAGCGGGCGTGGAAACTCGGCGACATCTTCCATTCGACGCCGGTTCTGGTGACGCCGCCGGTCCTGGCGTCGAGCGACCCGACCTACCAGGCGTTCAAAACCGCTCAGGCTAACCGGACGAAGGTGCTGATCGCCGGCGCCAACGACGGGATGGTCCACGCGTTTCGTGAAAGCGATGGTGTAGAGCTCTGGGCCTTCATCCCGCCGGACCTCCTCGACAATCTGAAGATCTTGACCGACACCGGTGCAGACCACCAGTTCTTCGTGGACTCGAGCCCGATCGCCACCGACATCAAGATTGCCGGCACGTGGAAGACGATCGTCGTCTTCGGTATGAGGCGTGGCGGACCTTTCTACTACGCCCTGGACATCACGGATACGACCAACCCTCTGTGGATGTGGAGCTTCACGGACTCGAAGATGACAGAGACGTGGTCCGAGCCCTCGATCGGCAAGGTGAAGATGAGCTCGTCCTCAGACACATGTTACCCAGGCAACACGCCGTGCAAGTTCGTCGCGTTCTTCGGCGGCGGATACGACACGGCGAGCAACAACGCCCACGGCAAAGCGTTCTTCGCCGTCGACCTCTCGAACGGCTCGAAGCTCTGGGAGTACTACAAGGACGGCACTTCGGACGACCGTCAGTACATGAACTTCAGTCTCACAGAAAACTCCACCGCGGTCGACCTGAACAACGACGGCTTCGTCGACCGGGTGTATATCGGTGATACGGGCGGCCAGCTCTGGAAATTCGATGTCTCGGCGAATACGACGACGAGCTGGGCGGGCAAGCGCCTCTTCACCGCCGCCCCGAGCCAGGCGAACCCGCCGGTGAGCGGGGAGTTCTATCCGGCTCAGGGTTTCTACGGCGCCCCCGTGCTCGCCTACGACACCTCCATGCACCTCTGGGTCTTCCTCGGCACGGGCGACCGGAACCATCCGAACAGCGCGGCGTCGAATCGCTTCTACGGGATCAAGGACACGACCGACATGTCGAACGGCGCCGCTCTATCGGAGAGCGCCCTCGTGGACGTAACGTCGACCAACGGGACGGCGGCGGGTGGCTGGTTCTTCAGACTGGCTTCCAGCGAGAAAGTGCTCGACCCGGCCAACGTCTTCAACATGGACGTTCTCTTCTCCAGCTTCACGCCGGTCACCACAGTGTCCTGTCTTGGCGGCGGCGGGACGGCGAAGCTCTACTCGGTCCAGATGCAGACCGGTTATGCCGCCATCGACTTCAGCACGGGCACCATGCTCACCTCGACCGGCGCCACGACCACCCGCTCGACAACGATCGGCCAAGGAATCGCCTCGATGCCGATCGTCATCGTGACGCCGCCGCAGGGCTCGGGGTCGGCCACGGCGTCGGCGATCACCGCCACAACGAACCAGCAGCTCCCGAACAATCCGATCCCGGCACCGGCGTTCCTGAAGCAGGTCCGCTCCTGGCGTGAGCGAATTCAGTGAAAAAGCTCGCACTCGTCGCGCTGACGCTCTGCGCGCTTCTGGGAGGAGCGGCTCAGGGGCAGGACAAGTCCGCCGAACAGAAGCGCGCGGACGCGGCCGCGCAACAGAACGCAAGGGGCGCCGCGTTGCTGAAGGACGGCAAGTTCGAGGAAGCGGCCACCGAGCTCCAGAAGGCTGCCGAGGCGGCGCCCAAGTCGGCTGTCATCCAGTCGAACCTTGGCTACGCCTACGACCGCCAGGGCCGGGCCGACGAGGCGGTCGCCGCCTATCGCAAAGCCCTGGAGCTCGATCCGGCCAACGCGATCGTCCGCAACAACCTCGCCAACCTCTATAGCAAGCAGGGGCTCTACGACGACGCCGCTCGCGAGCTCGAGGACCTGGTTCAGCGTGATCCCGCCAACGCCACGGCGAAGGCGAGCCTCGAGAGCGTGCTGAAGAACAAGGCCGTCATGCAGGAGCGAAAGGACCAGACCTCCTCAGCGGTGCAAGGGGCCGAGGCCAAGCCCCAGGATCCGCAGGCCGCGTACAACGCCGCACGCGTCTACGCGCGTCTGGGCGATGCCGATCAGGCTCTGACGTGGCTCGTCAAGGCGCTCGATCTCGGCTACGACCGGTTCGACTACATGAGCCTCGACCCGTCGCTGGCCAATCTGAAGAAGGACCCGCGGTTCCTGAAGCTGCTCGAGGAGCGCCGCCCGGCGCGCTAGCTCTGAAGTCTCACAGCTAGCGCTTTGCGGGAAACGCGGCGGCCATCTGCCGGGCCGCCGCATCCATCGCCGTTCGCATCGCGTCGAGTAGTCCCTTGCGCTGAGTGGCCACGAACCAGCGCCCGGCGTCTGTCTCGGCGAACGCGACGTACTCCGCCAGCTCCTCGTCGGTCAGCGACCGAAAGGTGTAGAGCCAGCGCACGAGGGCCGCGCGGACCAGGCCATCCTGCTGCGCCCGGAGCGAACGCTCCGCCGAATCGGCCTCGCGCGCGGTCAGCCGCTTCTCGGACGGCAGCACCGGCTCGAGCGAGCGCGTGACCGCTCGGAACGCGACGACTCCCATCTCGATCTGGAGCTCCGCGCTGCGCATCGACGCCTCGTACCGCTGAACGAGCGCGACGCGAGCCGGCTGCGGGATGTCACCCTGGAGCCCGATCGTGAACCGCTCGAGATCCTGCCTCGCACCCGGCTCGCTGGCCGCGACCTCCAGCGCCGCGATCTTGCGGAACAGCGGTGTCCGGAGCTGCCCGATCACGAAGTTCATGCGTTGCGGATCGTAGTTCGTCCGGAAGGCGCCGCGCACCGCGCCGTAGAGCACATCGGGTCGGAACGCGTCGCCGAGAATCTTGCCCACACGCGTCTTCTCGTCGGGCTTGAGCGGCGTCTGGCGCGCTTCGAACTGGGCGCGGATGTGGGCGGGGATCGTCTCGAGCGATCTCTTGGTCCCCGAGATCTCCAGGGCCTCGCCGATCAACGCCTCGCGCTCACCCTCGACCGGCCGGACCTGCGGGGGCTGGTCGGAATACGTGACGATGCCCTGCTCGTTCACCCACCGGTACGTCTTCGCCTCGGCTTGAAAGCCCGTCGACAGCGCGACCAGCCCGACGAGCCATGGAATCGCGCGGAGCTTCATCGCGACCCTCCTCGGTGCCTGCAACGTCGAGATGTCAATGCTTGACCCGGCCAAAGAGCCGGACTCCCGCGGGGCCGAATTCGCTTTCGATCTGCTTGGTGTGCGCGACGACGACCGCCCAGACGCGCCTGAGTTCGGCGACCGGGTCGGCGTGGTCGTCGACGCGGAGATTGTGATACATGCGCGGCTCGCGGATGGCCGCCACCAGCAGCGCGGCCGACTGCTTGCCGCGCTTGTCGCCGCCGGCTGCCTGTCCGGCTTCGAGCGCCATGAGCAGGCGCTCGGAGAGATCACGCCGCTCGCCGTCACTCGCGCGAAAGGCCCGGGCCATCGCCGCGACGACGTCGGGACCGGCCAGCATGTTTCCGGCGATCGTGAACTCGTCGGCTTGCTCGTGACCGCACCACGGCACGCAGCTCGCCCCGGTGTGGCAGAACGCGCGCTCACCGTCCAGCCCGTGTACCTGACGAAGCTCGCGGTCACCGTCTTTGCGAAGCAGGGCGCTCAGCGCGACATCGACCGGCACCCCCTGGGCCGTGAGCGCCAAGCCTTGACGGCCGAGATCGGTGTTGATCCGCGCCTGCGTGGCGATGGCTCCTCGGGGCGAGACCCACGGCACGAGGCTGCCGACGTTCGGCCGCGCCGTGGCGACGGCGACACCGAAGGCCCCTGTCTCACGATCGCGCGCCGTGATGGAAAAGGTGTGAAAATCGATCACCTTTTCAAGTTGTAGCATGGGGGTGCCCGTGTATCCGCCCTATTACTCATGAGCAGGCCCAGCCTGATTCTCCTCGGCGGGCGCGTCGTTACGCTCGATCCCGCCCTCCGCGTCACCGAGGCCGTCGCGATCGCGGGCGACCGTATCGCCGAGGTGGGCGCCAGCGCCGACGTCCGTCGCCTCGCCGGCGCCGACACGCGCCTCGTCGATCTCCGGGGGCGTGCGGTGGTGCCCGGGCTCGTGGACGCGCATGCGCACATGGACCGTGAGGGGCTCAAGTCGCTCTATCCGTCGCTGGCGGGCGCGCGCTCGATCGACGACGTGCTTCAGCGCGTCGAGGTGCTCGTGAAGGCGGCCGCACCCGGCGACTGGATCGTCACGATGCCGCTCGGCGACCCGCCCTACTACTTCGATGTCCCCGGGAATCTGCGTGAGAAGCGGTACCCGACACGCCGAGACCTCGACCGGGTCGCGCCGCGGAATCCCGTCTACATCCGCTCGATCTGGGGCTACTGGCGGCACACGCTCCCGCTCGTTTCGATCGCCAACAGCGAAGCGCTTCGGCTCGCCGGCATCACGCGCGAGACCGTGCCGCCGTGGGACGGGATACAGATCGAGCGGGATTCGACCAGAGAACCGACCGGGATCTTCGTCGAGCAGACGTACATTCCGGTCGTCGAGCTCTCACTGATGGCGGCGGCGCCGCGGTTCACGCACGAAGACCGCGGGCGAGGTCTGCGCGAGTCGATGAGGATCTACAACGCGGCCGGTACGACCAGCGTCGTCGAAGGCCACGGCGTCGCCGACGAGGTGCTGCGAGTCTATGACGAGGCGGCCGCACGCGGTGAGCTGACGGTGCGGGCGCATCTGGCCCTGAGCCCGTCATGGGGCGCGGCGAACGCGACGACGATCGAGGCGCGGCTCGCGGCGTGGAAGCCGCGCATCGCCGGTCGCGGCGGCGGCGATGCGTTTCTACGGGTTGCGGGCCTCGTCGCCGAGACGAATCCCTCTCCGGACGGCTCCGTCCGAGCCCGCGCGATGCCCTACACCGGCTGGGCCGGATTCTCGTACGACGCAGCGCTGCCACGCGAGCAGCTGCGGGCGGTGCTCCTGGCGGCCGCGCGGGAGGACATCCGCATTCTCAGCATGGGGACGGGCCTGCTGGATCTTTACGAAGACGTGAACCGCGCCGTGCCCATCCGCGACCGGCGCTGGGTGATCGAGCACATCGGCGTCCTCACCGCCGACGAGATCGGACGGATTCGCGACCTCGGCGTGGTCCTGACCACGCACACCAATCGGTATCTGTACAAGGAAGGCGACGCCTTTCGCGTGCAGCTCGGACCACACGCCGAAGACACGATCGTCCCGCTGCGCCGTCTCAAGGAGGCGGGCGTGCACGTGGCGCTCGCCACCGACAACGTGCCGCCCTCACTCTTTTGGCCCGTCTGGCAAGCCGTCGCCCGGGCCGGCCGCGCGACCAGCCACGTCATCGCGCCGGCGCAGCGCCTTTCCCGCGCCGACGCGCTCCGGGCCGCCACCATTGAAGGCGCCTACCTGACGTTCGAGGAGGATCAGAAGGGCTCGATCGAGCCCGGGAAGCTCGCCGACCTCGTCGTGCTGTCGGACGACCCGATGACGTGTGCCGAGATTCGCATTCGCGACATCACGGCCGAGATGACCATCGTCGGCGGTCGCATCGTCCACGACAGCGGCCGGGTGGCCGCTTGAGACTTACTGCCTTGGGCTCACCGGAGGCGAGGCCTCGAGGAGCATCGGCCCATCTTCTTCGATTCCGCGGAACCATCCGGCCGGCGCGGGCTCGAACTGCTGAGCCCGGTTCCAGCCTCTGGCTTTCAGACAGTTCTTGTAGAGGTCGGCGATGACGATCCCGTAGTCCTTGTTCGAGCCCATCAGCACCGCGTTCTCGCGGGCGCACTCGGCACTTTCCCGCTGGAAGTCGGCGGGGCCCGCGCCCGGCTTGCCCCAGTAGTGCTTTCCGCACCCCACCAATAGCAGGCCCGCCACGACGACCAGGCCGAGCCACCGCGGGGCTGTGAGGGCCAGGAACCGCACTGGCACCGGATGCATGGACCCCTTATAGCGCCTGTTCGCCGGTAATCAAGACCCTGGAACGGTTACACCCTACTTCTTCAACCGGACATCCTCGAGAGGCCCTGAATACGGAAACGCCGGGATCAGCGTCAGCCCCGGCTCCTCCACCCGCGGTCCATACGCACGGATGAAGCCGTTCTCCCAGATCGGCACGAACATCACGCGCTCGGCGAGGATGCGCTGAATCTGGAACAGCATGTCTTCGCGCTTCTTGCGATCCATCTCGTGGAGCTGCCGCTGGAAGAGGCTCTCGATCTCGGGAAACGTGCCGTAGGAATTGACGCCCTTGCCGGTGGCGTACGGCTCGATCCGGGTGGACGCGTTGCCGGCCGCACCCGTCGCGCCGACGAAGACGTTCTTGAGCTTCTTGTCGCGCCAGGCGGAGAGAAATGCGGCTCGCTCCATGATCCGTACACCTCGCGGACCCGCGCCTTGAAGAGCGGCGCCGCCGCGCCGCGGTAGCGCTCGAACGAAAACTTCACGTCCTCGGCCGTGACCGGATCACCGTTGTGGAATCGCGGTCCCTTGCGCAGCACGAATTCCCAGACGCGACCGTCCTTCGACATGCTCCACGACTCGGCGAGCGAGGCCGTGGTGAGCCCGCTCGGCATCGGCTTCACCAGCGCGTCGTGCAGCGCGTACATGACCATGAACGGCGTGATCTCGGCATCGGTTTCCGCGGTGTCGAGCCAGCGCGTCGCCAGGGTGACGTGCACCCCCCACGTGATCGTCCCGCTGGGCTCGGCGCCGACCGTCGCGACACCGGTCGAGAGCAGCGCGAGGAGGGCCGCCGTCACCACGATCTGTCGCCTATGGCTCATGAGCTCCCCTTCCTATTTCGCACGGTGCGCGGATTCTATCCTGCCCGTCTTGACACGTGAAGCGCCGGGGCGCACTGTCTTCGTCAGTCGCGACACAAGGAGGCCTTCATGGCGATCACCCTCTCGCATGGCGGACCCACGATGTATCGTTCTGCCGCACCTTCCAGACACGTCCTGGTCGGCACGAT